>JBEKHG010000012.1:0-88627 GCA_050012395.1 Candidatus Acidiferrales bacterium
TCGAAGCTTTTGGCATTTCCGCCAAGCACATAGTCGAAGCCGTGAAGGCCATGTCGTAACGACGGGCGCCTCACGACAAATCACGCTCGGCCGAACAACGTAGCCCGAGCGATAAAAAATTTCAGCGAAAGTTAAAGAGGGAACCGAGTGGCGGACAAGCTAGTGGTGGTAGGAGTGCTTCCCGAAATAGTAGTGCTCGAACCCGGAGATCAAGTCGAATGGTTCTCCAACGCCGGGAACCTCAAAATCGAATTCGATCCACAGCGCTGCCCTTTCTCTTCAAACGTCTTTCAGGCCCCGCCCGGAATCCGCTTGCAAAGCGGAGCCATCCGTTCCGGTCTTAACCCCGGCGCATACCGCTATAAGCTGTCGCTTAACGACGCCATCGTAGCCAACGGTGAAATCTTCCTCCGCCCTAAGGCGTAAAAGTGATTTGCAGCTCTCGCGATGGGAAGTTTGGCGGAGAATTCTCCGGGAGCCCGGAGCTTAGTCACCGGTTGGATTTATGAGCTTTACGGTAGTCAGTCGCCGGCCGCAGCGAGCGAAACGCGCTCCTGTGATACGGAGTCGGCTAACACGCGGCGTATCGGAGCCAGCATAGACGCCGGCACCGGCCGTTCGCGCTGTACGTTGACCTCGGCCAGTTTGCGCGGGTATTCCTTGCGGCGGTCGAGCCACAAACCAAATTCCTTTAGAAGATCTCCAGCGACACCCGGGTCGTCGGACCGCTCTACACCCCAAAACCTGAGCCGCTCTTCATTTTTCTGCAACAACTGCAGCGCTTCTTCCAACTTCTTCATGGCGGCATTGAATGTGGAAGCGAGGAAATAGACCGGCAACGACCAGCCGCCGCGCCCGAAATACGCGCGCACACGGACGTTATACTTTCCGTTTTGATTCTTCTCCATCGCGCATAAATACTCGTTACCTAATGATGTGCTCTTGGTAGGCATCCTGGTCCCCAGTTTTTCCACCATAACCCCAAAGTCGAGTGTCTTCGACCCTGAGCGGCTGGTCTTGAGTGCTACCGCGAGCCTACTAGCCTTTGAACGTTTTTCCGGCATTGAATGCTCCTTAAGATGGCGCTCAGCTATTCGTGACCGGGCGGAAATTGGGAAGATTCTCGCCTTAGGTCGGAACCCCGCTGGCGACGGGGCAGGCTCTGCGGATACAAGCCATTTTATAGAAGCTTCAGAAAGGAGGCAAGGACGGGCATTCAAATAGTTAACATGTTTATTTACAGTAATTTACAGAGAAACGGAGGCGGAGCGGGTGGGAAAATTTGTTGTGAATTCTCACGAGTTAGGCTTCGTGTTACCTAGCTTGTGCGCGATAGGCGCTTCATAACATCCGCGTTGATCGTCAGCTTGCCTTCCTTTTTGAGACGATCTTCCAGCGCGGTGCGAAAAGCTTCGAAGGCAGCCGTCTGCTTCGCTTGCAGTAGCTGCTGCTTGATCTGTTCGGATTGAGTAGCCAGGTCCGCGGGGTTAGCGGGCTGGTGGCCTACGACTCGATACACGAGCCAGTTACCTGCCACCTGCGTCGGCTGGCTGACTTGGCCAACGGACATTCCAAACGAAGCCTGCAGCAGCTTCGCGGAGCCGACATCTGGAACGGAGCCGTTTCGTGCAAAGGCTTCAGGCGTGACTGCGGTGAGACCCAAAGCTTTGGCGGCTTGGTCAAACGATTCGCCGGATTGAACGCGCTTGGCCAGCTCCTGCGCTTTGGTCCGAGCCAGCTCAACGGATTTTTCCTGCTGATAGTCGGCGACAACTTTGTTGCGAACTTCCATGAGCGTTCCCTGATGCGCAGGCTGGATGTCTTTCGGCGTCAAAATCACGAAGCCTTGAGGGACTTGAAGCGGCTGGCTCAGCTCGCCGGGACGCAGTTGAAAGAGAATCTGGTGCAGTTCAGGGGAATTTCCAAGATCGCCGATGGGGTCGGTGACGGATACAGGTGGCGTGTCGCCAAGCTTCAAATTAAATTTTCGAGCCAAGTCGTCCAGAGACTGGCGATTGGACTGGCGAACGGCGCTGGCCATCTGCGTGGAAATATTATTGGCCTGTTCGGCGGCCTTTTGATCCGTGAGGATAGGAACGATGGTGCTGCGAACTTCCTCGAAAGGCTTGGTGTGAGCAGTTTCGCGGTCCAACACCTTGATAATGTGGAAACCATACTGGGTTTTCACCAAGTCAGAAACAGAGCCCTTGGGGACGCTGAAAGCGGCCTGTTCAAATTCAGGGACGGTTTGCTTTTCAACAATCCAGCCGAGGTCGCCACCCTTGGGTTTGGTCGCATCATCTTCCGAATATTTTTTGGCTAAATCTTCGAAATTGGCGCCACTCTTGGCTTTCTTCAGAACATCTTCGGCTTTCTGGCGGATTTCAGCGATTTCGGCGTCGGTCTTGCCGATGGTCTTGAACAGAATGTGCTCAACATGCGCACGGTTTTCCACTTTGTATTGGTCGATGTGGGAGTTGTAATACGCGCGAAGATCGTCATCGCTCACCTGAGTGGCCTCTCGCAACTTTGCAAGGTCCAACAGCGCGTAGCGCGCGGACCGTTTTTCGGGAACCTGATAACGACCGGCATTCTTGTTGTAATAAGCTGAAAGCTCCGCGTCGGTGGGCTGAATCGAAGAAGCAAGTTCGGTGGGTTTCACCAGCGCGTATTCGATCTGCACTTTCTCATTTCGACGGCGAAACTCGTTTTCAATCTCGCCCGGAGTAACACTGATCGAGGAGGTGACCAGCTGCCGGAACTTTTCCATCAGCATGTCATCGCGTAAGAATGATTCGAATTCGGGAACAGACATTCCCGTGCGAGTCTGAACTTCCGCAACGTAACGATCCTTTGTCCAGGCCCCACCTTCCCATGCCGCGGGCAGCAACTGCTTGATTCGATCGGATTCTTCCTGGGGGGTTACGCTGAGGCCCAGCCGCTCAGCTTCGATCTCGAGAGCGCGTGAAAAAATTATCTGATCGAGAACCTGTTTGGCGTACAGGCCCTTGAGCATTTCAGGAACTTGTTGCCCATGCAGGACCATATTTAAGTGGCGCTGTACTTCGAGCAAGGAAATGTCCTGGCCGCCGACGGATGCTACCGTGTCAGGGCTATTGGTGGTCGACCCGCCTACCAAGCCAGGCACCAATGTAATCACCATGCTGACGCTAATAAGGACGAGTAAAACGATCATAGTGACCTTGACCCATCGATTGCGATCGAGATCCCGCTGCTGAATGCTTTTCAACATAGACCTAGCGACTCCTGTGGCAATACCGAATCTAACGATTATAGTGGACTTTGCCGCGAAGCCCAAATCGGATTCGTGCGCGGAAACCGAAGCAAAGGCGGGATTTCAGAATTATAAGCTAGCCGCCGTATTTCCAGGGAGAATCGCCTACAACGAGAGGATCTACTTCCCCGCGATTTCCGGCTTCTAGAACTTCCAAAATCGCAACGGCGTGATCGCCGTAATCTTCAGCGACGTTTATAAGTTTGCATTCCAGAAAAGCTTTCAGATTCTTCAGGACCGGCGCGGAGGTTTTTCCTTCATAGAACGGCTCGCCATTCAAGAAGCCGTTCGATTCTTTGGTGGCTGAAAAGAACTTCTGCGCGATTTCTTGCTGCTCGCGTCCCACGATATGCAAGACCGAGAAACCGCTCGACAGTAAGCAATTAAGAACGCTTCCATCCCTTCGCAAGGCAACCATCAATAATGGCGGTTTGAAGGAAACCTGCGAAACCCAGGTAACTGTTGCCGCTCCATAACGATCGCCGTCTCGGGAGGTCATCACGTAGATTCCGCTCGTGAGAAGACGGAGCGTTTTTTGCTTCGCTTTGGCGTCCATGTCTCAAGGCAATACTACTCCAAAGTCAAACGCCCTGGCTTGCCGGAGCAAATTCTCAGGGTGTCTTGAACGCGAAGGTACGGGAAATCCCTAAGTTTCAAGGGCAGGAACTAAAGGTAACTCGGCGGGATATCCATGGCTGCGCCTGCGAGAGAGAAGGCGCCTTAATAGCGAGATTCCGGCTGCAACTATTTCACGGTGTAAACTGCCGTGGCCATTGGGCTGTTCACGTAACCGGCCGCAACGGCAATGGATTTAACGGTCGCAGAAGCTGAAAGGGTCAATGGCGAAGTGTACTGTTTCGTGGTTCCTATGCCCGGTGAAGGCGTGCTGCCGTCGGTCGTGTAATAAATTTGGGCTCCACTGGTCGCATCGTTCATCGTAATCGTTTGCGTCGGGGATATAGATCCTCCCGCAGGGGTAAATGCGGGCTTAACAGCGCGCTGGCAGATATAGGAGGTACTCACCTGACCGCTGTTCAAACTTCCATTCGCAGTTGCGATCGCTTTTACCGTGGCCGAAGCAGAAAGCGTGAAAGCTGTACCGTATTTCTTCGTGGTTCCCATCCCAGGCGTGGGCGTACTGCCGTCGGTAGTGTAGTAGATCGTCGCGCCACTAGTGGTATCCGAAATGTTAATCGCCTGCGCGGTAGAAACAGTGCCGGACTTAGGGCTAAAAGTCGGTGTGGACACCCTTTGCAGGGTGTAGTTTCCGGACGCTATCTGGCTGTTCTCGTAGGTGGCCTCCGTAGCAATCGCCTTTACCACTCCCGAAGAGGTCAGCAGAAAAGCTCCCGGGTATTGCTTGGTGGTTCCGAGTCCCGGAGAAGGAGTAGATCCGTCCGTCGTGTAATAAATTGTGGCGCCACCTGTGGCGTCAGAAATGGAGATTGTTTGCGTAGTAGAAATTGCGCCGGCTTTCGGGCTGATAGCAGGCTCCGCGACGCGTTGCACAGTAAAGGACGCCACAGCCGTCGGGCTGGTGGTGTACCCGTTACCGCTTGCAATCGCTTTCACCACTGCGGAGGCTGGTAACGTAACGGGCGCGCTGTATTGTTGTGTGGTCCCCACACCAGGGGAAGGCATGCTGCCGTCGGTGGTGAAGTAGATTCCAGCGCCACTGCTCGCATCGCTAATGGATACGGGCTGCGTCGTCGATATCTTGCCCCCGTTGGGACTAATCGTAGGCTTTGCGGCGGGTTGCGATAACAAAGTATACGTTGCGGTCGCCATTGCGCTGTTCGAGTCGCCTGGCGCCGTGGCCATAGCGTTAACGGTAGCGGTAGCGTTCAAAGTGAGAGAGGTGGTGTATTGCTGGGTGGTTCCCTGGCCGGGCGAAGGTGTGCTGCCATCCGTAGTGTAGTAAATCGACGAGCCGCTGGTCGAGTCTGTGATTGAGACGGTGACCGAGCCGGTGAACGATTCGGATCCCGGCATGATGACCGGCGTTTGCACCTGGGTACCTGTAGGAGTTGACGCGAAAGTCCACGTTTCTATCTTCTGGCTGGCGGTTAGCCCTCCAGTTCCACCCGTGAAGCCTACGTATGCTGTGTTTGAGCCGATTGCTTGCGGAATGTTGATGGGCCAACTGGTGGTGAATGTCGCGTTCACAGAATAGTCAGTGATTGTCATCGTCAGAGTGGTGCCGTCATAGGTGATGTGGACGGTCATGGTATCGCCGTTATTCAGGATCACTCCAGACGAAGTCATATCAGTGGCGGGCACAGTGGGCGAAGCTCCGTTTGTGTAAAGACCGGTGGAATCATCGCCTTCACCGTCGTTGTTGTACAAATCGTATTTGACCGCCGCGCTATTCGAGATGCCGGGAGTCCCGCCCGGGGTATCAGGACCGTATCCCAGACCTCCGCCACTCGGCCCTAGAGCAGTCGGCCCGGCCGAAGAGTTCTGAATCGTGAAAGTGATCCCGTCGGCTTGCGCGTCGGAAAGTTGAAAGGTGAAGTCGGTTGTAAAATTTGTAATGTTCGTCGGTGTCGTAAAGAAAGCGCTTCCAGCTTCGTTCTCTGCGCCGTTTGTCAATTGAAGGCGGCTATCGTCTAGATCAGTGGAGCCGTTGAATTGCATGCCCGTCGGAGTTGCGAAACCCATTCCGAAGTTAATGGTGGTGGCGTTGGGATTGATTGTAAACAATCCAACTACCACAGGACTGTCGTTCAAACCTGGTGATGATGCTATCGCGGAAATCGTGGTGGTTGCCGCGACGGAAATAGGCGTGCTGTACTGTTTCGAGTTATGGTTCGGTTTACTACCGTCGGTCGTGTAATAGATGATCGCGTTGGCCGTGGTATCTGAAAGTTGAACTGTCTGTGACGAGGTATAAGTGCCGGCGGCCGGCGATAGATCAGGAGGTGCAGTCTGACTCTGCACCGTGTAAACTGCGGTGGAAACTGGACTCTGGAGATAGCCGTTTGCGACCGCGATAGCGTTAATAGTGGTGGTGTCGGTTATGGTCAGCGGACCCGCATATACAGTAGAAGTACTCGTCGGTGTGCTTCCATCCGTGGTGTAGTAAATGGTAGCGTTCGAGGGTGTACTGCTCAGGGTAACTTGAAATCCAGTGTTATAAGAACCAGCTACCGGGCTAAAAACGGGTGATCCCGTCTGCGGCCATCCGGCTGTTAAGCCAAAGACGTCAACCTCGTTCTGCGCCCCTACGTAGACTTTACCGTTGGTAACCACTGGCACGACAAACTTTACCGCCGGCCCCAGCGTGTCTCTTCCGCTTGTGAGGTTCGACCCATATAAAAGGTTCGAAACATTCGCCGCGGAATATCCGCGAAGAATGGCCGGTCCTCCCGAACCGTAAGCGTCCGACTCTACTGCCCACACGATTCCATTGCTTGTTCCGTTCGATGACACTACTGGGGTGGAGCCCGGATACCCGCTGGATTCGGCCGACGTTGAGGTGGGTGATTGCGAGAGCATGCCATTCGTAAATGAATATGCCACCAGATTACCGCCATTCCCCCACATGTAAACCTGTCCGTTCCAATAGGCTGGCATGCTCCACAGCCCGCCGCTCGTGCCTGACAATGATTGGATAATTTCCGGATCGCTGGTGCAACCATTGCAGTAATGGCTGCCATCGCTTGTTAGCTTGTCCCGGTTGACGACGTAGATCTGCCCCTGCTTCCCGCTCTGTATCAGAATATGCGGATAAGGACCGGGCTGAGGATCAGGAAGCGCGAGGACGCCACCAGAACCGACGTCTGTATCGGCGTTGTCGAGCGCAGCTTGATTATAGGGAGTGAAATAATCTGTCGGAACTGGAACTCCATTAGTTACGCCGACCCGCACGATACTGTCCCCGTAATCAATTGTTGTGGATGGCGGAGGGGCAGGTGTGGTTACCGTATCGTCGCCATTTCCGGTAGCGACATAGATATTTCCTTCCGCGTCAGCAGTGATCCCGGAGCCCGCCCCCCATATTCCGTTGCCCTTTCCGTTTGGAGATGTACACCAAATACCTGTTTGGTTCAGCGGCGTAGAAGCGTTATAGGCGAGAATCCAGCCATGCCACGGCCCGTTATCTCCGTGAGAGGCGAATCCGACGTAGATGTATCCGTTGAGCAATAGAAGGCCAGGACGTTGATTCGCCCATTGCGGGTTAAAAGGTACCGTCGAGCCATTGCCATCCGGAGCAGTTCCGGGCACTGATCCGCTCATCAAAACCGGGCCACCGAACTTCTCTGCACCGGTCGTGATATCGATGGCATGCAGGCGATAAATAATATTGCCGCTTTCCACCGTGTTCACCACCACGTACAACGTTTTCGATACAGGGTCGATTGTGGGCGTGCCGGTAATTCCCATCTCTGGATTAATGTCTTGAGTTCCGCCCACATCATTCGGCGTGACCGTAGTTGCGCCATTGATGAGAAAGTTCACCTGCCATAACTGAGTGCCGTTGTCCGCATCAAACGCGTAAAGCTGGTCGTGTTCTGTGGCAACATACAAAACGTTGTGAGTCCCGGCCCCGGGGATCACTACGCCTGGTACGTAGAGCGGCTGCGCGTAAACGTATCCCGTTACAGGTATCCAAAATAATTTCCCGAATGTGGCGGAGTTCACATTTGATGTTGTCAGTATAGTTTCTGCGGTGTTTTGCCCCGTGCGGCTGATGTCGTAGTGTTGGGTCAAAATGCTTGTCTGAGCGGAGGAGGACACAGAAGTTAACGCCATAACAAAGAAGGCTGCGGCCAAGCGCAGCGAAGCTCTAAAAAACCGGCGTGCCTGCACTTTGACCTTAAAGGTTTGACAGTTATTGAAGAAATTTGAGATTGCGTTCGAGCGGAAAATTTGCAGATTACCCATCCTTTCAAAGCAATCCCACGAGATCAATAGTTCCAGTACTCAAGTCGTTCAATTAGGGTACGGCTCGACGGTGCATTTGGATGACCGAACAGTCTCTAAACCCTGAGTTTGAGAAAAGCTAATCCTAGACAAACACGATAGTTACTGATGCCTGCTTCTATGGACCATTCTTAAGCCTACGGTCACAGGAAGGCATTTCCTCTTATTGAGAAAATCTCCGCAAGAGAAAGAAAGCATTTTGCATAGCGGAGTTGATACCGCCAGGCTTATGGCGTCACCGTTAGTCTCTGCGATTCTTGAGGGCGGCCCACGGTACTGGCTGTGACCAATATTTGAATGTCCGCATTGGGCTTCCTCACTTCCAGATTGGAAATGGTCTCCTGGGTTTCGTCAGCAGGGACAAGGACGTAAGGCGGAAGAGAATTCAGATTGTCCGGAGGGCTCACGTTGAGTTTAACCCAAGTACCGGAGGGAGGGGCTGGCGCGTCCAGCGTGACCGTTAGGTCGACGTCGTCGTGGCCTTTCAACCTGTCGACACGCTTTCCATTTTTCGTGAATTCAACTTGGTTCACGGGAATTCTTGGATGTACAACAACCACGTTTCGATAAACGTATTGCTGGTCTGGCGGAGGGTCCCCCATGCAATGCAGGAGCAGTTTAGTCGTTACAATTTGCGTGCCCACAGAATTCGAAACATGTTCATCGTCCCAGAAAAGATAAGTGCCGCTTTGGACGGCGGGGGTTTTTTGAATCATTCTCTGTTCAAAGTTGGCGTCGGGCTTGCGTTCGCCGCTGCCGTCGTTCCAGTCGATTGTCCCGGCGAAATGGTCGGCGTAAGAACACGGATTAATCAGGTGCCCGATAGGAGCGTGCCACTGAGCCTGACGATAGGAAATCCCCTCTTCAAAGTCGGTAACCGTTAAGAACATGTAACGAGGCTCGGCTCGGGCCAGCTTCTTGTGAGTTCCGGTAAGGCCGAAGACCAAGAGCGTTACGAATCCAATGCTAAATCCTGCGCGAGACCTCCGCATGGGCCACCCTTCTAAAAATACGGTTGTAACGCGGAATACTAGCAAGCAAAATGACCCCAGTAAACATAACTCCTAGAGTGTGCCCAGGTTTTTTTTGATTTCTTCAGCTTGATCCGGTTTGGGATTCAGTTTCAACGCAGCCGCGAATTCCTTTTTCGCCATCGGAACATTCTTTGATTTCTGGTAGGCCAGGCCGAGGTGATAGTGATATGTCGGATTAATCGGGTTTGCGGTGACAGCTTCTTGTAACGTCTCAATTGCGGCGTTATAGACGCCCTGCTTGTAATAGGCCCAGCCTAGAGTGTCGGCAGAGAAAGCTTCGTTGGGCAAACCTTTGCGTGCGGTTTGCGCTAGCGAAAGCGCAATGTTTACGTTTCCGCCGTGCTCGAGCATTACGTATGCGAGATTATTTGCGGCCAGAGAATAATCCGGCTGGATTTCAAGAGCCTTCTTGTAAGCATCCTGGGCCTGCTGCCAATCCTGGTGCGCTTCGTACGCACCGCCTAAGCCAGCGTATAGGCGAGGGTCGCCAGGGTTGTTCTTGATAGCGTTCTGATAGGTCGCAATCGCCCGATCCACGGAGCCGCGGGCTACTTGGATGCTGCCAAGCAACAGCACAGCCGCTGCGTTACTTTTGTCGAGGTCAACGGACTTCTCAAGTGCGGCTTCCGCTTTCGCCTGATCCTGGTTGCGAAGCTCGATTTGCCCCAACAAAAAATAAAAATTGCTGCTGCTAGGTACCAGTGCTACCTGATCTTGCACCAGGCGCAGCGCTTTCGCCGGGTCTTTGCGTTCAACGGCGATGTTCACGAGTCCGGTGAGAGCGTCGGACGATGACGGGTCGAGCTTTAGCGCTTGAGCGAAATATTTTTCAGCTTCGTCTGATTTTTTCTGGCCCAGGCGGAGATTTCCCATTTGGACGTAGCCAGCGGGATTCTGCGGAGCCATCTCGATGGCCTTTTTTAGATCGGCTTCCGCGTTGGCCTGATTGCCTTGCCAGAACTCGGCTTGCGCTTCGTAGATATAGCCATCGACTGCTCCTGGCTCGATGGACTTCAGAGCTGCACCGCTTTCCGCCAACAGTTTCGCGTCGTGCTTTGGTAAAGCCAAAGTAGCAAGAGCGCGATGCGCATCGATCATCGTGGGTTGCAATCGTACAGCCTCTCGCCATTGAGCTTCGGCCTGTCCGAAGTTCTTGGTGCCTGCGTATGCAAGTCCGAGTTGGAAATGGCCGACGGCATTATCCGGCGCGCTTTTCACGGCTTGTTCAAGAACCTGAACAGCGTCGGACTGTTTCTGCTGGCGATTCAAGATCGCGCCCTCCAGAATCATGGCGGCGGGATCCGAAGGGAAATTTTGCAGAGTGGCGTCGTTTACTTTGGCGGCGTCATCCAGACGATTCTGCTGCAGCAAAATCTGAACATAGGTCTCAGCAATCGCCTTATCTTTGGGATGCTGGGAATAGAGCGCGCTGAACTCGTCCGTTGCTTTCTCGAGTTCTCTCTGGCTTAGGTAGAAGTCGCCGAGCAATCGATAGCCTGCCGGATTATCTTTCAGCGCGCTTTTGGCCTGCTGCATGGTTTGTTCTGCGGCGGGCTTGTCTCCCTGCGCGAGATAAAGATTTGCCAAGGCCACACGTGGAGACGGATCCTGGGGATCCATCGCGATGGCCGCTTGAAATTGTTTTTCGGCGTCCGACCAACGCTTTTGCCGCTGATAAAAAGTTCCCAAGGCAATCACTGCGGGCATGGACTTGGGATCCAGCGAGACAGCTTTCAAGTAGTTTTGTTCCGCGCCCTGTAAATCGTTCGATCTTTCATACATCAAAGCGAGATTGAGGTAAGACGGAGAGCGGTTCGGATCCATCTGCACCGCTTGCTGCGCTTCGCTTAGCGCTTTTTTGGAGTCGCCCAATGCGGCGTCCGCGTTGGAAAGAATCACCTGGGCTTGCGCGTTTTGGGAATCACTCCGCAAAACCAATGCAGCATGATCGCGAGCTTCTTGGTATTTACGGCCTGCAAGATAGAAATCCGCGAGGTCAAGCTGAGCTTTGGAATTCTTTGGATCAAGTTGAACAGTGCGCTGGAGCTCCCGGAAAGCATGTGTCCAATCGCCCTGTTTTACAAAGGAGCGCGCCATCTCATAGTGGGCAGTGGCGAAGTCCGGGTCGATCTGAATAGCATTTTCGTATTCGATAATCGCGGCGTCGTACCTGCCTTTCTCGAAATAGGACTCGCCCTTCTCGAGGTATGCCTTCTTTCGCGCCTGCGGATCTCGAGAGCAGCCGACCGATAGAGCTAGCACGCTGGCCGCAAGTACGTAAACAGGTCTGGCGAGCTTCATCTTAGCCTCTGCCTCTGGGAGCCCCTCGAGCTACTCAGGCTGCAGCCCCCGAAGATTCTATCCTTCGATTTTACTGCAATCCATAAAAGTGTTGTAGATTGACGGCTCCGCAGTAACCCTCTCGTATAGTACAGATAATACATAGCTTACTATCCTGCCAGAACAATTCACCAGAATTTATGTAACCAAGTGTATCGAAAAGAAATCTCTCTTGGCGGGTATTAAGCGGAAGCATTTTACCCAAACATGGAAGTTTGCAAGGATTTCCATGCCAGCAATTCCGGCCGACCAGTCGTTGCGGACTACTCCTAAACATCATAAACTAAAGTGTTTAGGTTAAATGGAGGGCCCGCAGGGATGCTTCGAGGCTTGGCAGTAACCGTGCATTTACCCGTCTAGTGAACGGTAGTCCTATGTACAGGCGGACCTCCAGTAACTGAGGATGAGAGAACGAGAGCTATGGTAAGCCGTCAGATCGATGTCGTTCAGGTAAGAGGGGAGTCGGGATTTGTCGGCAGTATGTCTGCCGCCATGCAAACGCTTGAGAGTGTGGTGGCAGAAATCGCGCTAACCAACATTCCGGTTTTGCTTGTAGGCGAGAGCGGAACAGGCAAGGAAATGTTCGCGCAGAGGATTCACCGACTGTCCTCGAATTGCGAAGCACCGCTGGTGAAAATTGCTTGCGCGTCAATCAGCCTGGCAAACTTCGCGAGTGAACTTGCGTTGGACAGCAATGGCGACGCTTCGAGTCCGGGATCGGAAGGATGCCCGGGAACAGTTTTCTTCGATGAAATTAGTGAACTGGACGCGAGCTGCCAACGCAGTCTTCTTTACGCATTGCCGGATGGCGATGCCAGACCCAGGCGCGGATTGCTGGGAGCGCGCGTAATTTCAACGACCAGCCGGAATCTTGATGAAGAGATGCGGATAGGACGTTTTCGGAGCGAGCTTTATTACCGTATTAGTGGCGCCTGCTTGCGACTTCCTCCGCTGCGAGACCGCAAAGACGATATCCCGTTGCTGGTGGAATCTTTTTTGACGAAATACGCCGCGGAATTTAACCGGGCACGCCCGACGTTGAGTCCGCGTACGATACGAAGGTTTTTGGATTATTCGTGGCCTGGAAACATACGCCAATTGGCGAACGTGGTTAAAAAGATTGTCGCGCTCGGGGACGAAAACCTGGCGCTACCGGAAGTTACTACGGCAGCGGTTGAGGTGCGGGCCGAGTCAGCCGAGACGCGAAGTTATTCGCTGAAGGCTGCCGCGCGAGCCGCTTCTCGCCAGGCGGAGCGCGGAATGATTTTAGAAGCGCTGGCGCGCACGCGGTGGAACCGGAAGCGAGCCGCACAAGAACTTCAGATCAGCTACAAATCCTTGCTCTACAAATTGAAGCAGATTGGGATGCCAGAGTCGCAGACTGATTGATAAAAGCGGGAGAGAAAATGATTAAAAAGATACACACTTTGGTGATCGCATCGTTTTTGGCCGCAGTCCCGGCCGTGGCTCAGCAAGAGGGAACTTCGCAGAATTCACAGCCCGACTCACAGTCGGCTCCTTTGCCTGGATACAATGGCGCCCCGCGCGGGGTGACATCTGATCCCAACTACGTAATTGGACCACAGGATGTGATCGACGTGAACGTTTGGAAGGAGCCCGACATTTCTCGCACCGTTCCCGTCCGTCCGGACGGAAAGATTTCGCTTCCGCTGCTAAATGATGTGCAGGCGGCGGGAATAACTCCAGCACAACTGGGAAACCAAATAACAGCGAGCTTAAAAAAATACGTAACGAATCCGCAGGTCACCGTGATCGTCACCGCGATCAACAGCCAGCGGATTTACGTCCTGGGTGAAGTTACGCGGCCGGGCGCTTTTCCGCTGCTGCCCGGAACGACAGTGTTGCGCGGCCTTTCGAGCGCAGGGGGATTTACACAGTTTGCGAAGATGAAGGGAATTTACGTTCTCCGGCTCGAAAACGGAAAGCAGGTGAAATATCCCTTCAATTACAAGGATGTAGTGGGTGGAAAGCATCCGGAGCAGGACATTTTGCTGAAAGCCGGCGACACCATCGTGGTGCCCTAGGGGGATGAATGCGTAGTTTGTATCAAATCGCCGCGATGATTTTTGCTCTGGTGATCAGTGTGTGCGCCGCACAAGCTCAACAACAGCCGACGCCGGATCAGACCCAACAGCCCCAGCAACCGGAGCAACAGCAAGGAGCGGAACAGCCCATTCCCGCTTATAAGTCTCCCTTGGCTTCGCAAGCGGATAACGGGGAATCCATCATCGGGCCGACGGAATTGGGTCCGGACAATCGGCCTATAACGGGAATTCAAGATTTGTCTTTGGGCGTACCACTGGATCGTCACAGCTACTGGCAACCACATGGCGAAGTCGATTTCACCGGAGATTCCGAGCCACCTCTATCGGGAGCCGGAGGCTGGACCACATGGACGACGTTGGTAGGCGGCGTTGACATCCACAAGTATTCGGGCCAGTCCGAATTGACATTTGATTACCTGGGGGGTGGAGTTTTTTCGAATGATGGGAGCGTGGGAAACGGTGTGATTCAGGACGCCAATTTTGAAGCCCAGTTTTCATTCCGCCGTTGGACTCTCACGCTAATCGATGAATTTCGATACACCCCGGAAACTGCTTTCGGAAACGTCGGCTTCGGAGGAATTTCCACGACCATTGGAGTTCCCATTGGCCTTCCATTCGGCGGCAATCAGACAATCTTGAGTGAATTTGGACAGCGCCTCACAAACGCATCTGCAGTCCAAGCCAATGTAATAATTTCGCCCCGTTCTTCGTTGACGTTTTCGGGCGGTTATTCAGAGCTGCACTTTTTCGATCAAGATTTGCTGAATAGCACAGAGATTTATGCTCAAGCGGGTTATAACTACCTTTTAACAAAGACCGACACCATCGGCATTTCATACGTCTACAACGGTTTTCGGTATTCGAACTTTGGGCAATCGATTGATACCCACAGCGCACTGCTCTCTTACGGACGCCGAATAACAGGCCGTCTGGCGTTTCAAATCGCGGCAGGGCCGCAATTCGCCCTTTTTGCCACTAACATTTCTTGTGGTGTGGCAGGTGTAAACACTCCGGCCTGCGGCTCTAATAACGAGCTACTCTGGTCTTTGAATACGACTTTGAACTATCAACTGAACTCTAAGACTGGATTTTTTGCTACATATTTCCATGGCATTACGAATGGCTCAGGAATTCTAGCCGGGGCTATAGGGGACACCGTTTTGGGCACAGTGACCCGGCAATTATCCAGGACGTTCACCGGAAACGTCGAATTTGGATATGCGCGAAATCAGGGGCTCCCTGTTGCGGTCGCCAATGTGACGACCTTGAATGGAACATATGATTATTGGACTGCTGGGGCACATTTGACTCATCCATGGGGAAGGACCTTGCAGCTTGTTCTGGGATACGACCTTCAATATCAAAACTCAAATGCTCCCTTCTGTTCGGGGACGGTATGTGGGGGTTCGTATACCCAAAATCTGATTAGCGTGGGCCTGGGATGGCGCGCGCGACCTAGAACGTTTTAAGCGGCAATTAACCGCGGAAGAGGATGGAATGATTCAAAGAGAATTAACATTCGCAGACTACACAGCAATCCTACGACGGCGATGGGTTTTGATAACCGTGCTGGCAGTAGCAGGGGGGCCCCTGGCGTATGGAGTGTCGCGTTTTCTTCCGAACCGCTATATGTCGCAAACCTTGGTCCTGATCGAACAGCCGACGGTGCCGACCGATTTCGTGAAGCCGGTGATTACCACGGAAATCAACGCACGACTGGCGAGCATGCAGGAAGAAATCCTAAGCCGGACGAGACTGGAACCTATTATCCATCAGTTCGGATTGTATTCGAGCGATGTGAACCGCGTGCCGGTAGAAGATCTAGTCGCACGGCTGCAGAAGAGTATACAAGTAACTCCGGTACAACCCATGGCTGAGACCCAGTCGCAGGCGCTTCCGGGGTTTCACATCATCGTTACCTTAGATAATCCTAAAACGGCTCAAGAAGTTTGCGCGGCTGTGACGTCAATGTTCATTGAAGAGAATCTGCGGCTGAGGCAACAGAGATCTGAGGACACCACGCAGTTTCTTGCACAACAGCTCGTTGACGCTAAAGCAAAATTGGACGCGCAGGACGCCAGGCTCGCGGAATTCAAGAGCCGTTATATCGGCTCGCTTCCGGACGAAGAGCAAGGAAATTTGAATCTTCTGACGGGCCTGACCTCACAACTGGATGCGGCGACCCAAGCCTTGGCTCGTGCTCAACAGGATAAAAGTTTTGCAGAGTCAATGTTGGGGCAGCAAGTCGCCGCGTGGCAAGCGGCACAGACCGGATCAAATCCGGAAACGATGGATGCGCAATTAGCCGCGCTGCAAACCCAGCTGGCAAATTTGGAGGCTCGTTACACCGATGACTATCCGGATGTCGTGAAAACGAAAAGTGAAATTGCCGCGCTGCAAAAGAAGATAGCCGATAACGATAACGCTCCTAAATCTGGTGGGGGCAAGTCGCCGAAAACGGCGACCGAGCCGGCGCAAATCGCCCAGTTGCGAGCTCAAGTTCACACGACCGATCAGGTGATTGCTGAGAAAACCAAGGAACAAGAGAAGATTCAACAGGCGATTAAGGTTTATCAGGATCGGGTGCAATCGAGCCCTGCAGTCGAACAGCAGTACAAAGAACTGACACGCGATTATCAGACCGCGCTCGACTTCTACAACGATTTGCTGAAGAAGCGAGATCAATCGGCGATGGCAGCGGACCTGGAGCGGCATCAGGAAGGCGAAAATTTCTCGATATTGGATCCCGCCAATCTGCCGGACAAGCCGTCCTTTCCGAATCGACCGATGTTCGCACTTGGAGGATTCGCCGGAGGTATAGCATTGGGAATCGCAATAGCATTTTTCCTGGAATCTCGGGACAGCTCATTCAGGACTGAAAGGGACGTTGAGATTGCGCTGCGATTGCCGGTACTGGCGATGGTTCCTGCCGTTGAATCACTAATGATCAGGAAATCGAAGCACGGTCCGGCGGGAAAGGCCGGCGATTCTCCGTTTCATGCGGGAGCGGGAGCCTAAAGCAAATGTACCAGAAATTTTTTGGGCTTCGCGAAAGCCCATTCAATGTGAATCCGGACCCGCGCTATCTGTTCCTGACGAAACAGATTCAGGAAGCGCTCGCAGGTCTAACTTACGGCATTCAAAATCGTAAGGGATTCATATTGCTGACCGGTGAAGTCGGAACGGGCAAAACAACCCTGCTCAACCGGCTACTCGATTGGCTGCATGGACAACGTGTGGCGACAGCTTTTGTTTTCAATTCGCAGCTCAACGTCAGCCAACTTTTTGATTTCATGATGGCTGACTTCGAAATCCCCTGTGAGACGCGCCACAAGAGCCAGGTTCTCCTAAAACTTAACGCCTGGTTGCTGGAACGATATCGAGCTGGCGAAACAGCGGTTTTGATCGTGGATGAGGCCCAGAACTTGTCATTGCAAGTGCTTGAAGAAATCCGTTTGCTTACGAACCTGGAGACCTCCACCGAAAAGCTTCTGCAGATAGTGCTGACCGGCCAACCGGAACTGGAAGAGAAACTGAAATTGCCGCAACTGCGGCAACTGCGGCAGCGGATCACGTTGAGATGCCGCACTGGTGCGCTGACACTGGAAGAAACGTTTGGGTACATCGCCGAGCGTTTACGCATCGCCGGAGCCAACGGCGACCCGATATTCTCGAAGGAAGCCATTCAGACGGTTCACCTATATTCCCGGGGAATTCCACGCATTGTGAACCTGCTTTGCGAACACGCTTTGATTAACGCGTATGTGGATCACTTGCGGCCTGTTCCGGCGCACCTCGTAGAAGAGGTAGCGCGAGAGTTTCAATTGGATGAGATCGAGCCGATCGCACCGGTCGGTATTTCAAACGGAAACAAGCCTCCTGTAGATGCACAAGTATTGCTTCAGAACCTGGATGAACTGCTCAACCGCCTACGCGAGGCGAATATCATGCCGGTGACAACGCGCGAGAGGAAACCATGAGTCGTATTCACGAAGCCTTGAAAAAGGCAGAACAAGAACGGGCCGTTAACCAATCCGCAGACGGCGCTGTGTCTATGCAAAGCGTCGGAGTGGATATCGGCGCGCTGCCGACTAACGGCGATTCTGTTCCAGATATTTTCAAGCAAGCTCCGGCCGTCACCGCGCAATCGGGAACTCTACGGCGCTTTGAAGATTTGTGTCAGCGCTGCGCTCATCCGCACTGGCACCCGGATCTAAATGTAAACATTTTTCACAACCCCGCCCTCAGCGTGCATGCGGCGGAGCAGTTCAGAACGTTGCGATCGCGGCTTTACCAATTACGCGGGAGCCAGCAATTGCGTACGCTTTTGATCGCCAGCTCGATGCCCGCCGAAGGAAAAACCTTCGTAACGAACAACCTTGCGCAAGCGATTGTTCGCCAGCCCGATCGCAGGTGCCTAATTATCGACGCAGACCTGCGATGTTCGCGTCTCCACGTTCCTCTTGGCGCGCCACCTTCCCCGGGCTTAACGGAGTACCTGATGGGAGAAGCCGATGAGATGGCTGTGATCCAACATGGAGCCGAAGGTAATCTCTGTTTTATTCCCGGCGGGAAAGAAGTGTCCAATCCTAGCGAATTGCTTTTGAACGGAAGGCTCAAGACTTTGTTGGAACGTGTCACGCCGGTCTTCGACTGGGTGATACTAGACTCACCGCCTTTACTTCCAGTTGCTGATGCAAGCTTGCTTGCCGATCACGTGGACGGAGTGATTTTGGTTCTTCGCGCCGCGTCCACGCAGACATCAACTGCTGAGCGAGCGTGTCAAGAGCTACAGGGTAGAAATGTTGTGGGAGTAGTGCTTAACGCCGTTGAGAAGGCGCACGCCTACGGTTCTTACTACTACCACGGGTACGGTTCAGCCTATGGGCATGATGACGTGAAGCCGATTCAGGCTTAGTTTTCGATTTGGTTCATGCGACCGAGCGTACGGTGGAAGCGTTCTTCCGGGATCGATTGTGTATGTCCTTTATTAAGTTTCACTTGCAGGTCGGAAAATTATTGCAACTATAGGATAGCAATGTTCTTGAAATTATACGTCGGCCAGGCTCTTTGCACTGATTCAACCGCACAGGATTCTGTAAGGGTATTAGAAACATAGGTTTACGGTAATCAAGACTAGGTTGGCGCGTGGCAACTGTCGTGCAAACCTAGATAAACCTCAGGAGAGTCGATTGGGACTCTAATGGCGGTAGCACAGTTGGGTATTCATTAGAATGACAACAAGACCACAATTCGATGCCAATGCCGGTCTGACAGGCGACAACGGTCGCATCGCTAAGTATCCGTGGTTTGCTTTGCAGGTGAGATCTCGCCATGAGTCGTGTGTAGCAGATTATCTGAACGGACAGGGATATGAATGGTTCCTGCCGCTTTACAAAAATAGAAAGCGTTGGTCTGACCGGATCAAGGAAGTGGAATCTCCGCTCTTTCCAGGCTACCTATTTTGTCGATTTAATCAGCACGACCGGCTGCCAATTCTGAAAACACCCGGAGTGATCCAGATAGTTGGATTCAATCGAATCCCAGCGGTTGTCGAAGAGTCTGAGATTAACGCGCTTCAGGCCTTGATGGCGGCAGGTGTTCCGAATCATCCCTGTCCATTCCTTGAACTGGGGGACAAGGTGAGAATTGAATCGGGTCCGCTGCGCGGTCTGGAAGGTATCCTGTTGGATTTCAAAGGACATCACCGGCTGGTTCTCTCGGTCACGCTACTACAGCGTTCGGTGGCAGTGGAAATTGACTCGGCATTGGTAACCCCGGTGAGCAGCGCGCCGCAGCTGTCCGCAGAAGATAAGGCGCATTCTCGAAACCGTGCAGTTCAGCTAGTTGTCTAGAATGCGGTTTGCAAATTTATGAAGACGAAATCAGAACAAGAGTTCCAAGACAGACATCCGCTCGGGACTCATTTTCCCGTTGCCAGCTCCAAGTCCGCTGAAAAGTCGAACGGGAATGGGAACAGCGCTGGAGACCCCGGCAACTTCCTTTCCGAAGAGCATTTCCGCCGAATGTTGGCTCGAGAAAGAAAAAGGTCAGAACGATCGCGCAAGCACTTGGTCTTGATGTTAATCGATGGCGGCTTAAAAAATAAAAAGACGGATGCTTTGCTGGAGCAGATTGCGGTTGTATTGAGCGCGGCGATCCGCGAAACAGATTTGGCCGGCTGGTTCGAAGCGAATTCCGTGTTTGGAGTCATCTTCACCGAGTTTGGTGATAGCGATGTAAGCGCCGCCGTCAAGACCATTGAATCGAAAGTTACCGCGGGGCTCCAGAAAGCGTTCAAGGCCACCCAGCTGAGCAGCTTTCAAATTTCCTTTTACGCCTTCCCGGATGGCTGGAAGGGAGGCGGGCATCAGCGTCCTGTTGATCCGACGATGTACCCTGATCTTTTCGAAGTAAAAGAGAGGAAAAAGCTATCGCTGTTGACGAAGCGGGTGATGGATGTGCTCGGCGCTTCGGTGGCCTTGCTGCTTCTCTCGCCTATCTTCATGGTTCTGGCGGCACTGATCAAGCTGACGTCAAAAGGACCGATATTTTTCCGCCAGGAGCGGGTGGGCCAGTTCGGTTCGCGTTTTGTGTTTCTGAAATTCAGATCCATGTACGTTTCCACAGACGCTGCGATCCACAAAGAATACGTCAGAAATTTCATCGCCGGGAAAGCTAATTCTGAAGCACGTGAAGGAAGCAAGAAGGGCGTCTATAAGATCACAAACGATCCTCGAGTAACCTGGATTGGAAAATTCATGCGGCGCACGAGTTTGGATGAGATTCCACAATTCTGGAACGTGATGATCGGTGAGATGTCGCTGGTTGGACCGCGGCCTCCGATTCCCTACGAAATTGAAGCTTATGATATTTGGCACCGCCGCCGTTTGCTGGAATCCAGGCCTGGCATTACCGGTCTGTGGCAGGTGCGTGGACGCAGCAAAACGACCTTCGATGAGATGGTGAGACTGGACCTGCAGTATTCCAGAATGTGGTCTCCGATGTTGGATGTGAAGATCCTTCTTCAGACTCCCCGGGCGGTGTTTACGGGCGATGGCGCGTATTAATCTTATGGCGCCCGCGGCAAAATTGGCACGGTGTCACTCGTCGTGGAACAGCGCACATCCGATTTAGACCGCTCCGCATCTTCTGCGAAGTTTCCTTTCTGTTAGGCGCAACGATTTGGCTCCTTCAGGGTTTGCACTCCAAGGTGAAAAAATGGCTACAAGTCTAGACGCAGGCGAAATGAAAGCTCAAAAACAAAACAATTCAACCGACGTAATCAGGATGGGTGTGGTCGGTTACGGATATTGGGGCCCGAACATCGTGCGGAACTTCCACGGGCAAGAACGTTCGCGCGTGGTAGCGATTTGCGACCAGAGCCCAAAGTCACAAAGCCGCGCGCGGCAATCGTATCCGGATATACGCGTAATCGCGGAGTGTAACGACATTCTGACCGCAACAGACATCGATGCAATCGCCATCGTGACGCCGGTGTGGACTCATTACGAACTTGCCAAACTGGCGTTGGAGCATGGGAAGCACGTTTTCGTCGAGAAGCCATTTACGTGCACCACCGCGCAAGCCGAAGAGTTGATCGAGCTGGCCGACCGAAAACACCTGAAAATCATGGTGGACCATACTTTCTTGTTCACTGGCGCGGTTAAGCGCATCAAGGAATTTATCGATAACGGCACGCTGGGAGATCTTTACTATTACGATTCCACGCGCGTGAACCTGGGCCTCTTTCAGCATGATGTGAACGTGCTGTGGGACTTGGCTCCGCACGATCTTTCGATCATGGATTATTTGATTAAAGGCAAGCCCGAGGCCGTGGTTGCCACCGGCGAACGCCACTTGAACGGTGTGGCCGACATCGCGTTTCTCACTCTTTATTATCCCAACAACATGATTGGACACATCAACGTGAACTGGCTGTCTCCAGTGAAGGTGCGCACGACGTTAATCGGCGGAGAGAAAAAAATGTTGGTGTGGAACGACCTGGAAGCCGACGAAAAGCTAAAGATATATGACAAGGGCGTGCAGATGAGCGGCGATGGGGTTTATCAACTGCTGGTTAGCTACCGCTCTGGCGATATGTGGGCGCCTCGCGTGGAGCAAGTGGAAGCTCTGAAACTCGAAGCGGCTTATTTCGTCGATTGCATTTTGAATGACAAGAAGCCTTTCAACGATGGGGCCGCGGGACTGCACGTCGTACAAGTGCTGGAAGCCGCCGACCAGTCGTTGCAGCAAAGAGGCAAAGTCATCAAGCTCTAGCAACCTCTCACCCTATTTTCGTAAGCTGACCTGAAATCTTTTCGAAAAGGGAAAATTAAAGCATGGACCAGTACCTTTGTGTTGCGCCAGACGTCAAACTTGGGAAGAACGTGAAACTATCAAAGTTCATCAATCTATACGGATGTGAAATAGGCGATGACACGAAAATTGGTGCTTTCGTAGAAATTCAGAAGAATTCGAAGATCGGCAAGAATTGCAAGGTTTCAAGCCACACGTTTATATGCGAAGGCGTGACTCTTGAGGACGGCGTGTTTGTGGGTCACGGTGTTGTTTTCATCAACGATTCCTATCCGCGCGCGACCACGGAGGAAGGACATTTGCAAACGGAACAGGATTGGAAAGTGGAGAAGACGCTGGTGAAGGCGCGCGCTTCCATCGGTTCGGGCTGCACCATCCTCTCGAAGATTGTGATTGGTGAGAACGCGATCGTTGGCGCGGGAAGCGTAGTCACCAAAGATGTTCCCAAAGACACGATCGTAGCCGGCAATCCTGCAAGAGTGCTGCGCCACATCACGCGAGAAAAGACAACTGTATAGCCAGACAACGCGTTGTATCGCTGCGACGAATTTTTCGTAATACTTCAAAAATAGCTAAGGAATCGAGGAAACACTTATGTCCCTTACCGAGAAAATCCCGTTTTTAGACCTGGTTACCCCCCATACGGAGCTCGAGCCTGAGCTGACTGCGGTGTTCCACAAAGTTTTGAGCACCGCTGGTTTCGTAGGCGGCCCGATGGTGGAGAACTTCGAAAAAGCCTTCGCCGCATTTTGCGACGCCAAGCACTGCGTGGGTGTAGCCAGCGGCACCGATGCGGTTCGCTTCGCTTTGACGGCTGCCGGCGTGCAACCTGGAGACATCGTCGTTACGGTTCCCCATACGTTTATTGCCACTACGGAAGCCATCAGCCAAGCCGGAGCGCGTCCTGATTTTGTTGATATCGACGAGCGCACGTATTCCATGGACGTGGCCAACTTACGGGAATACCTCGAACGAGAATGCTACCTGGACCGCGAAACGGGCAAGCCTTACCACAGAAAGTTTCGCGCACCAGTCACTGCTGTAGTGCCTGTCCATATCTATGGACAGTGCGCGGATATGGATCCGATCCTGGAACTGGCTCGCCGCTACAACCTGATTGTGGTGGAAGACGCTTGCCAGGCGCATGGTGCGGAGTATTTCTCAAAGAAAGAAAATCGCTGGAGGAAAGCGGGCTCCATGGGCCACGCTGCAGCGTTTAGTTTTTATCCCGGAAAGAATCTGGGCGCTTGCGGAGAAGCCGGCGCGATTACCACCAATAGCGAAGAAATGGCGCGCACGATGCGCATTCTGCGCGACCACGGCCAGTCAAAAAAGTATTACCACGATATGGAAGGATATAACGGGCGTCTGGACTCTCTGCAAGCAGGCCTGCTTAGCGTAAAACTCCAACATTTGGCGGAGTGGAACCGGAAGCGGCAGGAAGCGGCGGCTGGTTACGACAAGATGCTGGCATCGTTGGATGGCGTAGTCGCGCCATACCAGCCGAGTTGGTCCCGCCCGGTACATCACCTGTATGTGGTGCGGGTGTCAGATCGTGATGGCTTGCAGAAGCACCTAACTGAAGCCAAGATCGATACCGGTATTCACTACCCGATTCCGCTTCATCTGCAAAAAGCTTACGAAACGTTCGGCTTCAAGAAAGGTGACTTCCCGGTCACCGAAAAAATTGCTTTGGAGATCCTCTCTCTTCCGATGTATCCGCAGCTTCAGCCCGCGGCCCAGGAGCGCGTCGCTCAAAAGATCCAGGAATTTGCCTCCGTGGGCGTCCTCCGCTAGACATGCTTTTCCTAATATAATCCAGGCAGCCTGGGGCTTCGCGGAGGGACGAGGTCGGGGCGCGAGCCCACTTATTGCATGGCAGTACCATTACTAGGTCTTAGAAGTTGGGATGCAGAGGCTGGCGACTTCAGGATCTTGGACTCTGTTCTGCACATCTTGTTTGGTGGAAAGATTCACCTCCAACGATGCAGATGAGTAACGAATAGATTTTCGCCTGCTAATCGAACGAAACCTTTAAGGAGGTTCAGCGGTGAAGCAAGAAAATAGTGTTGTCGTGGTGGGACTCGGAGAAGTGGGCCGGCCCCTGCTCGAACTTCTCTCGAAGCATTACAAGACCGTGGGAGTTGACCTTGTGCTCCCTGAACATTCGGTGGGGAAAGTGGACGTTTTGCACGTCTGCTACCCGTTTGAGATCAAAGATTTTGTAGGGGAGACTGCGCGTTACATCGATCTGTTCAAGCCAACTTTGACCATTATCAATAGTACCGTCGCGATTGGGACCACTCGAGCGGTAACAGCACGAACCGGGACGGCTCTGGCGCACAGTCCCGTACGCGGTAAGCATGTGCGAATGTTGCAAGAGTTGGAAACCTATACGAAATTCATAGGACCCATCGACGCCGCCAGTGGCAAGCTTGCTGCGGAACATTTTCAAGGCGCAGGTCTGAAAACGAAGGTGCTGGCGGCTCCGGAAGCGACGGAACTGGCGAAGCTGACGGAGACAACGTACTTCGGCCTGCTGATCTCTTGGGCGCAGGAGCTTGAGAGATATTGCCAGAAAACGGGACAGTCTTACGATGAAATTTGGAGCATTTATGAAGAGATCGGATTTTTCCCCAAGACCAAATACTTTCCGGGGGTTATCGGCGGCCACTGCGTGATGCCAAATATTGAGCTTTTGTTAAAGTTCGATGATTCAGCGCTTTTGAGGGCTATTCAGACCTCAAATCGTGCGAAAATCGAGCGTGAATCGCACAAGAAGCTGGATGAGCGGAAGACAGAAACCACTCGTTCCCGGTGAAAACGGCGATCACCGAGCAGGTGTTTGGTGACGACGTCCTAAGACGGCAAGATAGACTCGATGACAAGTTCTACGATGACGCGAACGACGACTACCACGTCGCTTGGAAGGCCTGCTACGGCCATCAAGAGGCTAGCCGGGAAACGTGTGGCGATGGTCACCTTCTCGTCGTATCCGTTCGATCCTCGACCCCGGCGTTCCATCGATGCGTTCCTGACGGAAGGCGCAACAGTCGATCTAATTTGCCTCGGAAATAAGAACGATGCCAAGGGCGAACTGCCCGAGGGAGTAAGAGTACTCCGCGTACCACTGAAACATCCTCGACGTGGGAAAATCGAATACGCGTTTCGGTATGGGACGTTCATCCTGATATCGTCCCTGACCTTTGCCCTCCGCTCACTCGGCCGCCGCTATGACTTAGTTTACGTGCA
Source organism: Candidatus Acidiferrales bacterium (assembly GCA_050012395.1). Classification (GTDB taxonomy): domain Bacteria; phylum Acidobacteriota; class Terriglobia; order Acidiferrales; family UBA7541; genus Palsa-295. The sequence continues at coordinate 25,233 of JBEKHG010000012.1, forward strand.
CAATATGCCCGACATTTTGGTGGCAAGTTCCCTGATACCCAAAATGTTGGGAGCGAAGGTGGTTCTGGATTTGCACGACCCGATGCCTGAGCTCATGATGACGATTTTTCGTACTCCGGAAAGCAACAGAAGCGTGCGAATGATGAAGCGCCTTGAGAAATGGAGTATTGCGCGAACAGATTTGGCGGTCACGGTGAATGTCGCCTGCAAACGAATATTTTCCTCGCGTAGTTGCTCGGCGGAAAAGATTGCCGTGGTGATGAACGCCCCGGACGGTCAGATTTTCCCTTTCCGCGAGGCGCGATTGAGCGTGTCGCCCAGACAAGACGGCAATCGTCCATTTGTGATCATGTATCACGGCTCTATTGTGGAGCGGAACGGATTGGATCTTGCTCTCGATGCACTCGCGCGGGTTCGCGAAACAATACCGGGCGCGGAACTGCGTATCTTTGGTTCGCGGACCGCCTTCCTGGATCTGATGATGGATAAAGCCCGAAGTATGGGCCTACAGGATAAAATCCACTTTATGGGTCCCCGGCACCTTGAAGAGCTCGTAACCGAAATCGAGAAGTGCGATTTGGGGATTATCCCGAATCAAAGAAATCCGTTTACCGACATCAACACGCCTACTCGTGTCTTCGAGTATCTGGCCATGGGCAAGCCGGTGATCGCTCCCTCTACACAGGGTATACTGGATTACTTCGACAAAGATTCCCTTCTATTTTTTGAACCCGGAAACGCTGCAGGGCTAGCGCAACAGATCGAATATGCGTTCTCCCACCCGCGCGAAGTTTCGGAAATAGCCCGAAAAGGGCAAGAGGTTTTCGCGGAACATACCTGGGACCGCGAACGAGAAACTCTGGTCGGCCGCGTGAGCGCGCTTTTTAATTAGCTGTCGGCATCTCCACAGCACCCACTGACAATCTGGCTTCACGCAGTCTGGATTACTGGAAGCATCGTTCAACTTCGGAGTTCCACAGATCTTATGAAAAAAATCGCATTAGTGACCGGCGCAGAGGGCTTCATTGGCTCTCACCTTGTCAAATTTCTGCACGCAGAGGGCTGGAAAGTAATTGGCACATACCTTAACCAAGGCTCGGCCACTTTGATTGATCTCCCTAATGTGCGTTTTGAACAGTGTGATCTGCGGAACGGCCAGCGCATCTCGCAAATCTTGAGCGAACAACAGCCGACCCACATATTTCATTTAGGGGCGCAGAGCTTGCCAACGTTGTCATGGTCGAACCCGGTGGAAACGTTCGAGTCGAACATCATGGGGTCACTACACTTGTTTGAGGCTGTGCGTCATGCAAAAAAGCTCCCGGTAGTGGTCTCCGCGTGTTCGAGCGCGGAGTATGGACACGTTCCGCCGGCTGCGATTCCAGTCACTGAAGAGCAACCATTTCGGCCGCTACATCCGTATGGCATTAGCAAAGTGTGTTTGGATTTGCTGGCACGCGAATATTTCCTGGATTACAAAATTCCTGCCGTCAATTTGCGGCTCTTCAATACCACGGGGCCGGGCAAGACCAGCGATGCGCCCTCGGACTTCGTGCGGCAATTAGTTCGAATTAAGATCGGTTTGCAACCGCCGGTAATTGAAGTGGGAAATTTGAAACCGCATCGCGCCTTTCTGGATGTTGACGACACCGTTCGTGGTTTTTACCTCGCTGCATTAAAAGGGAAACATGGCGAGGCTTACAACTTATGCGCAACCAAGACGCACGAAATTGGCGAGCTGTTGCGTACGGCCATCCGCCTGTCTGGAGTAAAAGCCGAAATCCGACCAGTGCCGCGTTTGATGCGTCCTTCTGACGAGAAAATCATCTTCGGTAGCACTGGCAAGATTCGCAAGGACACTGGTTGGAAACCGCTGAAATCGATCGAGCAAACCCTGGAGTCCATGCTGGAGTATTGGGATGCGAATATGTAAGCGCCGGCGTGTTGCGGCGTTTAGTTAAATCTGAAATCAAACGTGTAGCCAAAATGTCCTCCAAAAATACTTCTTCGCGACTGGGTTCCGATCTTCAAGATATACCGGCCGTCCTGCTGGTTGGCGGAATGGGCACGCGCCTACGATCAGTGTTGCCGTCGACACCCAAACCGATGGCACGTGTTGGAAATCTACCCTTTCTGCAGCTACTGGTTCTGCAGCTTCGCTCACAAGGCATTCGGCGCATCGTAATGTGCACCGGTCACCTTGCCGAGCAGATCGAAAAAGAATTCGGCGACGGCCACAAATGGGATGTTGCGATTGATTATTCGAAGGAATTGAAACCGCTCGGAACAGCAGGAGCAGTGAAACTCGCCGAGCGCTATCTTCAAACCGCTTCCGAATTCCTGGTTATGAACGGCGACTCATTTCTGGAACTTGATTTTCGAGAGTTCATGGGCTTTCATCGCGAGCGGGGCGGTTTGATCAGCGTGGCCGTTCGGAGAGTTTCCAATGCAGCGCGATACGGAAGCGTTCAACTTGACGAGAATCATCGAGTGCTTGGATTCAGCGAGAAGACCGGCAACGCAGCTCCCGGCGTCATAAATGGCGGCGTTTATGTGTTCAACCATTCCATCCTGCAAGAAATTCCTGAGGGACCGGCTAGCTTAGAGCGGGATATATTCCCCCAGGCACTCGAACGCGGGATCTACGCGTTCGATCAGCAAGGCATGTTTATAGATATCGGGACACCTGAAGATTACGCGCGAGCCCAAGCGCTTGCCGAGAATCTTTATCAGGCAGCCTCCCTCAAATCGTAATTGACAAAAGGCTTACGCTGTATGAACAAAGCAGTTTTTTTGGATCGCGACGGAGTTATCAATCAGAAACCTCCCGAGGGTGACTACGTGACTCGTTGGGAGGATTTTCACGTCCTTCCCAGAGTAGCGGATGGCGTTGCCCTGCTAAACCGAGCCGGGTTCACCGTAATTGTAGTTACCAATCAGCGCTGCATCGCGAAAGGCCTTATGACGGCGGTTGAGTTGGAGAACATGCACCAAAGAATGATTGAACTCCTCGCCAAGTCTGGTGCAATCATTGATGGGACTTTTTATTGCCCGCACGAAATCGAGGCGGTCTGCGAGTGTCGAAAACCGGCGCCGGGAATGTTGCTAAAAGCAGCACGCTTGCACGGGATTGATTTATCTGCATCCTGGATGATTGGCGATGCCGACATCGATATACAGGCCGGCAAAAATGCGGGCTGCAAAACAGTTCGGCTAATAGAAGGCGACGAAGCGATAGAAAAAGCGCAGCGCGCTTCAGCCTTAAAAACTGACGCGGACATTACTGTGCCATCATTTTTAGAGGCAGTTCGGCGAATATTTGAGTGGGAGGGAGTCGCCATCGACTCGTTTTCCGGTACCCCTGCCGCGATATAGCACTTAAATTCTCGACGAGACATGTCAGTTCACATGAACAAAAGGAAACAAACCGCATGATAACGACGCGCACTCCAATGCGTATTTCATTCTTCGGCGGCGGCACCGATTATCCGATATGGTTTCGCGAATTCGGCGGGTCGGTGCTGTCCACCGCTATCGATAAGAGTTGCTACATTACTTGCCGGCGGCTCCCGCCATTTTTTGAATACCATAGCCGCATTTCGTACTCGAGAATTGAAAACGTCAACGAGAACAACGCTATTGAACATCCCTCCGTCCGCGGATGCTTGCAGTATATGGGCGTTGACGAAGGGATCGAGATTCACCACGTAGCCGATCTCCCTGCCCGTACTGGCTTGGGCACGAGTTCCGCTTTTACGGTAGGACTTTTGTTGGGTCTGTACGCGCTGCGGGATCAGATGCGCAACAAGCACGCACTCGCTTCCGACGCAATCCATGTGGAGCAGGAAGTGATTAAGGAGGCGGTCGGCTCACAAGACCAAATTAGCGCCGCATACGGTGGCTTCAATCGCATTAACTTCAACACGGACGGGAGTTTTGAGGTCAAGCCGATCATAACTTCCACGGACAGATTGGCTGCGCTGCAGCAAAACTGTGCGCTTTACTTCACTGGATTTTCCAGGATAGCCGCAGAAATTGCCAAAGAGCAGATCAGGCTGACGCCACAGCGAAAGAATGAGCTGGAACGGATGCGTCAGATGGTGAATGAAGCTGAAGCGATCGTGACGAATCCGAATCGTCCTATAAATGAATTCGGCCATTTGTTGCACGAATGCTGGCAAGTGAAGAAGACGTTGACGCAGAAAATTACGAACACGAACCTGGATGATATTTATGAAGCTGGACGCAGCGCCGGAGCGCTGGGAGGCAAACTGCTGGGAGCTGGCGGTGGTGGCTTCATGCTGTTCTTCGTGCCGCGCGAACGCAGGGAAGCATTGCGTATGCGTCTCAAGAACCTGTTGTGCGTACCAATAAAGTTTTCGGATCGCGGCAGCCATGTGGTTGTTTACGAGCCCGAGGAAAAGTACGACGAATCGCTTACCATCGAACGGTCTGAAGTGTACGCTCAAAAAACTTCCCAGGACCGAGTCTGACAAAGCTTACTAGCGCAAATCTTGTCTCGAACTGATTAGCTATGCACAAAAACCCTATAAGTCATTTGCCTTACGTCCTCATTACCCCAGCTCGCAATGAGGAAAAGCACATCGAACAGCTGATTCAGTCGATGATCGCGCAGACTGCTTTGCCCGCCAAATGGGTCATCGTAAATGACGGTTCGACAGATGCTACGGCAAGCCTCGTGGGCCCGTATCTCGAGAAGCATCCGTGGATCGAATTAGTGAACCTGCCCGCGCATCGGGATCGGACTTTTGCCGCTAAGGTCTATGCATTCAATGCTGGTTTTGAGAAAGTCAAGAACCTCGAATATGAAGTAATCGGGAATTTAGATTCCGACGTCTCGTTTGACGCGGACTATTGCGAATTTTTATTAAATAAGTTCGAAGCGGACCCGCGTCTCGGTGTCGCGGGAACTATTTTCCGGGAAGACGGCTACAGTTCTGCAACCGATAGCTTTGAAGGGCAGAACCACGTAGCCGGAGGTTGCCAACTTTTTCGTCGCCAGTGCTTCGAAGAGATTGGAGGGTACGTCCCAAACAAAGCGGGGGGCATCGACTGGATCGCGGTCACCACTGCCAGGATGAAGGGCTGGACTACCCGATCGTTTCGCGAAAAATTCTTCTTTCATTACCGAAGTTTGGGGACGGCTGAGCGATCGCTGCTCGCTTCCACATTCTCTTATGGTGAGAAGGATTACTATCTTGGCGGTCATCCGGTGTGGGAGGCCTTCCGGGTAGCCTATCGAGCAACTAAGAAGCCATATTTAGTAGACGGCATTGCCCTATATTCTGGCTACTTGAGCGCATTCGCGCGTCGAATGAAGAGGCCGGTTTCTGATGAATTGATGCGTTTTCATCGCAAGGAACAGATGTCAAAATTGAAGGTCATACTTAAGTCCATGTTCAGGTTGAAACGCATAGACAGCTTCGAAATCAAGCCGAGTTGAGATGGCATCCTTAGCAGAAAGACCGCGAATAATGGAAGAAGCCGAAAAAGTTGACGAAGTACGAGCTTCTATTCTTAAGTTTGTCGGATGGCTCGATCGGTTCGGCGAAACTTCCTACGACCATCAAAGTTTCTTCGCCAGCAATTTAGCGCGCGCCGCCAAAGCTCTGTATTACAAAAAGCCGCTGCTGGGAACGCTGGCGGTTTCGCCCATGATCTTTTGCGAGGCTTTTTTACCTTCCGCCCGCAGATTCTTTTGGAAGCGCCAGAGATTTCCCATCGCAGACGCGCACTACGCGATGGGTTTTGCTTTTCTTTCTCGAGCTCTCGGACAAAAACAATATTATGAGCGGGCGGTCCACTTTTTAAATGTATTGATCGAAACCAGAGCTCCCGGCTTCGAACATTACTGTTGGGGCTATCCGTTCAACTGGGAGACCAGGCGCGGCCCGATGTGGCACGACACCCCGCTCATAACCACGGTTCCTTATGTGTACGAAGCTTTTCAAGAGGTTAATCGGATTGACGGGAATCCGAAATGGCAAGAGATCATGCATTCGATTGCCGAACATGCCGTGACGGATTACCGCGACGCCGGGACTTCGCCGGATGCTTCTTCCTGCTATTACAAACCAGGAGAAGAAGATTCGAGCGGTGTAATAAACGCGAGCGCTTACCGCGCATTTCTTCTGACCTCGGCATCAATCGAATTCTCGAATGAGAACTACCGAAAGATTGCGGACAGAAATCTGAATTTTGTTCTACGAGCTCAACATCCGGACGGCTCATGGTCTTATTCCACGGACGAAGTGAGAACGTTTGTCGATCACTTTCATACCTGCTTCGTGCTCAAAGCATTGTCGAAAATCGAGGCCCTTACAAAAAATTCGCAGTGCACTGGAGCCATTGAACGCGGCGTTGATTATTACGTTAAGAACCTCTTTGATGAGGAGGGATTGCCGAAGCCCTTTTCGCGCAAGCCCCGCATGACAGTGTATCGGCGCGAATTATATGATTATGCAGAGTGCATAAACGTAGGAGTGCTTTTGGCGGGGCGGTTTCCCGCCCTCGATGAGATTTCGTCGCGGGTGATAGACCTGGACGGATGGCAAAAGCCGGACGGCTCTTTTCGAAGCCGGCAACTTTTACTTGGCTGGGACAATACTCCGATGCATCGTTGGGCTCAGTCACAATTATTTCGCAGCCTTTGCTTTTTTCTGTACCGGAATAGCCAGGACGCCGACCGTAAATTTTTAGGACGGAACTAGCTAATTTATGTGTGGAATTTGCGGACAATATAACTTCGGAAGCAAGACCCCGGTTCTCCGTCAAGATTTAGAACGGATGACCCGGAGCATCGTCCATCGCGGGCCGGATGACGAAGGTTATTACCTCGCAGGACCACTCGGATTCGGATTCCGCCGGCTTTCGATCATCGATTTGGAGGGCGGGCATCAACCGATGTCCGATCAAGAGGAATCCGTTTGGGTAATTTTCAATGGCGAAATTTACAATTTTCCCGAACTCAAACGCGAGCTGGAAGGCTACGGCCACGTTTTCCGAACGAAATGTGATACCGAAGTCATCATCCACGGTTACAAGCAATGGGGTGATGATGTGCTCAATCATCTGAACGGGATGTTTGGGTTGGCGATCTGGGATGCGCGGAAGGAACGCCTCGTCATCGCTCGAGATCCGTTCGGTATCAAGTTGATCTATTACAAGATTGACGGAGACCGAGTCTACTTCGGCTCGGAAATTCGCGCGGTTGTAGCAGCAAAAAATGAAAAGGCTGAAGTAGACCCTGTTTCGCTAAATCTCTTTCTTCGATACCGCTACACGCCGTCGCCTTACACAATTTTCAGTGGCATTCGAAAGCTAGCCGCTGGAACTATGCTGGTTTTTGAAAAAGGAAGTTACGCCCTTCGTCGTTGGTACAACTACAAGCCCGTCCCATTTTCACCAACGAAGTCCGCCGCCGAAGCTACCGAAGAATTATGCGAACTGTACAAACAGTCTGTGAAGAGGCAACTGCTCAGCGATGTGCCCCTGGGGCTGTTGCTCAGCGGTGGCGTTGATTCGGGCCTGCTGCTTGCCTTGATGAACCTTTACGGAAAGTCGTGGCGCACGTACACAGTTGGATATGGTTCTAGTTTTTCAGATGATGAACTTACCGACGCGGCAGATACCGCGGCGCGATTTGGCTCCCGACATACCTCGGTCGTGCTAGACAGGAAGACTTTCGAAGAAGCGCTTCCGCACATCGTTTCATGTTTGGAAGAACCGATCGCTTCATCGTCCATCGTCCCCATGTATTTTGTGTGTCAACGCGCGCGGCAAGACGTCAAGGTTGCGCTGGTGGGCCAGGGTCCCGATGAACTGTTCGGCGGTTACCGTCGTCACTTGGGCGTTCGATACGGAGAATACTGGGGAGGCTTGCCGAAGTCGGTGCGCACAGCGGTGGGTTCGGTGATTAGCGCCCTGCCGCGAAACGAAACGCTTAAGCGGGGTGTCTACTCCCTCGATCTTCCAAACAGGATGAGCAGATATCAGAACGTCTTGTCGCTTCTTCCCGGCAATGAGATCGACGGGCTCTTTCAGGACGGAATCATTCCCAACGGTACCGGAGACAAAATACTCGATTCTTGGAGCGATCTGGCGCCCCTAATGGACGAGACGGACGAGCTCGGAGGATTTAGCTTTCTGGAGCTGCGTTCCACGCTGCCCGATGAGCTGCTGATGTATGCGGACAAGCTTTCCATGGCTCACAGTCTGGAAGTCAGAGTGCCTTTCCTGGACAAAGAAATCGTGGAATATGCGGAAAGACTGCCCTCCAATTTGAAGGTCCGAAACGGCTCCGGAAAATGGCTCCATCGCCAGGTGTGCCAGGAACTTCTACCCGCCACGATACTGAAACGAAAGAAGAGAGGCTTTGGCGTGAATGTTGTTGATGACTGGTTCCGCGGAAGCGCTCAGCAGAAAATGGAAGGGATTCTGTTGGACTCTGAGAGCCAGATATACAACTACCTGCGCCCATCAGCAGTAAAGCAAATTTATGACGAGCATCGCTCCGGCCAAAACGACAACCATAAGATCCTTTTTAGTCTCGTTGTTTTTGAAGAATGGCTTCGCGCGCTCGAGGAACCTGTAACCGCGTTGGGCTGAACGGTCTCGCTATGATAGGCGTAATTGCAGATTCCGCGGACCATGTCGTTGTGCGGGAGTTCTTCGAGCTGTTCAAAACTCCCTGGGAGCTTTTCAGGCCGGACCGGAAATATGAAGTTTTACTTTGCGCCGGCGAGTTCAATTTTGATGAAACAGCTAGGCTGGTGCTGCGATATAGCGGAGGCAAAATAGCGTTCGACGATCAAGAGAAGCTTCAAACTCGCTGCCCTCAGGGAAACACCCGCATCCTCTCGCATCAGGGAAACCGAATCCCCATTTATGGCAACTGCCTAACTTTTCCAGAGATTGCGAACGGCATTCTGGTGGATGAAGAATCGCGAGAGTGCTCGGCCTATCTTGACGAGTCGGGTGACCAAACTGTGGCGCGTATTGGCTACGACTTGTTCAGCGAAATCCGCACTCTGTTGACGTCAGGACAACCCATCGCTAACGCCACCTTACCGGCGCTGGATTTGCACGTCGCATTTTTGCGGGATTTGATTACTGGCTGTGGCATTCCGTTGGTTGAACTTCCTCCGGTTCCGTATGGATATCAATTCACGGCTTGCCTGACACATGACGTTGACCATCCTGCCATCCGCCGACACAAATGGGATCACACTATGTTCGGTTTTTTGTATCGAGCTATCTTTGGTTCCTTGCGAAAAACTCTCAGCGGACAAATGTCGGTCCGCGATCTTTTCAAGAATTGGGCAGCGGCTTTAAAGCTGCCGTTCGTTTACTTGGGCTTGGCGAAGGATTTCTGGCGCGAGTTCGATGATCGGTATCTGGAATTGGAAAAAGAGCTGCGCTCTACTTTTTTCGTCATCCCCTTCAGTAATACTCCTGGAAACAAATCGAGCGGTCCAGCTCCTTCGATCCGCGCCGCGCGCTACGGCGCCGAGAATATCGCTGAGGCGATCCACAAGTTGACCGCGACAGGCTGCGAAGTCGGGTTGCACGGAATTGATGCATGGATGGATAGCTCAAAAGGGCGCCAGGAGCTAGATGAAATCCGGCGCGTGACGGGAACTTCCGGAGTCGGCGTGCGGATGCACTGGCTTTATTATGACCAGCGATCGCCGGTTGTGCTGGAACAAGCTGGAGCGGCTTACGACTCCACGATCGGTTACAACGAAACGGTAGGATATCGTGCTGGAACAACGCAAGTTTACAAGCCGCTCAATGCGGATCATCTGCTCGAATTGCCGTTACACATAATGGATACCGCGCTTTTCTACCCCGGTCACCTTGGTCTTTCTAAACAGCAGGCGAACTCCCTGGTTCGCCCGATGCTGGACAATGCGGTTCGTTTTGGAGGTACTCTGACGATCAACTGGCACGATCGCAGTCTTGCACCAGAAAGATTGTGGGGCGAATTCTATTCTGACTTGGTTCATGACCTAAAACGTCGCGGTGCGTGGTTCTCAACAGCCAGTCAGGCGATCAGTTGGTCTCGAAAGCGTAGATCAGTAAAGTTTGAAACAGACAGCAGCGTGCCTGGCGGGCTACGCGCTCACGTTGCTGTTGACCAACGCGACAATCTTCCGGCTTTGCGGCTGCGAATTCATACGCCCCAGAAGTTAGGCTCGTTTAGCGCCCACGATTCCGGCTCCTACGTTGACACCATGGTCGCTGAAAGCATGGAAGTCAGAGTTCCCTCTGAGGCCGCGAGATGAGTAATCCGGCGATCGATATCGCGAGAAAAGAGAATGGGTTGGGGCCAGTGGAAGACTTCATCGTCGGCCCTGATGATCGGATTCTGATAACAGGCGCATCCGGTTTCATAGGCTCCCGAGTGCTGCAGAATCTGCTCGATCGCGGTTTACGTAACATAGTCTGCCTTGTTCGGCCAGCCAGCAATTTGTCTGAGATCGAAGCCATGATCGAGCGTCGCCCGCCCAATGCTCGAATTGAGGTGCGCAAAGGCAATCTTCTCTCTCGAGCGGACTGCGAAGCGGCAGCCAGAGATGCGGCGGTTATCTATCACCTGGCAGCGGGAACCGGTGAGAAATCTTTCCCCGATGCATTTCTAAATTCCGTAGTGGCGACCCGTAATCTTATCGAAGCAAGCCTGCGATTTGGGAGCTTGCGGCGATTCGTGCTGGTGAGTTCATTCGCCGTGTACTCAAATCGCGATAAACCGAATGGCAGAGTTCTGGATGAGTCCTGCCCGATCGAAGAGCGTCCAGAGCTTCGCGGCGAAGCCTATTGCTTTGCGAAAGTCAGGCAAGAACAACTGGTCACCGAGTACGGGAAAAATTCCGGAGTTCCGTTCGTACTCGTGAGGCCCGGCAGCGTCTATGGCAAGAAGGGAGACATTACCGGACGCGTAGGGATTTCCGCTTTTGGGCCTTTCCTGCATCTCGGCGGTTCCAACGAGATCCCGTTTACATATGTTGATAACTGCGCCGACGCCATTGTGCTCGCTGGCTTAGTGAAAGGAATCGATGGCGAAGCGTTCAACGTGGTTGACGATGACTTGCCCTCCAGCCGCCAGTTTTTGCGCCTTTACAAAAAGAACGCGAGAAAATTTAAATCAATCTACGTACCCCATGCGATTAGTTATACGCTTTGCTATTTGTGGGAGAAATATTCGAAATGGTCCCAGGGACAACTGCCACTCGTATTTAATCGCAGGCGATGGCACACGGAGTGGAAGAAAACGCGTTACAGCAACCAGAAATTGAAGGCCAAGCTAGGATGGACGCCAAAGGTATCCACTTCAGAGGGCATGCGGCGGTACATCGAAGCCTGCAAACAGGATGGACGATATGCTTAAGGTCGCCATCGTGGGATGCGGCAAGATCGCTGATTCCCATGCCTTGCAGATCCAGAGGATAGAAGGATGCGAAATCGTCGCGGTCTGTGACCGTGAGCCGCTAATGGCCAAGCAGCTCTTCGAACGGTTCCCAATCAAAGCCTACTTCACCGATCTCGCAGAACTCCTGGAAACGGCTCGGCCTGACGTCGTTCACATCACAACTCCAGCGGAAAGTCATTTCGATGTTGCAAAATTCTGTCTGGAGCATGGCTGTCACGTTTACGTCGAGAAACCTTTCACACTTTATGCCGAGCAGGCCGAGCGCTTGGTGGACCTGGCCGAAAAAAAAACCGTCAAACTAACCGTCGGCCACAACGATCAATTCAGCCACGTTGCGCGGCGCATGAGGGCACTCGTTCAAAGCGGCTACTTGGGCGGTGTACCTGTTCACATGGAGAGTTACTACACCTATGACCTTGGCGACCCAAGTTACGCGCGAGCGCTGCTGGGCGACGAGAATCACTGGGTGCGCCGATTGCCTGGGAAGCTGCTTCAAAACGTGATCAGCCACGGCATCGCCCGGATTGCGGAATTCATGACGAGTGATTCGCCTCAGGTGATCGCGCACGGTTTTGTCAGTTCTCTTTTGAAGCAAATAGACGAACGCGAAATCGTCGACGAACTCAGGGTCATTATCAAAGAGGAACAGGGCACCACAGCCTACTTCACGTTTTCTTCACAGATGAAGCCTCCCATGCACCTGCTCCGGCTCTACGGTCCGAAGAACGGCCTCATTCTTGACCAGGATCACGAAATCTTAATTCGTCTTCGGGGCCAGAAGTTTAAGAGCTATGCCGATATGTTTATTCCGCCGGCACTCTTTGCGAAACAACATCTGGGAAATTTGTTTAACAACGTGCGGCTGTTCCTCGGGCGCGATTTTCACATGGATTCGGGGATGAAATATCTCATCGAGTCGTTCTATCGGTCCATCCGAGATGACTCACCTGTCCCAATTCCCTACCGTGAAATTCTGCTCACCGCCAGAATTATGGATGCCATCTTCGAGCAGATAAATAGTGATCAATCGCGGGGTCATACCCCGCAAGTAATTTGTCGACAGGTCTGAGTAAACCCAACTGACAGTATGAAAACACGGAACTCCGCACAAATCTCATTCCTGGCTGATGGAAACTTTTTGAGGCTAAACTGCGAAGTCATAGCTAGTGAGTTCCAATGTAGACCAACCAACCCAAAAAATGGCACCTAAAGTTTCAGTCGTCATTCCAACCTATAACCGCCGGGCACAGGTAATTCAGGCAATCGACAGTGTGCTCGGGCAAACCACACCGGTCGACGAGATCATTGTCGTGGATGACGGTTCCACAGATCAAACCGCCGACTCGATTGAAAACGCATATGGGTCGAGAATTATCCTGATTCGGCAACAAAACAGTGGTGTTTCTGCGGCGCGGAATCGTGGGATCCGGAAGGCACAAGGTGAATGGATCGCATTCCTAGATAGCGATGATGCTTGGTTGCCCACAAAAATCGAACGCCAATTAGAAACCGTCGCGATCTTAGGCGCTGATTTCGGAGTATGTTTTACGGACTGTTTTCGTACGGGAAACCTTAATCTGACCGAAACAGTCTTCAAACAGGCCGGACTGAATAGCGGTTCACGGTTCGGTGAACTTACGAAACCATTTCCGTACATCTTAGCCAAGTATTGCCCTATATGGATTCAGAGTCTGCTTGTGCGTCGTTCACTCCTAATTGGGATTGGTGGATTCGACGAGACAGTAAACCTCGGAGAAGACACAGACATGATTTTTCGGCTCGCTCTCGCCAGTAACTTCTGCTTTGTATCGGAGCCACTTGTTAGGATCGATCGCGCTCCTTCGGCCTCTCGCCTTAGCGAACAGTACTCACCGGGGCAAGAGAAATACTACGATTGCGTAGAATACTTATGCCGTAAGTGGATGGCGCTCGACACAGCCGCGGATCTCGAGATTCGGGAACATCTCCTAAATCTTACACGGCGCATCTACTACGGGTGGACCATCACAGAGCTCTATAGACACAACTTGGCAGGCGCTCTGCAAAAGGTCGATCACTTAAGAGGTACCGGCGAGAGTTATCCTCGAATCGTATATACGCTGTTTATTCGCGCAACGCGGAAGCTCTCCCGCATAGCCAAACGACAAAGTGCATGACAAGCTTTCAATCAGAGACGAACGGGAAGTGCGCTTCACCAAGCTGGCCGGGGAGATGCTAATACTATGCCTCCCGTCCTAGCGCTTGCAATTTGGTTCGTCTTACTGGTAGCTCTCGTGCTTTTCGATCCAGCAAAAGACCGGCGCGTCTCGTCGGCTTTGTGGGTACCGGTAATCTGGATTTTTATCGTGGCAACACGGAATCCGGCTCAATGGCTTGGCGGAGCGCCTTTAGCGCTCGGCGCAGGGACCATGGAGGACGGCAACCCATTGGATCGTGCGATTTTTCTGACTTTGATCCTGCTGGCGATTGCCATTCTAGTCTCGCGGGCTTTTCGCTGGGATCAATTCATCACGCGAAACACTGCTCTGATCATATTTATTCTCTTCGCCCTGGTTAGCGTTTTCTGGTCCGACTTCCCGTTGGTAGCTTTCAAACGCTGGTTTCGGGATCTCGGGAACTATCTAATGGTTCTGATCGTCCTTTCAGACCCCTTCCAGTTGGAAGGCGTGCGCACAGCCTTCCGGCGGCTCTTCTATCTGCTTATTCCGCTTTCGATAATTCTGATTAAATACTTTCCGCAAATCGGGATGGGATATTGGGAATGGACCGGCGAGCCGATGTATCAGGGACCTACGACGAGTAAGAACGCACTCGGTGCCGTTTGCATGGTCAGTGCTCTTTTTTTTCTGTGGGATATTTTAACGCGCTGGTCCGATGGCAAAGAGTCGCGCACGAAGAAAATCCTTGCGGTCGATCTAGTTTTTCTAGGAATGACGCTCAGGCTCTTGTATCAGGCAACCAGCGCAACATCGCGCGTCTGCCTCGCGATAGGATGCTTCGTGATGATCGCTCTGCATAGTCAGTGGGGCAAGCGTCATGTCACTTTGGTCAAGGCTTGCGTTCTGACATCTTTCCCGCTGTACCTGCTACTGGCATTCGGCTTAGACTTCAGCGGAGCATTTGCCCGGAGCGTAGGCCGAAATCCATCCCTTACTGATAGAACCCAACTGTGGAAGATACTTCTCAGCATGCATACCAATCCTCTGGTCGGATCGGGCTACGACAGTTTCTGGCTGGGCGCACGCTTCGCCCAGGTTTTTCGCAGTTTTGGCGGAGCAATTAACGAAGCGCACAATGGCTATTTAGAGATCTACCTGAATCTCGGTTTGATAGGGCTCGCGATCCTTGTAGCCTTCCTTATTGCGAGTTACAGAAATATATGCAAAAGGCTCTCGGCACCTGCTCCCAGCTTTGCGCCATTTGCGCTCGCCTTATGGGTCGTAATGCTTTTCTACAATATGACCGAGGCGGCTTTCAGGTTTCATTGGATGTGGATTGCGTTCTTGATGGGTGCCATATATGTTCCCGAACGCCTCGTAGGAGAACTGAAGCCTTTCAGCAATGACCTTAGTGTTAAGGCTATCCCACAGCTTCACGGTAAGCGGACTTCAAAGGGATTATCAAAGTTACCGGAAGCGATTTCAGAATTTCCGGCTCGTGGAAAAGTCACGCGATTGCGTTCGGGTCGTGCTAGATCTGTTACATAGAGCATTTCCTATTCCGGCAAGGAGATCTCAGAAGCCTCTTAATTACTGACCGTCGCCGTCAGATTTGTCGGCGGCGCCACGGACCCTGAACCATTGGTCAACGGATGCGGATATGTGTAGGGCGTATAAGTGTAGCTGACTGGACAACCGGTCGACGCGTCGGCAGCGGACTCGCAGCGCGTCAAGGTAGTGGGTTGTGTGGGAGTGCTAACGACATCGCAGGGGCTATGTGAACAACTCGCCAGGGCGGCGCCAATCTCAACGAAAGAACTGCCACTGGAAATATTCATGGCTGCAATGTTACCCCAGGCGTATGCGGGGCTACTTGTACTCTTGTTGATTCCGCGCCCAACTTGCGTGTTGATCGGATAAGTTCCCGAAGTACAGTCTTCCTGAAACTCGAGTGATCCGCCAACCGTATTTGTTCCGGTTAGAAGGTTATTGAAGACAACGCCGCTGCCTCCGCGGAGCGCAGTATAGTTCGATTGGTTAAGGTTGTTCACGTTAAATGTGTTGTCGTAAATCTCCCACCAACGAGTGCTGTTCTCGCTTCCGTTTCCGTTGCAAGGCCCCGGCGAGCTGCCATGTGCGTCAAACTGCATATTATTTACAGTGTTGTATCGAAATACGGTTCTCGCTCCGTAGAAGTTTTCGATTGCGGAAGTCCCATCGAAGTACCCGGACGTGGAAGGGTAAGTGAATGTATTGGTTTCTACGAACAAGAAATTCGGCCCACCAGGGGTTATGTCGTCGCTCCATCCCCCATAGTTGGTGGGACTTTGCATTCCTTGATTGTGGATGACCTCGTCCGCACCGTGGTGTGCCATGAAAGTGTTGTGGTCAATTAACCCCGGCCCATTGCCTCCGACTGAAATTATTACCCCCTGGGTTGATGGGTTCCCGTCATCAAATGTGTTGCCATAAATTCGAAACGTCTTAGTGGTAGGTGAAGTCAGGACATAAATAATTCCGTTGCCGCTGGACCCATAGAAGGTAAACCCCGTGAGGAAGAAATTCGCAGCCGCGTCAGCGGAGACATTCAGTAGCGTGGAACTGCCGCCGGCGAGGGTAATTACACATCCCTGTCCGTTGAGGGTAATTCCTTTTGAAACCATAACTGGCGTGCTCCATGTCGCAGTCCCGGCTCCCGAAACGAGGACGGTATCACCATCGTTGGCAGAGCTAACTTGAGACTGTACGTCCGAAAAGGAGCAACTGGCCGCAGTATAAGTATTTGCCCTTGTGTCATGAGGCAGAAGGGTCATTAAAATAATGGCAAATGGTAGCCATTTTGCGATTTTGGTCATTTAGGCAGTTCCTCAGTGATCTCGACGCAATGCGGTATTGTGCTTAACAAGTTATATGCTCTGCGGAAGCGGCCATAATTTCTACTGTACCCACGGCCAGTCTTGGGACAGTCTATTGTTAGCCTAGCGCAGAACACGCAGCGAATGCTAGGTTTAGCGCCCCGTTGATAAGATTAGAGATTGAGCACGGAATATTTTAACCCGCTGCTTATAGTTCGTTAAACAATGCCGGGAAGACACGAATGCCTTTTGATGACGTCACCAACTTGACCATGCCGGAGGAAGGAGTGTTGGGTAAAGAGCCTACCGGCACCCAGGCAGGTAAGCTGGACGGCATGACAATCATGCGTTACGCCCCGTTTTATCGTGAGCGCTCATCCGGTGGAGTTGAACAGCTATTGCGGCGTCTTAATCTTGGCCTGCTTCAAAGGCACCGTATGACAATCTTGCAAACACATCGGGTAGAAGACATCAGAACTGCGAAAATAGAAAAAGAAACAGTGGGACTTGGCCAAGTTATATGGATTCCGGTCGCAGTCCGCAAGACTACCTCAAGATTCAAAGATATACCCAAGCGAGGACGCTTCATATGGAACCAGACACTCCATCGGGAGCAGTACAACGGGCAGGGAAGAGACGGAATTTTCGATATCGCGACATCGATACTCTCCTACTGGTGGCGTCATTTGCCCCACAGGGCTGTAGTGTTCAGCGATCCGCTGGCCGCTTACCTGCGCAGCAATAACGTAGACTTGCTGGCGATACACGGACTTACCTACGACGCAAGGTTCCTTATCCGCCCCGCCCACAAAGCAGGTATCCCCTTTGTCCTGATCAACCATTTCGATAACTCCGCCTTCTGCGAGACACAAGTTCGGGAATGGCTTCCCTACGCTGCAGGGATAGGATCAGTCTCTGCAAGAAGCATGCCTGAACACGTTCAAAGTCGCTGTGTCAATTTGTCTGACGCTGTCGATACGGAATATTTCACTCTCGAAAAAGCGCGGATTATGCCGGCTCTTTCGCGTCCCATGATCCTGCTGCCTGCCATCATCAAGATGGGAAAAGGGCAGCAGGACTTGCTTCAGGCGGCGCGGATTTTGGCCGCAAGAAACCAAACGTTCGATGTTTGCTTTGCGGGGGCGGTGGAATCCGAATCTCTCCGCCAAGAGCTGGGCAACTTCATCTTGGCTAATGGTTTACAGGACCGGGTTAAGTTTTTGGGTGAATTAAAACAAGACGAACTCCGGAATCAGTTTGCACTCAGCAGCATCGTTGTCCTTCCAACTTACAACGAAGGGTTGGGGCGGGTTTTGCTAGAAGCGCAAGCCATGCAAAAGCCGGTTGTTGCTTACGATTCTGGCGGAGTCAGCGAGACCTTCTTGCCAGGGGAAACCGGCTTTTTGGTTAAGGCGGGAGACATTGAAGCTCTGGCAGACAGAATTGCTTTCCTGCTCCTCAACGAGGAGCAAAGGCAGCGTATGGGGGAACTCGGTAGGAAGTTTATGCAGAACAAGTTCAGCGTGTCCGCATTGATCCAACGGCATGAAGCCTTTTATCTCAAAGCTGTTTCGGGCGGAAATACCATTCCCACTGCCGAGATTCTCCAGAACGGGGACTAGGCCGCTTGCAACAAAGTTAGAGGCCCATCGGCGTTGCGAAACGCACTTGAGCCGCACTTAACAGGGGGTATGAAAGTGACAATTGCGACATCACAGGTGGATCGGATTACCGCTATTTGGAACGAGCACCTTGAGGTTGCCAGGAGCCTCCCGCAGTTGGCCTCCGCTGTATCCAGCGCCGTCGATCTCATATATACCTCGATGGCCGCGGGCGGACAGTTGCTCGTGGCGGGAAACGGTGGATCTGCGGCTGACGCCCAGCACATTGCTGCGGAGCTTACAGGCCGCTTCTTGCTCGAACGGCGCCCGTTCCGAGCACTCGCTTTACACGCGAACACATCGAGCCTGACAGCGGTCGGAAACGATTTTGGATACGATCAAGTATTTGCTCGCGAGCTGACGGCCCACGCCCGGCCGGGCGATGTGTTGCTTGCAATCTCCACCAGCGGTAACAGCCCGAACATTCTGCGCGCCATCGAGGCTGCCCGGGAGGGCAAAGTAACCGTGATCGGCTTGACGGGTGAATCAGGAGGCAAAATGCGTGCCGCATGTGACTTATGCATCTGCGTTCCGACCAAATCGACTCCGCGAATGCAAGAAATGCACATAACGATTGGGCACACAATTTGCGAACTCCTGGAAGAACGGCTGGCGAAGCTATAAGGGAATCGCTCCCAACGGCTGGCTTGTTTTCGCAATGTTGTGCACCGCGACCATGGGACCGTACCGAGTTCGTCGCTCCAAAATCCTCAATTTCCGAAGCCGATATCGGTGGGAATTCCAGCGGACGAACCGTTCACTATGAACTCTGTAGAATCCTCGAATCTAGAGGCTGCCACTTGCGTCAAACCAGCCAATACACTTTCCATTTTCGTTTTGTTTGCATTGAAAACACCAGCGGTAAGAATGTGTGGTGGCAGCATCCAAAATGTATGAGGATGGTATGGGTGTCCCAAACTCAACAGGATCGACTCATTTGACAGTGCCCAAAACGGCTCCAGAAGTCCTGGTTGCGCTACTTACCGGCGGTGGCGACAGACCCTATGTGTTCGGCTTGGCAACGGAACTTCTCGCTAAGGGAGCAGCCGTCGATCTGATTGGTAGTGACGAGCTCGATTGCCCGGAGTATCGCGGCAATCCGAGATTAAACTTTCTCAATTTGCGAGGTAATCAGCGCCGGGATGCCGGTTTCGTTGAGAAGGTGTCGAGAATCTGCAAATATTACGCCAGGTTGGTTCATTACGCCGCCACGGCCAAGCCAAGAATTTTTCACATTCTTTGGAATAACAAATTTGAACTGCTCGATCGAACCCTTCTTATGTTGTTCTATCGATTGATCGGGAAAAAGGTCGTTTTGACAGTCCACAATGTCAACGCAGCCAGACGCGATTCCAGAGACTCGCCCCTCAATCGGCTAACTTTGCGAATCCAATATCATCTCGCAAACCATATCTTCGTCCATACGCAAAAGATGAAACTGGAATTGTTACGGGAGTTCGGAGTGAAAGACCTCCGCGTGACCGTTATACCGTTTGGAATAAACAACTCGGTCCGGAACTCGAGCCTTACCCAAGCTGAGGCGCGTCAGCAAATGGGTATTCGTCAGGATGAAAAGACGATTCTTTTTTTCGGCGCTATCACACCGTACAAGGGAGTCGAGTACCTTGTCGCCGCATTCCGGCGGCTCTTGGCCCGGCATGACGACTATCGGCTAATCATCGCCGGTCGGCCCAACAACTGTGAAGAATATTGGCGAGCAATCCAGGAAGAAAGTCGTGAAGGCGTGCAAAAGGGACGAATACTGCTCAGGGGAGAATATATTCCTGACGACGAGACCGAGCTTTACTTCAAGGCGGCTGACGTGCTCGTGTTGCCTTACAGGCATATCTACCAGAGTGGAGTTCTGTGCCTGGGATACAGTTTCGGTTTGCCTGTTCTTGCTGCTGATGTTGGCTCTTTGAAGGATGAGATTGTCGAGGGCCAGACCGGATTTGTGTTTAAGCCCGAGGATCCTATTGATCTGGCAAAGACCGTCGAACGCTACTTCGCGAGCGATTTGTTTGCGAACTTGGACAATCACCGGCAGGAAATCAGAAATTTTGCGACCGAGCGGCACTCCTGGGATGTAGTTGGCCAGGTGACTATGAGTGTGTATGCAAATCAGCTTCAATCAGCTCTGACGGGAGAACGGCCAAACCGGGAAGCGATGAAAGCTTCTCCATTGGATTAATCTAGCTCAGGATTCTCGACCGGATCGTTTATTGGCGTGCTGTATAGTGTGTTCCTTCCGCCATTCGCAGAGGTATTCCGAGTCTCTCCAGACTCCTCTGACGAGGCCGCTTGACCGATTGTTATTAAATGATGACCGCTAAATTCAGTTCGATTGGCCGCAGGCTACTTTCCGGTTCCGTGTTGCAGGTAGGTAACCTGATCGCGTCAGCCATTGCTGCATTTTGCGTGATGCCGTTTGTAGTGCATCATCTTGGAGATCGGATTTACGGGTTTTGGGCCCTCGCAGTCTCCTTCATCGGATACTACAGCTTATTGGATTTCGGGCTCGCGAGCGCGGTCTCCCAATACATGTCTTTGGCGATCGGCCGAAGTGATGATGCCGAGTGTCGTGGAGTCTTCAACACGGCCCTGCGTATTAACTTCCTCCTTGGTGCTTTTGCTTTTCTTGTGACTATAATAATAGTCGCAGCCACCCCTTGGTTCTGTCACAACCCCTCAGATGCTCATCTGTTCCAAAAAGTCATAGCTATTTTAGGAGTGAACGCGGCCATCGGGATGCCTGTGAGGGTCTATGGGGCCGTTCTATTTACGAAGTTTCGATTTGATATCCAGTCCTGGCTGAACATTTTCGGACTAGTCTTACGTACGGGACTCATCGTTTGGGTAGTTGCAATCGGTGACGGACTGTTAGCATTGGCCTGGGTAACCTTGTTGGCAAGTTTGCCAGTGACCATACTGCAAGCGTGGTTCGCTCGACGTGAAGCTTCCTGGGCACGCGTTGAGAGCAAATCGGTAGAGCTAAAAATTGTAAAGAGTCTTTCTTCCTACAGTGTCTATACCTTCTTGGCTTATATTGCGGACGTCGTAAGATTCCAGATCGATCCTCTTGTCATTTCGGCTCTAATTGGATTGGCTATGGTAACTCACTACAGAGTCGCCGGCTTGTTTGCACAGTACTATGTGCAGATGATAATTTTTTCGGTGGGCATGTTGCAGCCCGTATTCAGCCGCCTCCATGGCTCAGGAGACCGAGCAGGTATCGAGAAGGTTTTCTTTTTTGGAACTAAGCTTTCAACCTGCATTTCAATCTTCTTATGTCTCGCTCTTGTCGGCTGGGGAAGGCCATTTATCATTCGTTGGATGGGAGTAGCCTACAAAGACGCGTATTGGCCGCTTGTGGCTTTGTCTTTTGCGGTTCTTCTAGACGTATGCCAGAAACCGTCGATCGATTTGTTGTATGCGACGTTCAACCATCGTTTTTACACTTATACGAATTGGGCCGAGGGCCTTCTGAATCTGGCGTTTAGCCTCGCTCTCGCTCGACCGCTCGGAATTTTCGGAGTGGCGTTGGGAACGCTGATCGGTGCATTTTTTGTTCGCGTGGTGCTACAGCCCTGGTGGGTTTGTAGGGTGAATGCAATCCCCTACGACGTCTACATGAGATTCATTGGACGCAATTTATTGTATTGCAGCCTTTTGATGGGTGCAGCGATCGGCATTTCGGCTTGGGGACTGCGACCGAGTTACCCGCTCCTGGTGGCCTCAGCGGTTTGCGCGACTGCTATATACGGAATTGGCTCATGGTTGCTCGTGTTTAACCCGCTGGAGCGGGAGTATTTCAAAGCCGCTTTGAGAAAAAATCGTGATCGCAAAGTTCCCGACCCGGCAACCGCGATTGTGGCGGTTCCGTGAAAAGTTATCGATGCTACGAAAGGATTTGCATTAAGTTGAGTTACAATCGCCAATCCCCGCCGCAGCGATTGTTTTCAAGGGCCCATGAAAGTTTATCAAATTGATCCGATAACAGACCCGCGCTGGGCGGAACTTGTAGATCGGCATCCTAAAGCTTCCGTGTTCCACACTGTGGGCTGGCTGAGAGCACTTAAACGTACCTATGACTATGAGCCTGTCGCCTTTACGACCTCGCCTCCGGACGGCGCTCTCGCGAATGGGTTGGTATTTTGTAGCATCGACAGCTGGCTGACCGGACGTCGCATTGTATCGTTACCTTTTTCTGACCATTGTGAACCGCTTTGGGATTCAGCCGAGGATGCCAACCGCCTAATTCAATACCTCCAGCGCGCGGCGATCAAACAAAAATGGAAGTATCTCGAGCTTCGGCCTATCAATGTTCACTTCGCCCAAACGGGGGGAAACAGCCCCTTTCTAGCGGCCGGAAGTTACTATCTACATCGGCTTAACCTCAGTCCGAATCTAGAGAATTTGTTTCAAAGTTTCGATAAAGACTCTGTTCAGCGCCGGGTTCAGCGGGCAGAAAGAGCAGGCCTGGTGGAAAAATGCGGTAGCTCCGACGATCTCTTAAAGGATTTCTATAGGCTATTTATAATTACGCGACGCCGACACCGTCTGCCGCCTGTCCCGTTCATATGGTTTGAGAACCTGATTCAATGCCAGAACGACGCGTTGGAGATTCGTCTCGCCTATAAAGACGAGAATCCGATTGCGGCGATTCTGACTTTGCGATTCAAAAATGTGGTGTATTACAAGTATGGATGTTCCAATACGCACTTCAACAGGTTCGGAGCGATGCCTTGGCTCTTGTGGAGAGCTATGGAATGCGGAAAATTAGATGGAGCCAACGAATTTGACATGGGGCGGACACAGAAAGACAACGTCGGCCTTCTTGCTTTTAAAAACCACTGGGTACCCAAACCTGAGCGACTGGTGTATTGGAAATTTCCCGAATCCTCTGCTGTGGATTCAATAGATCACTGGAAGCTGCAGGTTGCAAAACTTATATTTTCGTACATGCCTGATAGATTGTTAACGATTACGGGGAGACTTATTTATCGCCACATTGGTTAGGACCCAGGTACAAAGGGCTGCAGACGAACCCGTACGAGACTTTTGCGCGTCCATTCATAACCGAGAGATTGCAACGTCGAATAGTTTTTGCTTGAAAAAGTCCCTCCATAGGGGAAGAAGAAACCAGGCCAACTTGTGATTCGACCTCTCTTAGACTACTACCGACTTCCTGCCGATTCCTTCGGCAGCCTGTCTCCAACTATTGATTCTCCGTCAGGAGAAAATGGCTTTTTTGCATTCGGCGAAAAGAATATCTGCTACGGCCGAAACCGAGCAGGTGTCTCTGCGGATGTGTCAGACGCCGGCAAATTCGACGCATCCAAAGATGTTCGCGCCGAGCCTAACGCGATTCACCTTCCATTCGATTTTACTGAAGTGATTGAGAATCTTCGTCGCGAACGTTATCGGCGGAACATGCATGCGGACAGGAAATCGTTCTCTGCGGGTAAAATAGTCCGCAAAGTTTATTACCTGGTCCGCGAGTGGTTGCCTGTTTGGTTCCGGCGTCAATTGCAGAAAATTTACTTGCGCAGGTGGAAAGAACTGCCATTCCCGGCTTGGCCGGTCGATTTCACCGTCGATAACCTGCACGACGAACTGCTCCGGCTATTCATGGAGCAGAGCGGCGCGACAAAGGTGCCGTTCATATGGTTCTGGCCGGAAGGCGCTTCTGGCTGCTTGATCATGACTCACGATGTCGAAACTTCCGCCGGCCGCGACTTTACACCAGCGTTGATGGATCTCGATGCTTCTTACGGAATAAGCGCTTCGTTCCAAGTTGTGCCGGAAGAGCGCTACGAAGTCCCGGAAGAATATGTACGGAAAATTCGGGCCCACGGATGTGAGTTCAACGTGCATGACCTCAGTCACGATGGGCAGCTGTATCAAAGGCGGGATATATTTCTTGAGCGTGCCAAGAGGATTAACGAGTACAACAAGAAATACGACGCACGAGGTTTTCGTGCGGGCGTGATGTACCGTGATCTCGATTGGTATGAAGCCTACGATTTTTCGTACGACATGTCGGTGCCCAACGTGGCCCATTTGGAGCCGCAGCGCGGTGGCTGCTGTACAGTGATGCCGTTTTTTGTGGGTAAAATCCTCGAACTTCCCCTTACCACCACCCAAGATTATTCGCTGTTTTATATCCTGAACGACCACTCCATCGATCTCTGGAAGACGCAGTTAGATTTAATCCGTAAAAGAAATGGATTGATTAGTTTCATCGCCCATCCCGACTATTTGATCAACCGGAAGAACCGCAGCGTGTACGAATCATTGCTGAAGTATCTCCGCCAGATGGTTGTCCGAGAAAATATTTGGGCGGCCTTGCCTAGGGATGTGGACCGTTGGTGGCGCGCCAGGAGCGAGATGAAAATAGTGTCGCGCGATGGCGGTTGGGAAATTGAAGGCCCCGAAAAAGAACGGGCTCGGATAGCCTACGCAGTATTGGATAGCGGCCGCGTGAAGTATCAGCTTGCTGAAGTCGCTCAAGAAAACGTGCATAAATAACCTCATTCTGCCTGGTGATCTAGAAAGTCTTTTTCTCGATCGATGATGAATTCGAACTTCCGCGCTCATCCCAATAACGTCGGGGCCGTCGTGATTGGCGGCGATTTTCAGGGGCTGGGCATCGCCCGCAGTTTAGGCCGCCACCAAGTGCCGGTCGGGGTGATTGATGATGAACTATCAATTTCTCGCTTCTCTCGTTACACCTCTTTTGCAGAGAAGGTCTCTTCTTTCGGTGACGCGGCCAAGACTGTGGAAATTCTGCTCGACTTGGCACGAAGGCGAGGACTGGAGGGATGGGTACTTTATCCGACTCGAGACGAGACGGTCGCAGCCATTTCTCAAAATAAAGAGGAGTTGGAAAAGGTCTACCGAGTTCCGACTTCCGATTGGAACACGATTAAACATCTCTGGGACAAACGAAACACCTATGATTTAGCTGAACGGCTTGGAATCCCAACGCCTCTCACCCGCCGGATTCACGACGTAAAGGAGTTGAACGACCTCGCGGTAACTTTTCCTGTGGTAATCAAACCTTCGATCAAGGAGCACTTCCTATATGCGACGTCAGTCAAAGCCTGGCGCGCCGACAATCGCTCGCAGTTGAAGGAGCTCTTCAATCGCGCATCACGATTCATGTCCATCGACGAGTTGCTGATTCAGGATCTAATCCCGGGCGATGGAGGTAACCAATTTTCCTACTGTTCGTTTTTTAAGCGAGGTCAAGCCACTTCGAGTCTCGTCGCCTGCCGTCGGCGGCAGCATCCCATCGAGTTCGGAAGATCAAGCACTTACGTGGAGAGCATTGAGCTGCCTCTGCTGGAAGAGTATTCCAAGCGATTTCTTCGGGCCATCGATTACTACGGCCTGGTCGAGTTGGAATACAAATACGATCCTTCAACCGATCAGTATTGTCTCTTGGATGTAAACGGACGAACATGGGGTTACCACACGATCGGGCGTCGCGCCGGCGTGGATTTCCCTTATCTGCTTTTTTTGGACCAGCTGAACAGACCGATCGAGCAATCGCGGGGAAAGGTTGGAATCCGCTGGATTCGCTTGATCACGGATCTGCCCACCGGGCTTGTAAGCATTTTGCAGGGCAAACAACACACGGGCGCTTATATTCGCTCGATTCGCGATTTTCATGAAGAGGCTGTCTTCAGTCGCGACGACCCAATGCCTGGCTTGGCAGAAATCGCGTTGCTTCCATATTTGGCGATTAAGCGCGGGTTCTGACAGAGGGGAACCCTCAGTTGAGATGCTGATGTATTATTTTCGCACAGACTTTTAAATCGAAATGGTTGCCTTGATGCCCAGTTGGCCGAAAACATCCGAGGTTGGACCATTGCGAATCGACATCCCCGAAAGAGATTAATGTCAACCTGTGATGTAGCGATCATCGGCGCTGGTCCCTACGGTCTGTCCGCGGCCGCCCACTTGCGGAGAGTGAAGGGCCTCGATGTGCGGGTGTTTGGCCAGCCCATGTCGTTTTGGGATCGCCAAATGCCACGCGGAATGTTGCTCCGATCCAATTGGACAGCCACGCAGATTGCAGGTCCGGATTCGTGTCTAAGCATAGAAGCATTCCAGCAAGCAAACGCGGTCGAGTTTTATATGCCGGTGCCGCTCGAACGTTTCGTCGAGTACGGAAAATGGTATCAGGGTCAGGCAGTACCCGATCTAGATCGTCGTGAAGTCGATCGCATCGAAACTGACGTAAATGGATTCCGCATCATCCTTCGTGATGGCGAGATCTTCGGGTCTCCGCGCGTGGTCATTGCCGCTGGCATTGGTTCATTCGCCTCCCGGCCGACCGAGTTCCAGAACCTGCCGTCGTCACTGGTCTCTCACACTTCGGAGCACCGCGACCTTAGGGAATTTGCCGGAAGGAAGGTTTTGATTGTTGGAGGCGGCCAGAGCGCTCTTGAATCAGCCGCACTCCTACGAGAAGTCGGTGCCGAACCCGAAGTAATCGCTCGGTCTCAGAAGATTCATTGGCTTCAGGGCTGGGCATCAAAGACTCTTCATCACAGATTGGGAAGATTTGTTCGGCGACTTCTGTACGCGCCAACCGATGTGGGGCCCGCTGGAATCAGCCAGCTCCTGGCTCGCCCCGACTTAGTGAGACGTCTTCCTCGCAGCTTACAAGATCGACTACGTCGACGGGCGGTGCGTCCCGCAGGCGCCCGTTGGCTTGTGGAAAGACTTCGCGGTGTGCCCATCAGGCTCGAATGCTCCGTAAAATCGGCCGATCTGATCGGCGAGCATGTAAGAGTGCGCCTGGACGACGGAAGCGAGCGAATTATTGACCATGTCTTGCTCGGCACGGGCTACCGGGTTGATATTTCCAAATATGAATTCTTATCCGCGAAACTCAAAGAGAGCATTCGCTGTTTCAATGGCTATCCAATTTTGGGAGCGGGTTTGGAGACTTCGGTGACAGGTTTGCACGTTCTCGGTGCGCCTGCAGCCTGGAGTTTTGGGCCCCTTATGCAGTTCGTGTCGGGAACCCGCTACGCCTCACAGGCGCTAACACGCCGTATCGGTGGACGGTCTCGAGCGGGTACCTTTGAGTCTATGACGGTCCAGCCTGCAGAGAGCGAGACTCCCCAGAGTATTAACAGCTAGCTAGAGCGCCACCAGTCCCTTGAGGAGTCCAACTGAAAAAGCGCAACTGCCAGTTACTCCCGTCAGCGATGATAGCCCCAACGTAACCTGGGCCCGCTGGGAAGGAGTGCAAGCTCCAGATGGAACGATCAGCGCTGTTCAACTCCGCTGGTAGTCCAGGCGTAAGCGAAACGTCAAAACTCTCGAGCGGGATATATAGCCCATCGCCTTTTGCCTTAATATAGGCTTCCTTGCGGGTCCAACAATGGAAAAATCCTTCAGTTCGCAATCCCGCCGGTAGTCTGTTCAACTCGTCGATTTCCTTTGCGGAGAAATAGCGTTTTGCGATCTCTTCGCCCGCAAATTCAGACCGTATTAGTTCAACGTCGATTCCGATTTCACGTTTTTTGGTTATCCCGATGAGCGCGAGTCCATGCGAGTGCGAAAGATTAAAACAAATAGGATGGCGCGATCCGCCGTTGGAGATTGCCGGTTTCCCGCGAGAGCCGTAAACGAAGTCAATGGATTGCGGAGGACGGCGTAGATATCGGCCCAGTGCGTCCCTCAGGATTCCGCGCGCGGCAATAAAGTGATTCCGATCGCGATCAAAGATAAATCGTTCAGCTCGGATCCTTTCGTCGTCTGCTAGTTGGCCTTCGAAACCTCGTAGCGCCGTCGAGTCCACCTCGAGCGAGGCACGCCAGATGTGGACCTCGTTATCCGGCAATTCGGGGGTTTCGACCGGAGCAATCCACTGAATATCAGCGCTCATGCGCAGGCTAGCCGGGCGTCAGGGATGCGAAACCTTTCTGATCTCGTGGGGTTCCTAGAGTCCTCTACCATGGGTTCTAAGCGCCCTGGTACGGCAGTACTCTTGTAAGTCGTTAATCTCGTATGTATCATTGCTTTACAGGCTAGCAAAGTAGCCTTTCCTTTGCTATCTTGCGGGTACGGTCGCGTGCCCTTCGGTAGCGTTTATGGTCATAGACGACCCCATCTCGTCCGCCACTCCGCTTTTCAGCGTGATTATAGGCGCATATAACGACTGGACTGCCTTAGAGAGCTGTCTTGCTTCACTGGCACGGCAAAGCGGGCCAACTTTCGAAGTTATCGTTGTGGACGACGGAAGTGAGGAACCTGCTCCCGAATTTATTCTCCGTTGGGAACGTTCTTACCATCTGACCATTGCGAGGCAAGCGCATGCTGGCGTCGCTGCCGCCCGCAATCGCGGAATCCAGATATCGAAAGGCTCTATCCTATTGTTTGTCGACGCGGATTGCAGACTCCAGACAGACTGCTTGTCGGCTCTCGCCACGACTATCTCTGACTCCCCGGAGCACAGTTGTTTTCAACTACGCTTGGTTGGCGATCGTTCCACATTCGTTGGAGAAACAGAGGAGCTCCGCCTTACAACGCTCCAGGAAAACCTCATCCAGGCGGACGGATGTATCCGATATTTGAATACAGCCGGTTTTGCGATTCGGCGCTCAAGAGTGAATTCCGAAGGTTTTGCTTTTGAACCTGCCGCGATTAGAGCGGAAGACACCCTGGTGTTGGCCAACCTAATGCAGGGAGGGGAACTCCCCTATTTCGTTGCCAATTCGGTTGTGCAACATGCCACGTCGCTGTCGTTAACGGATTATTTCCTGAAGGCGCTCTGGTCGGCATATCACGAAGGCAGAACTTACGACATTATCGCTTCGATGGGCGTAAAAGTGCGCGCGAACTACCGTGAGCGCTTGAGTATGTTTTCATCTATGTGGAGAACATGCGAACAGAAATCGATTCAGAGATCGGCCTGTTTGCTTCTCGCGTTCAGACAACTGATGCGGCTGATGACCTCTTTTATTTACAGATTTCTTCACGGGACAGTCCAACTTTCTCATCTCGACAATCTATTACTGGAAGACGCAGCTTCTCGCCGCCTTAGCGCGCTGGTTTTGCCGAACAGGACTCGGGTTCAAATTTCCGACCCTCTGGGTTCTAGATATCGGAGCAAAGTCCGGTAGACTTTCTTGAATTCTTAGATCGCGCTCGGCGTGCAAAAACAACCAGGTCCGGGCGAGAACTCTGCGATGTACTTAGGGTCTAAATGGGTCAATCTTGGGAAATACCTTTCCATGTGACAGTGGAAATCAATGGTCGGCACTCGGCCATCGCACGTGTTTTCAAGAGGTTCTAGGAACTTTTAGATGGTCCGGGAATTGCACAATCCGTTCTGTTATATAGCTCGCAGTTGCTCCAATGCGGGCTTAACCATCTACATCGGCATTGAGAACAAATGGATTCGGAAGTGACACCCACTACCAACGTCATGGCGGAACCCGTCGCTGAAGTGGAAACCAACGCCTTCACCCACGTGCAGGATGCCACTACCAGAGAACTTGTTCGCATTTGGCAGCAGCTACTTGGCGTTGGGTCTGTCGGTATCGATCAGAATTATTTCGATCTTGGTGGGGACTCCGTCCTGGCCGTTCACTTGTTCGCCGAGATTGAAAAGGTATTCAAAGTTAAGCTCCCGTTGGCTACACTTTTCGAAGCGCCCACTATCCAGGAACTGGGGGGAATTCTTCGCAGCGAAGCTCCGTCAACTGGGTGGTCCCCGCTCGTCACGATTCAAAATTCTGGTTCGCGTCCTCCATTTTTCTGTGTTCATGGCGCCGGCGGGAACGTTTTAATCTATCGTGAACTTTCAGAAAATTTGGGATCAGACCAGCCGTTCTACGGACTGCAATCTCAGGGCTTGGACGGCTCCTGCCCTCCGCTGACCCGGATCGAAGACATGGCGGCCTTGTATGTGAAAGCTATCCGGCGCCAGCAACCTCACGGACCTTATCTGCTCGGAGGATACTGCGGCGGCGGGCTGATTGCCTTCGAGATCGCTCAGCAACTCGGAAGCGACGGCGAAGAGGTTGCCCTGCTTGCGTTATTGGACACCATGAATTTTTCCAAAATTCCTCCTTTCTCCGTTTGGAGCCGGGCCGATTACTCTTGCGAACGTGTATGGTTTCATGCAGCTAATTTCATGCGCCTCGACTTCAAGGGGAAAACCAGTTTCTTCCGTGAGAAGATTCAGGTGTTAAGGAATCGTCTGCCGGTATGGTGGGGAATGTTACTCGGCAAGTTCGAAAAAAATTCTAAAGCATCGAACTCAGGATCCCGCATTCTTGGAAATATCTGGCTAGCGAACGACCTTGCTTGTCAGAAGTATGTTCCGAAGCCTTTCGCTGGAGTGGTCACCGACTTTCGGCCGTTGAAACAATATCGAGCCTTCGACAAGCCGGATACGAAATGGGATCGTCTCGCTCTGCATGGGCAAACGGTTGTCGTTCTCCCTGTTTATCCCGCCGGGATGCTTCTTGAACCATTCGTCAAGCACCTTGCTGTTGCCCTGCGAAAAGCCATCGACGGCGCGATCCGTAAATGACAATACGCTTCTGACCCCCTGCACTTTAGATGCATCCAGCAATTTGCTTAACTCCGAACAGAAGACACTCGGAGTAATATTGTTAGCTAGGGATGTTGCCGGAGCTTGATTCCGCAAGTGATCAATTGCTTCGCTTCGTACAAGCTCGTTTTGACGCGCGGTCAGTTTGAGAGGACTTGAATGACGGTCGGAACAAATTGGTCTAAGACCTGGACTTTCTTCGAGGACGGCTGGCATGAGGGCAACGTTCCAATCATGGGCCCGCGCACGCATGCCGCCTGGCTGTGTTCCCTGGTGTTCGATGGTGCGCGATATTTTGAGGGGGTTGCGCCGGATCTCGATCTGCACTGCGCGCGCGTGAATCAGTCTGCCGCAAAACTATTCTTGAAGCCCAAAGTTTCGCCTGAGACTTGGGTCAGTCTTGCGCGAGAAGGTTTTACCCACTTCGATAAAGATGCGGCGCTCTACATCCGTCCGATGTATTGGGCAGAGAATGAAGGGCCTTGGGTTCAGGCCCACGATCCGGAATCAACACGTTGGTGCCTTTGTATTTATGAAGCGCCCATGCGCCCACCGAAAGGGTTCTCTGTCACGTTGTCCCCCTATCGCAGGCCGACGATTGAGACCATGCCGGTTGATGCGAAAGCCGGATGCTTGTATCCCACGAATGCGCGCGCCCTTTTTGATGTACACGCGCGAGGTTTCGATAATGCCATCGTCTGCGACATGCTTGGAAACGTGGCGGAGCTGGCTACGTCCAATATTTTTATGGGCAAGCATGGCGTGGTTTTCACGCCGATTCCCAATGGAACTTTCCTGGCCGGAATTACTCGCCAGCGTGTAATCGGGTTATTGCGCGGCGCTGGAATAACTGTGGTGGAGAAAACACTAACCTATAAGGAATTCACCCAGGCTGACGAGATATTCTCTACTGGAAATTACTCCAAAGTTGTCCCAGTGACGCGTATCGATGATCGTACACTTCCATTTGGTCCTTTGTATGCGAAAGCACGAGAACTCTATTGGGCGTTCGCGCATTCTTGACTTAAGTTTTGCCGAAGGCCTTGAATTAGTTTCTCGATCGGCAATGCGCCGCACGCTGCCTGAAGCGAAATCCTTAAAACTTACTCCGGTTACTGCTGCGTGATGCACAAGTCCACTTCAAGTCTGGCCGAAGTGCTGACCCCAATTTGGGAGCGTGTCCTGTTGCGCCCAGGGATTCGCCCCGACGACAATTTCTTCGACTTGGGTGGAGACTCCTTACTCGCCGTCCAACTCTTTTCCGAAATCGCGCGAGTATCTGGCAGAGAACTCGCGCCTGTCACGATTTATTGCGCTCCCACAATCGCTGCGCTCGCCGACATTCTCGAAGAGCCTTCGGCACCGCGGTTCCCACCGCTCTTGCAACTAAAAGAGGGTGTTGGAGCACCGCTTTTTCTCGCGCACGGTCTTGGTGGTACGGCCATGGATTTCTTTCAGCTCGTCAAACATCTCCAAACTCGACGGCCCATCTATGGCATGCAAGCCAAAGGTACAGACGGAGTGGACGAGCCGTTTGACAGCATCGAAGACTTGGCGCAGTTTTACCTCAACGCGATCAAGGAGCTACAGCCGCACGGACCATACTTTCTAGCCGGTTACTCATTAGGTGGCCTGGTCATGCTGGAGATGGCTCAGCGCTTTAGTGAAGACGGAGAGAAGATCTCGCTGCTGGCCATGCTGGAAAGTTATCCGCACCCGAAGTTTCTTTCACTGAAGCAGCGCGTCCGCCTCGGCACAAGATTGGCTAACCAGCGCGCATCCACCGTAGGCAAATTGCCGCTGCGCGATGCTCTTTCTTATATTATCCGTCCCTCCGCGCGCAGGCTGTATGTCTCGCGAGATAACAACGGGAGCGCGCCCAGCCAAATACCTGCCGGCGCAGCTCATACACCGGCCATGCAGCGCGCGCGTGAGCATGCTTACCGGGCGTTGACTCGCTATCGCCCTCATTTCTATAACGGCACAATTAGATTTGTCCGAGCCGCGGTCGTCACCGACTACCCCGATGATCCTCAAGCGGTTTGGTCTCATCTCGCTGCAAAGTTCCAGGTAGAGACCGTTCCAGGCGATCATCTGGGAATCCTCGGCGTTTATTTCGAAAGGCTTGCCTCTGTAGTCTCCCGCTACGTGAATGAAGCTTCCTCTTAGTCGCAAACCCGATATGCTAGGGATCTACGAGGAGCACATTTCCATAACATGAACGGCGCAGAAAGCTTGATCCGCACGCTAATCGCCGGAGGTGTGAACACTTGTTTCACGAATCCTGGCACCTCGGAAATGCATACCGTTGCGGCGCTAGACCGCGTGCCGGAAATGCGTTGCGTGCTCGGCCTTTTCGAAGGCGTCGTGACCGGGGCTGCGGACGGCTACGCGCGCATGACTGAAAAGCCAGCCTGCACTCTTTTACATCTAGGTCCAGGCTTCGCCAATGGCGTTGCCAATCTGCACAACGCGAGCCGCGCGCAAGTGCCGATGGTCAATTTAGTCGGCCAGCATCCCGCGTATCACTTGCGCTACGACGCCCCGCTCACCTCTGATATCGAGGCCATTGCTCGTCCTTATTCCAAATGGCTGCGAACGTCAGCCGCTTCACGCGAGCTTGGCCGCGACGCCTCCCAAGCAATCGCCGCCGCGTGCACCGCCCCCGGGCAAATCGCCACACTGATCGTTCCTGCCGATGTAGCGTGGACCGACGGTGGCATTGTCGCGGAGATTCCTGCCATACCGCGCGCCGCCTCGCCCTCCTCTGAATCCGTGAATCACGCCGCGGCAATGCTGCGATCCGGATTGCCCGCCGCGCTGTTGCTTACCGGAAATGCTCTGTACGGCGAAGGACTGCAAGCCGCTGGACGCATCGCCGTGGCTACCGGCGCCAAACTGCTTGCTCCTTATCCCGTCGTGCGCGTTCAACGCGGCGCGGGTTTCCCCGCGGTACAACGCATCCCGTATATGCCCGAACAGGCCGTGGAATTCCTTAAAAGTACCCGCAAACTTATTTTGATTGGGGCGGCCGCTCCAGTTTCCTACTTTGCCTATCCCGGCAAGAGCAGCGTGCTCACTTCGCCGGAATGTGAAATCCATATTCTGGCGAGACCAGGGGAAGATTATGTCGGCGCGTTAGAGGCTCTGGGTTGCGGATTGTCGGTCCAAAATAAAAAATTATCGATCACTGAGAAGGTCGAGCGGCCGCCTCAGCCGACTGGCGAGATCACTCTGCAGGGCCTCGCGGCCGCGGTCGGAGCCCTTCTCCCTGAGAATACGATCGTGATTGACGAAGCCATGACCTCAGGCCGTGGCATGATGGCTGCAACCGTGGGATCGCCCGTTCACGATTGGCTCGGTAATACCGGCGGCTCGATCGGAATCGCCCTGCCATTAGCGGTAGGCGCGGCAGTGGCCTGCCCCGACCGGTCGGTGTTGTGCTTAACTGCGGATGGAAGTGGAATGTACACGGTGCAAGGACTCTGGACCATGGCGCGAGAGGGTCTGCGAGTAACCACCGTGGTTTTTGCCAACCGAAGCTACGCAGTTCTGCAGCGAGAATTTTCAGGTCTCAGCGTCGGCGCGCCTGGACCGCGCACGGCAGCTTTGTTTGACATCGGACGCCCCCCTCTTGACTGGGTTCATTTAGCAAAAGGAATGGGCGTACACGCAAGCCGCGTCACTACACTGGACGAATTCGCAAGAGCATTGAAAGGCGGGTTCGAAAGCGATGGTCCATCGTTGATTGAAGTTCCCTTATAATGTGCAGCCAAAAAACCCACGTATCAGTTTCCTTTCATACAATTTATCGCGCGTCCGAATCAGGAACTGGTGATGCCGTTGCTGTGACGTTCCCGTAATTCCGCCCGCAATGTATCGGCCGCGCATTTCACGCGGAAATAAGCAGCTCATCGCGCTGTATCGAAAGATTTCGAACGCGGGAATTACTCTGATCAATTTCCACATTTCGGAATTTCAGGAAAGACATTATATCCGGGATTTGATAACGTGGTCCTCAACACGTTTCCGAGGTCTCCGATATGCACACCTTTTTACGTCATTGCGTGTGAGGTGAACCAATGTTGCGAGATTTGGTAGAGAAGACGCTGTTCTTTCCTACCGCAAACGTCACGTTTTTCGATCCTGATTCCTACCCCTGGGTTCTCGCTGTAGAAGCGGACTGGATAGCTATTCGTAAGGAATTGGACGCCCTTCTTGTGCGCCGCGAAGAGATCCCTAATTTCCAGGACCTTTCCGAAAAACAGAAACCTCTCACGGAAGGCGATCAGTGGAAAACATTTTTCCTTTACGGTTACGGCGTCGAGGCTAAGGAGAATTGCGCGCGATGTCCTGAGACCGTGCGGATACTCAAGCGTATTCCGGGGATGAAGACGGCTATGTTTTCGATTCTCGCGCCCAAAAAGCACATCCCCGAGCATCGCGGAATGTGGAAAGGAATGCTGCGGTACCACCTCGGGTTGATTATTCCAGGACCCAAGGGCAGCTGCAGGATTCGCGTCGGTCAGGACGTGCGGAGCTGGGAAGAGGGAAAGAGCCTGGTCTTCGACGATAGTCACCTGCACGAAGCTTGGAACGACTCCGATTCCTATCGTGTGGTTCTCTTCGTCGATTTATTGCGTCCGGTCATTTTTCCGCTTTCTCTTGTGAACCGCGCAGTAGTCTGGATCACGGCACATATGCCAAGCATCACCGAGCCGATGGACCGCGTCAAGAAAAGCGCACATGCTACTCGGAACGCGGCGCAAGCAAAACAATAGTCGAGTTCCGGCCCGAACCAATTAACAGATGCCCTAAAACCAACCGTAAGTTGGAGCCTTCTTCATCAAATCTGATCGCACTCGTTCTGCGAGCTCCTTTTGGCAACTCCCATTTCTAAGTTCACTTAGTAGAAACCGAGACCGCAGAGAATGACCCCCTTCGGGGCCTCGCTCAACTGCAAATCAATGCATCATCAGAAGCGCCTTCAATCCCCTGAACCCAAAGTTCGGAGCCCAGTTTGGTCGCCGCTTTGCCAGACGCATCTCCGGAAACCGCTGCACCATCCGCAAGATTGCCTCTCCTTCCAGTCGAGCTAGTCGTCCTTAACGATTCGTGCCGTGTACTGAATCGGGCTTTCGAAACGCAATAGCTCCCTTTTTTGATTCTGCATAAGATTTATCACTGAAAGCTACTCGGAGTTGGCGGGGCGCTCAATGCTTCGTGAATCGCGACCATTTCTTCCCCTTGATATTGGCGACGGGGCCAGAAGAAACCGCGGAGGCCGTCTTTGCGTTTGCGCGGAACGATGTGGACATGAACGTGTGGAACGCTCTGGCTAACGACATTATTGATTGCAACGAAGCTGCCTTCCGCCTTCATGGCGTCCTGCACCTTACGTGCGAGCATTTGAGCGTTGGTGAAGAACGGACCCACCAGTGCAGCGGGGAGATCGAGCAGCGTTGGATAGTGCGCTTTGGGAATCAGTAGGACATGGCCGGGGAAAAGCGGGCGCACGTCGAGAAAGGCCATGGAGATCTCATCTTCAAAAATAATCTTGGCTTCTACTTCGCGTGCGGCGATTCTGCAGAACAGGCAGGAATCGTCTGTGGGCGCCTCGGTCTTCTGCGACTCGGTGCGAGGGTGCGATTTTTTCATATGCATAAGATTAATCTTACCGAGCGGTTAGGGCATAGATAAATTCACAACGCGGATAAACGGGGGATTAAACCTAATTCATGGCGTGAACTGGTTCGGAGACTTCGCGTGAGCCGAAGCGCGTAACCACGGAAGCACCTATCGATACGATCAGACCGAGCGCGAAAACGAGCATGCCGAGAAGCGGTACCAATTCGAGGAGAGACAGCGCCAAAACGCCCCCGATGCAGGCCCAGATGCCTCTGGTTTGAGGGAATGCCAGACGCGCCACCCAATCGCCCAAGCCAGTGGCTCCGGTTGCGGCAACAGCCGCCAATAGCACCAATAAAAGAATGTCCGCGAAGATTTCAGCGCTGCCGAGATGACGCGTCAGCCAATCGAGACCATAAAACAAGGCAAAACAAACGAAACCAGTGAAAAAAACGGAACCAGGTTGACGCTCAATGGCGAGCGAAGCAGTTTCCGCGCGTTTGTCACGGACGACTAAATAGCCGAGCGCCACGAAAAAGACGTTGACGATAGCAAGCACGAGGCTCCCGAGGAAGGTGGGGCGATACTGACCGGGGATGAGCAAGTAGGGCAGCGATTCCGCGTTACCTCCAATCGAGGAATTGGGTTGGAGGGTGATATACCCCCCCAACGCGACCGCTTCTCCGGAAATTCTGCTATTTGAATTTGCTTCGATACGGCCGCCGACTGCGATCACATCGCCGTCCACTTTGCCTTCGATGAGAATGCCCCCGCCCAGCGTGACGATGTCGCCGGTCACGTGACCGCGAACGTGCACGCTGCACATAAAGCACTGAACATCACCAGCGGTTTCACCACTTTCGACGATAACGTCACGCAAAACCTTCACGCGATTCTGAGTGGGGTCCGGTTGGGCCAAAGCGGCGGCGCTAAGTGCTGCTATGAAAAGAAGGAGAGCAAATCCGCGAGTCATTGCCTTTGCCAGGTTCCCTCGCCCGCTAATGGGAACCGCGTGAACATGCCAAGTCTGCACATTGGGATGCGACGTGCCGGTTGCGTTAGTGGTTTCCATTATCGTTTGGACGAAAGGCCGGGCGGCAAGCTTGAGAAGGTCTCCGCGACGCCGTGTATTCGGCAAAGCACGTCGCGAAGACCTTACAAGGAATCAGCAGATCGCAATTTTACTTCTTGGCGTGAGCGTAATTTTCAGCAACTTGCGCCCAGTTAATTACATTCCACCAAGCCTCGATATATTCCGGTCGGCGGTTTTGATATTTCAAATAGTAGGCGTGTTCCCAGACGTCCAAACCAAAAAAGGCCTTCCCTCCGTCCATGATCGGATTGTCCTGATTGGCGCTGGATTCGATGGTGAGTTTGCCGTCGCGGAAGAGAAGCCAAGCCCAGCCTGAGCCAAAACGCTTCGTGGCCGCGTCGTTAAGCTTGCTTTTGAAATCGGCGAAACTACCGAAAGCCGACTTGATGGCTTCAGCAAGATCACCATTGGGTTCGCCACCGCCACCCTTCTTCATAATTTTCCAGAACATAGAGTGGTTCATGTGGCCGCCGCCATTGTTGCGAACAGCGGTTCGGATGTTCTCCGGCACTTTGTTAATTTGCGCCAACAATTCTTCAACAGAAAGCTTTTGAAGATCCGGTTGTCCTTCGAGAGCTTTGTTAAGGTTGGTGACGTAAGCGCCGTGGTGCTTGTCGTGATGAATCTCCATCGTTTTCGCGTCGATATAAGGTTCGAGTGCGTCGAAAGCGTAAGGCAATGGTGGCAATGTGAAAGTCATCTGGGGAGCAGCTCCTTGTCCAGAAGTTTGGGTCATTATGTACCTCCCGATTTTCAGTTCCTGCCCCATAATTATACGCGCCTGGGCCGGTAACAGCGGAACAGACTGTCGAAATTTAGATGTTTCGAAGGAGCCGAAGATGCCATCCGTAGAGCATGTGGAAAAGCACTTCACGGCGACGGCGGCCGTGCGGGACATAGTGATTGGGATGGCGGACGGCTTGACGGTGCCATTCGCTCTGGCTGCTGGATTAACCGGAGCGATCGCGTCCACGGGCATCGTGGTAACCGCCGGCTTTGCGGAAATTGCGGCAGGCTCGATTGCGATGGGATTGGGCGGATATTTGGCAGCGCAGACGGATACGGAGCATTACGCGTCGGAACTCGATCGCGAGTATCGCGAGACCGTGGAACTGCCGGAGATTGAAACAGAGGAAGTGGCCAAGGTGTTTCGCGACTATGGGCTAACGCAGGAGCAAATGAATCCGATCGTGACCGCGATTACGGCGGACCAGAAAAAGTGGGTCGATTTCATGATGCGTTTTGAACTTGGATTGGAAACGCCGGATCCTGCGCGCGCGGGACGCAGTGCTGCGACGATTGCGGCGTCGTATATCGTAGGGGGCCTGGTTCCACTGGCGCCGTATATCTTAATGAAGAATATTTTGGACGCGCTGTGGGTTTCGGTGGGAGTTACCCTACTGGCGCTTTTTATCTTTGGCGCGATAAAAGGCCATTATACGGGGGTAAAACCATTGCGGGGCGGATTACAGACCGTCGTCGTAGGAGGCCTGGCTGCCGCGGCCGCATTTGGCATTGCGCGACTTATCAGCAAATAGATAAATCTGAATGCACCCGCAGCGGGCGCAGTATGCTGCGTCCCCACCGCAACAAAATGTTTACTTCAAACGGTGAATCGGTCGGCGATAGCTCTATTGCTGGGCACTGCCGAGATTTCCGAATGGCCACAAACCGAAGAGTTTTAGGATTACATCTTGGTGCTTATCTACGAGCATCTGCGCGGTTTTTTCTTGCGGCCACGGACTGGCGAGCCGATCAGAGCGGTTGGCGATCCAAAATGCCGTCAACGCCATTACTGTGGCGTCGCGGTCAAGAATGTCGGCTTGCACTTTGTCGAAAGTGTCCACGGCGGAATGGTGCGTGTACTTATATTCCGGAGAATCCTGGTCGAGATTGATGCCGGGCAATCCGGCAACGATGAATGGACCCGTATCGGTGCCGAACTCCACATCGTCATCCACCTTCAGTTTGCCGAATGCTCCCAGCGAATTGGCGAATTTCTCAACGACGGGGATAAGGTCCGCGTGTCCTCCGAGTTGAAAGCCGACGACGGGACCTTGGCCGTTATCGAGGATTATGGCCGCGATGTGATTGGGCATTTCGTCGTGGTGAGTTTTCACGTAAGCAATGGAACCCAGCAGGCCTTCTTCTTCTCCGGTAAAGAGCACGAAGCGGATCGTGCGCCGAGGCTTTTGCCCGGATTTTATGATGGCTTCGGCGGCGCCGAGTGTTGCGGTTGCGCCGAATCCGTTGTCAGTGGCGCCGGACGCCAAATCCCAGGAGTCGAGGTGACCTCCGACTACAATGATTTGATCCGGGTGCTCCGTGCCGCGGATTTCGCCCACGACGTTCGCAGATTCCACGGGACCGGTCGTCACACGATTTTGGACGTCTATTTTCAAACGCACCGTTATTCCGCGACCCAAATAACGTTCAAGCTGTTCCTGGTCCTCGGCGGCCATGCTGATAACGGGGATCTCGTAATAGGTATCGAAACCCAACACGCCGGTATGGGTGAGATGCATGCCTTGAGCCACGCTGCCTCCCTGGCCGCCGATGACGGCTACGGCCCCGGCTTGATGCGCGGCTTTCAGGAAATCTCCAAACTTGGCAAAACTAGCCATACGGTCGGCGGGTGGTTCGCCGTTGTGAATGACGAGCAGAATTTTTCCTTTCCAGCGCGACGGGTTTTTCATTTCGTCATCAAGCTGGTAGGCGTTTACGGGAAGGACTTCAGCTTCCGCGCCGCCAGTGGGGGTGGAACCAACCCAACCGAGGGAATCGATCATTAGAGGGCGGTGAATGGGAGCGATGAGTTCAGCGTGAGCGGAAATGCGCGTCCAGCCATGCGAAAGTTGCCAGGTTTCGGCACGGACGTTTTCGAGGCCGGCACTCTTCATTTTCTGGATTCCCCAGGCAATCGCTTTGGTAGCTTCAGGGGAGCCTGTGATGCGAGCGCCGATGTCGTCGCTAAGCTCACGAAGATTTTCGTACGTGTTGGTTTCCATCATTCCCGCGCCAGCGACCGCGCCCAGGGATTTTAGAGTGGCAGGATCTAAAGTAGCAGGAGCGTCTGTTTCGGATCGGCCAGGCGCGCAAGCCGCAGGCCGGACTAGTGCGAAGAGAAAAGCTGCGGCGCAAGCGCATACAAGTATTTTTCGCGTCATTTGATATGAAACCCCTTTCGAAATTAGCTCCGACCGACCATGGAGAATAGCAAGCGAAACCCCGATTCAAGGTGAAGTGTTAGACGCCCACCAATTCGGTTGGTTGCTATGGCTTGGCCACTAAAATAGTGCAAAATACAGAGAGGATATTGCACAAAATATCGGAAGGAACCTATGGAAATCTCGCGGGTGACCTCAAGTACAATTCCTGCATCTATATAGCTTAGGGGTATCGCACTGTATTTCGCCCTTTAGCGCGAAACACCAATATCTGCGAGATACGTCCAATATAATATAACTCGCGGATCGCGGTTCACGCGCCAGACGAGATAAGATCACAGGAGAGAGACAGCCATGGAAAGCAGAGTATTAAAAATTCGCCGCTGGGTGGCCACAGTTGTGGTGCTGGTGGCGCTTGCGGGAGGCGCCCTACTCTCGCAAGGTGCCAGAAACTGGACGGACCACACGGTTTTCGGCGCGCCGGGAACTCCCATTGCAGTCACGCAGAATGCACTGCCCGTAAGTTTGGGCAATTTCGCAAACGGATTTTCCGCGGTTTTGAAACCGGCGCTTCCGGCAGTCGTCAATATCAGTTCTTCAAAAGTAGTGAAGCCGGGACGCAATCAGATGTCCCCGATGTTTAACGATCCATTTTTCCGTCAATTTTTCGGCGATCAGGGACAGGGCGAAGCGCGGCCCCAGCGTGAACAGAGCCTGGGCTCGGGCGTTATCGTCAGCCCCGACGGAACGATCTTGACTAACAATCACGTAGTCGATGGGGCCACCGACATCAAGGTATTCCTCAGCGACAAGCGGGAGTTTCAAGCCAAACTGATCGGAACAGATGCGAACACCGATATTGCCGTGTTGAAGATCGATGCTTCGAATTTGCCGACTCTTCCGCTTGGTGATTCCAATCAACTGCAGGTTGGAGATCTCATATTCGCGATCGGCGATCCGTTTGGAGTGGGCGAAACAGCGACGATGGGAATTGTGAGCGCTACAGGACGCGGCGGCTTTGGCATCGAACGCTACGAAAACTTTATTCAGACCGATGCGGCCATCAATCCGGGCAATTCCGGCGGAGCGATGATCGATATCCACGGAAACCTGGTGGGCATCAACACCGCCATTCTTTCACACGGATCGATGAACGGTGAAGGCGGCAACGAAGGAGTCGGGTTCGCCATTCCGGTGAGCATGGCCAAGCCGGTGATGGATCAGATTCTGGCTCACGGCAAAGTGGTGCGCGGCTATCTCGGCGTGCACATTCAGGATTTGACACCCGAACTCGCGCGGGCCTTCGGTTTGAAAGACGGCAGCGGCGTGCTAATCGGAGATGTTTCGTCGGATAGTCCAGCCTCTCGAGCAGGTCTGAAGAAAGGCGACGTCATTCTTAAGGTTAACGGCGAGCCTGTGGGTGCAATGAATCAGTTGCACGTTCAGATCGCGCAGTTCGCGCCGGGAACACAGATTAAGTTGCAGGTCTGGCGCAACGGCTCGACACAGGATGTTTCAGTGAAGCTCGACGAATTCAAAGATCAAGATGAAAAGGTAGCTTCGGCGGAAGTGACCGGCGCGGCTCTTGAAGGAGTGCAGGTACAAGACCTCAGCTCGGACATCAGCCAACAGCTCAATCTGCCCGCGGGCACTCACGGTGTAGTGGTGACCTCAGTGGATCCGTCCAGTGCGGCGGCTGCTGCACAGCTAAACCGCGGGGACGTAATCCAGGAAGTTAACCACAAGCCGATAAGCAATACGTCCGATTATCAGCAGGCACTTTCAGGCATAGGCAAGCAGCCAGTTCTGCTGCTTGTAAATCACGGCGGCGTTACAGGATACCTCGTGGTTGAACCCCGCTAGTTCTAACGAGCGGGCAGATAGAAGTGAACATACAGGGCACGCCGGGTTTCGCGCCGGCGTGCCTTCGCTTTCGAAAAAGGGATTAGAATTTCTACAACTAACTCCCCCAGCCGGGTTAGATTAAAATAGGTGGGGCGAACTGTGGGAAAGCTGCTGGTAATTCCGGACCGACCCCTAGCTTACTATGTCGTAACAGCTACCCCGCAGGTTATCGCTTTCAACACGACTGGGCATAGAATAGTACTTCAGTCCTATTCACGGCACCCCTCCCGGCCTAGTACTAATTATAGTCAGCCGCAATTCTGTCTCGACGCATTGCAAATTAGTAATTAAGGATACTTGGTGAAAGCTATGGCGCGGAATACAAGTCGAGCGGTCTTTAACGGATCTCTGCTCCCCGAGGCGCAGCCTCGATGGGATTTGTTCAGTGCAGGATTCGGACTGCAATGTCTGGCGGTTGCGGCGTTGGTGATTATCCCGATGTTGATGCCGCAAAGAATGGATCTCTTTCATCGCTACTCGGTGATGCCGGTCGAGGCGCCGCCGGTGGTGGCGTGGAAGCCTCAACCAGTTCAGCCAGTAAAGCCTGTTCCGGTGAAGCACGAGACAGTGAAACCTCCGCCAGAGCCTCCGAAAATCGCAGAAGTTGTTCCGCCAAAGCCCAAAATCTATACGCCGGTAGCGGCTGCCCCGATAGCAAAGCCGGCCACCGCGCGGAAGAACACTCCAACGCCGGATGTACCGGTGGTGGCAAAGGCGTTCCCGGATCAGAACCCGCCTGCCTCAATGGGAAGTTCTGCGATACCGACATTAAGAAAACCGCGAGAGGCGGTTCAGACGGGTGGCTTCGGTGACCCTGATGGCGTGGCCGCGAACGGCAAGACCAATCATGCGGCAAACATTGCCGTGGCGGGTAGTTTTGACCTGCCTCCCGGGCCGGGGGTAGGAAATGGTACCGGCGGAGCTAAGGGTGCGAAGGGAGTAGTTGCGAGCACTGGATTTGGCAACGGTGTTGCAGTCGGCAGTCCGGGTGGATCAGGACACGGAAGCGTGCAACAGGGCGTATTTGCGGACGAG
Organism: Candidatus Acidiferrales bacterium; assembly: GCA_050012395.1. Lineage (GTDB taxonomy): Bacteria > Acidobacteriota > Terriglobia > Acidiferrales > UBA7541 > Palsa-295. Next base: position 68,774 of record JBEKHG010000012.1, read on the forward strand.
CATGCGGTGGCAGCGGCGCCCAAGGCAAAGCAGACTACAGTTGCGTCCAAGACCACACCTGTTGAAATTCTCTTCAAGCCAAAACCGGCTTATACCGACGAGGCTCGCACGAAAAAGATCGAGGGTGAAGTTTCTTTGAAAGTCACTTTTACGGCTACAGGGGATGTGCAGGTTCAGAGCGTGGTGAAGGGGTTGGGTTACGGTCTGGACGAATCCGCGCAGGCTGCCGCCCGGCAAATCCGTTTTCGTCCGGCTCAGCAAGATGGCCAACCAGTGGATTCTACCGCCATCGTTCACATCGTGTTCGAATTGGCATACTGATAGGGGGGAAAGGCAATGAGTACGTTGAAGAATATTTTCCTGACGCTGCTGTTGGCCGGGAGCCTTGCAAGCATCGCTTCTGCGCAAAATACTCAGACCGCTGATCAGACTCAGCCACAGGCCGGTGCCACCGCCGCACCCGTAACCACGGTTGATCAAGCCATCGACCGCGTAATTTCGCGCGAACACGAAGAAGTGGCCACCATACGGCGCTTCAACCCTGTTATTGAAACGTACATTCAGGATATGAAGCCCGATAAGGACATGGGGACTGTTCCAGTGCGCGACCACTATTTTCTTGGGCAGGCGGATCTTTCAAAGGGCGTCGTGGACCACTCGATGCTCAATGGAAAGAAAGGTAAGCTGGACGCGATCAACCCCATTTCGCACCTGAGCGGGATGTTCAGTTCGTCTTATATCCCGGATGGCTTTTTGCAGATGATTTACATCGATACGAACGGATTTGACCGCCAGCACTACCAATTCGATTACGTTCGCCGCGAGTTTTTGGGCGAAGTTCGCTGCGTGGTGTTTGATGTCACGCCGCTGCCGAAATCCGGAAAAGGACGTTTCAAGGGCCGCGTCTGGGCTGAGGATCAGACCTATGCCATCGTTCGTTTTAATGGCGTGTACACACCAGTGGCCGGAATCAACGGATTTAATTTGCACTTCGATAGCTGGCGTCTGAATGTCCAGCCCGGCTTGTGGCTTCCGGCTTATGTTTTCAGCCAGGAATCGGATTTGAAGGATTTTCTCGGCAATCACGTACGCTTCAAATCGCAAACACGGCTATGGGGCTACAACCTGAAAAACATCGGCCGTCAGGAAGAGTTCAGCGAGCTGACTATCGAATCTCCCGACGCTATTCAGGACCAGGCAGCGCCCCAGGATCGTTCACCAATCGAAGCACAGCGCGAATGGCAGCACCAAGCTGAAATCAACGTAGTTGACCGTTTGCAGCGAACAGGACTATTAGCGCCTCCGGGAGAAGTGGACAAAGTTTTGGAGACTGTGGTGAACAACCTGGAGGTCACCAATAATTTGGATGTAGAGCCGGACGTGCACTGCCGCGTGATGCTTACCGGCACGCTGGAAATGTTCTCCATCGGGCATACGATCGTTTTAAGCCGCGGATTGATTGACGTGCTGCCCGACGAAGCGAGCCTAGCCACCATGTTGGCGCAGGAGTTGGCTGATATCATCCTGACCAAGCCATCCACCGATCAGTGGGGGTTCAACGACACCACTACCGTAACGGCTACAGAAGCTTTGAGCCATTTCAGTTTCAAGGACACGCCGGAACAGATTCATCAAGACAGTGTGAAGGCTGTAGAGCTGCTGAAGAATTCGCCTTACAAAGACAAGCTGTCAAGCGCAGGGTTGTTCCTGAAACAACTCGACGCGGATTCGAAGACGCTTCCGGTATTGATCAATCCGCACTTGGGTAACCGCATCTACCTTGCAGATCAGTTAGTGACTTCTGCGCCGAATCTGCAGCAGGCGAAGCTGGACCAGATAGCGGCCTTGCCCATCGGTGCGCGGTTGAAGCTCGATCCCTGGAGCGATCACGTTTACTTGTTGAAGGCCAAACCGTTGCCTCTGCTTTCGGCGCGCGAGAAGATGCCATTTGAGATCACACCGTTTATGCCCTATTTGACGCGATATCAAAAGCCGGGGAGCGGGCAGTCGGCAGATCCGCAGAAGGCTGATTTAGCGAAGAAGGATTTGCAACAGCAACCACAACAACAGCAATAAAAATTCGCTTTCAACTTAAACGGCGGCTGGAATCATCCGGCCGCCGTTTATTTATTTGCGGCAGCATTGCAGGCGACGGGTTGCTTGCGATGCGAGCGGGAAAGAGTGACCTAATTATTGAGAGGCAAGCGCAGACGCGCTTCGCAACCGCGATGCGATTCCCGATTTTCAAGCGTGAGCGAGCCGCCGTGAGCTTCGGCGATTTGCCGGCTCAGAACCAAACCGATTCCCGAACCTCCCTGCTTGGTGGTAAAAAACGGCACGAAGAGATTGGCAGCGTTGGGAATGCCCGGGCCTTCATCTTGCACCCACACGCGGACGGAACCGTTCTCGCGTTCCCACCCGACATGCACGCCGCCGCCCGTCTCTAGCGCGGCATCGACAGCATTGCGCAAAAGATTGATGAGCAACTGTTCGAGCTGGTCGGGATCGGCTTGGATTTTTGTGTCTGGACCAGCGTCGATTTTAACCTGCAGCCGCGGTTCCAGCCCCACCACGCGCCGAATCCAGACGCCTACATCCACAGGTTGAAAAACGGGAGGCGGAAGCTTGGCCAGGCGGGCGTACGCGCTCATAAATCGTGCAAGGCCATCGGTGCGCGCCGCAATAATGTTCAGGCCGCTGCGCATGTCTTCCTGCCAGTCGGGGGCGCGATCTTTGCGATGTAGCATGCTGCCCAGATTCTCGGCGACCGATTTAATGGGAGCGAGCGAATTATTCAGCTCATGGCCGAGCACGCGGATCAAGCGCTGCCAGGCTTGACGCTCTTCTTCGCGCAGGGCCCGGCTCAAATCCGTGATCACGAGAAGCTGATGCGCGAGCCCGGCTTCGCGAAAACTTCCGCGATGAATTTCCCAGCGGCCGGATTTTCCGGGAAAGGCAATCTGCTCGATTTTCGGCGTTTCTCCCTCCAGACATTCCGCCAGACCTAGCTCGTCTGCGGTCAGGCCCAGCAGACGCTCTTCAGGTTGACTCAGGATTCGCTCACCAGCGCGGTTTACCAACCGCAAACAGCCGGCGCCGTCGAAGGCAAAAACCGCGACGTCGATTTCTTCCATCACTTTGCGAAGAAGCGCGGTGGCTTCCAGCGCGCCCAGGCGCTGTTGCCGCAGCGTTTCACCTAAGGCGTTCACTTCGCGAAGAACTTCGCCGAGCGCGTCCTCGCTGTTAGCACCGCGTGCTCGAATGGAGAAATCACCTTCGCGAAGAGCAGCCAAGAGATTGGAGAGCGTGCGCAACGGGAAAACCACGCGACTTTGCGCGGAGAAGGCAAAACTGAGCCACGCAATCACCAGGATTACGGTCAGCGTCCACTGAAGCTTGGAAGAATAAGCTCCAGTCCAAAGTAAAATCAAAGCAACTATAGTGCTGCCCAGCCCCGCGGCCAGGGCTAGAAGCAGAATGCGGCGCTCATATAGGAGGGGTTTCAAAGGCTGTATTTTTGCAGGCGCCGGTAAAGCGCGCTGCGACTTAGGCCCAGCGCTTTGCTGGCGTGGCTCACGTTTCCGCCAAAGCGCGCGAGAGCTTTCTGGATCAGCACACGCTCCACGTCTTCGATGCTCATTTCGTCCAAGCGCAGGGATGCCTCGCGCGCGGGACGAAGGCCCAAGTCTCCGGCTCGCACTTGCGGTCCTTCCGCCAGCAACACGGCGCGCTCGATGGAGTGGTCCAGCTCGCGAATATTTCCGGGCCACGGATGGTCCATCAGGACCTGCAGCGCAACGGGTTCGAAGCCCTCCAACTGTTTGCGATAACGCTGCGCGGACTGCCTTAGAAAATGGTGTGCGAGAATCGAAATGTCCTCCTTGCGCTCGTGCAGCGGAGGCAAATGAATTTCAATGGTATTTAAGCGGAAAAGCAAATCTTCGCGGAAACGGCCGGCGGCTACCTCGTTTTGAACGTCAGCATTCGTGGCTGAAATAATCCTCACGTCCACGCGTCGCGTGGTCGAAGATCCAACGCGTTCGAGTTCTCCTGTTTCCAGGGCGCGCAGAAGTTTGGCTTGAAGATTCATAGGCACGTTAGCGATTTCGTCGAGGAAAAGCGTGCCGCCGTCGGCGAGCTCGAAGCGGCCCACCCGGTCTGATTTCGCGTCAGTAAAAGCGCCTTTCACATGACCGAATAGCTCGCTCTCGAAAACACCTTCGGGCAATCCGCCGGCATTTACGGTGACGAGAGGACGTCCCGAACGTGGCGAAAGAGCGTAGAGTGTGCGCGCCACAACTTCCTTGCCCGTTCCGTGGTCACCGGTAATCAGTACGTTTGCATCAGATGGGCCAACGCGCGCAATCAAATCCATTACCGGACGCATGGCAGCGGATTCCGCAATCATCACAGGACGCCCGTCCGCGCGTAGGAGCCGGTTCTCAGCTTCCAACCGCTGGCTTTTGCGCAACGCTTGCGAAAGTTCGATCTGAGTTCTCAGGATGGCCAGCAAGCGCGCGTTCTCCCAAGGCTTCTGCATGAAGTCTTTGGCGCCGCGCCGCATGGCTTCTACCGCAAGCTCGAGACTTCCCCAGGCCGTCATCACGATGATGGGAAGGGTGCTGTCCTTTGCGCGAATATTCGAAAGCAGATCGAGCCCTTCGTGGCCCGAAGTAGTGTCGCGCGCGTAATTCAAATCCATCAGGAGCGCGTCGAATTCGCGAGCTTCCAGAGCAGCGAGTACGGCAGCGGGCGAGGCGACTGTCTCCGTCTCAAACCCTTCACCTTTCAGCAACAGGCGCAAAGCTTCGCGAATGTCGGGCTGGTCGTCCGCGACAAGTATTCGCGTTCTGGGTGTATGTGTGGGCATCATTTTGCGAAAAGCATCTCCCTGAATTTTGCCGCTCTCTTCACTGTTTCCGGCGTTCGGCTGAAAGTTCACTTTAGTCCTTTACTCATGACGCAGAGCCTCCAAAGGATCCACCCGGGTTGCGCGGCGTGCCGGAAAATAACATGCGGATATAGCAATGAGCGCCAGTCCGACAGACACGCATACCACCGTGATGGGATCCTTGGTTTTCACTCCAACGAGCTGGCTAGCCAGGTAATGCACGGCAGCATAGGAAGCGGCGATGCCAATTAGGAGGCCAATCCCAGCGAGCTTCATTCCGTCGTTGACGACCATGCGCAACACATCCGCGGGTTCCGCGCCCAAGGCCATGCGGATTCCTATCTCATGCGAGCGCTGCGTTACGGCGTAAGCCATTACTCCATAAATACCGACCGCGGCAAGCACAGTGGCCACGCCGGCAAACAAAACCAGCAAAAGCATGCTCAGGCGGCGACGCGAAACGGAGGCGGCGAGATATTCATCCATAGAACGCACTTCGGTAACCGGCTGATTCGGGTCCACACGATTCACCACGCTGCGCACCGCGGAGGCAAGTTGCGTTGGATCTCCTTCAGAGCGGACCACAAGATGCATGATGCGGGAGGCGTTCTGCGTGTAAGGCAGGTAAATCTGACCAACTTTTTGTTCACCCCACTCCCAATCGCGAACGTCGCTCACGATTCCGACAATGGTCAACCAACCTTCGCGCGGTTCAGGATCCCAGGGCATGCGTGTGTCAGGAAATTTCAAACGAATTTGCTGCCCGACAGCGTCTTGATTGGGCCAGTAGCGACGCGCCAGCGCTTCGTTAATTAAAGCGACGCTTTGATTATTTGCTCCGTCGGAAGCAATGAGATCGCGTCCTTCCTTTACGGCGATGCGCATGGTTTGCAGGTATCGCCAATCGGCCACGCGGTACTGACCCGTAAAGTGCTCGCCGGAAGGGGGATTGGCGCGGCCAGCGATATCGAAATCGCAAAAAGCGCCCCAGCCGGTGAGAGGAAGAAAGTTGGCCGCACTCGCTGACTTCACGCCGGGAAGCGCGCCTACGCCTTCGATCACCTGCTGATAAAAATTGTTCACCCGCGGGCCTTTCGGGTAATGCGAATCCGACAGGAAAATCTGCATGGTCAACACGTTCGCGGGATCGAAACCCAGGCTATCCGACATGATCAGAAAAAAGCTGCGAATTAATACTCCGGCACCGACGAGCAACATCAATGAAAGCGCAACTTCAGAAACTACGAGCGAAGATTGTATGAAGTGGCTGCGGCGGCCTCCCGTGGAGCCGCGGCTTCCTTCCTTCAACGATTCGAATAATTCCGAACGTGATATCTGAACGGCAGGCGCGAGGCCAAAGATAATCCCGGTCAGCAATGAAACAAACAGGGTAAAAGCCAGAACGGAGCCATCAATACCGATCCAATCGGCGTGAGGAATTTGACCGCGACCACCGGGTGGAGGAAGCGCTCCGCGCAGTAGGTGAATGCCACCATAGGCCACGGCGATGCCAAGCAGGCCGCCAATAACGGCCATGAGTGCGCTTTCGGTAAGGAGTTGGCGCAGAATGCGCTTGCGTCCGGCGCCCAGGGTGGCACGAACGGCGATTTCGCGCTCTCGTGTGGCGGCGCGGGCAAGCATCAAGTTCGCCACATTCGCGCATGCAATCAGCAGCACAAATCCAACAGCCACCAGCAAGATGACGATGGAAGGCCGAAGACTTTTGGTGAGTTCATCGTGGAACCCTGAGACGCGCACGCCGTTTTCCTGATCGATTCCCGGATATTGTTTTTTCAACTGGGCCATGATCGTTTCGATCTCGGCTTGCGCTTGAGGAAGCGCGACACCTGGGCGCAACCGGCCGAATATGACGAGTTCATGGTCTTCGCGGTTAAGTTGAGCGCGATTGAAAGCAAAGGGAACCCAAACATCGAGCTCGGGCGCTACGCCATACAAAGAAAATGAGCGCGGGAGAACTCCGATGATGGTGTAGGGTTTTTCGTCCAGCAGAATGGTTTTTCCAAGGATGCTCGAGTCTCCGCCGTAATGCCTTTGCCACAGGGCATAGCTCAGGATAGCTACCTGTTCGTGGCCCGGTTGCTCGTCTTCTTTGGAAAAATCACGGCCGATGGCCGGGCCCACACCGAGCATCCTAAAAAAATTTCCGGAAACTTGTGATCCGTGAACCTGTTCGGCGTCACCGCTGCCTGTGATGGTGAAAAGCAGCGAGCGCCATCCGGAAAGTTCGGCGAACGAATGATTCATGTCGCGCCAATCAAGATATTCGGCGGGCGCAGTAGTTCCGCGAACCACGTTGCGATTAGGGTCGGTCTCCCAAATAGTGACGATGCGGCTGGAGTCGGGAAACGGCAGCGGCCGCAACAAGACGCCATTCACGATGCTGAAGATTGCGGCATTCGCTCCAATGCCGATGGCCAAAGTAAGCAGCGCGACAGCCGCGAAACCCGGGCTTCGCCGCATCACACGCCAGCCATATCGCAGATCGTTCCAAAGCGTTTCCATGATTTTTTGCTCCCGAGAGATTTGGGCTGGACGGTTATTCTACTGTGTATTGACCGCCTGTCCACCTCTACGGGACCTTAGTACCTAATTTTCCACAAGCTAAAGTTGGTCCGTTATTCCATGCGAATGACCGTTCCGGAAGAGCGTGCCGCGAACTTTCTCTTCCAAACCAAAGGCGTGAACATCGCCCGCAACGCCGACTATTTTCCACAAATCGGGCTTCTTGGAATCTCCCAAATTCAGGCGTTCGCCGATAGGGTCGCGCCTTCCGAAAAATTGATGAGCCACCGTTTCGTTGATAATGACAACCTGTGGCGCATCCTTGCGATCCTGATCAGAACCTCGACTCTCTATTCGCTTCTCAAAGCCACGATTGGATCTACTGCCATCGCGCGCCTCGCCGGGACATAGCATGCGACGAAAGCAACAAACGCGAGAAGAATCGCCACTACCAGAAGGGTGAGCGGATCCGTGGGACTCACGCTAAAAAGCAAACCCTTCAAAAATCTGGTGAGGGCGAGTGAAGCAGCCAAGCCGATGCCGAGGCCAATCAAGACCAGAGACATTCCGTGTTTGAGTACGAGCCCAAGCACATTGGAGTTTTGCGCTCCAAGTGCCATGCGGATGCCAATTTCACGTGTGCGCTGGCCAACGTTGTAGGCAATCACCCCGTAAATACCAACGGCCGCTAGCAGCAGCGCAAGTCCTGCAAAAATACCCAGCAGCAACGACGCGAGGCGCGGCTGCGCCAAGGATTGGGCGAGGATCGTATCCATGGGGAGAATTCCGGTCACCGGCATGTCGGGATCGACAGAGTGAATCGCGTCAACGACCGGCTTAGACAGAGTGGCGGGCGGCACCGATGTACGCACGACCATGCTCATCGGCGATAGCGGCATGAATTGCGCCAGATCGTCGTTGCTCATTACGCTCATGGAAAAATATGCGGAGGGCCGGGGGATGTCATCGAGACCGAACTGATGCACTTCCGGCGCGATGCCAATGATCTCGAGCCAGACTGGCTTGCTGTCCTTTCCGGCGCCATCAGTCCACAACGAAATGCGTTTACCGATGGGATCTTGACCCGGAAAATAACGATCAGCAGCAGTGCGATCGATGATTACTACCCTGCCTCGGTTCGCGTCGTCCTGTTCGGTTAGATCGCGGCCGCGAAGCAAAGGCATACCCATCGAACTGAAGAATTGCGCGCTGATGATCCGAAATTCCACATATTGTTCCTGCTCGGCTTTGGGAGCTGGACGTCCCTCGATCGTGACATCGCCGTTTATGTTATTTCCCGAGAACGGTGGATCGATGATGATGGCGGCAAAACGTACGCCCGGAACGTTTCTCATGGCCGCGAGCATGGCACGCACGGAAACAAGGCGTGCCGGCACAGCTTCGGAAGTCAGGCTCGTGACGTAAAAATTCATGGTCAACAAGTCGTGAGGCTCGAATCCGGGAGAGACGCGTATGAGAGAGCCGAACGAGCGGATCAACAGTCCGCCGCCAACCAATAAAAGCATCGCAAGAGAAACTTCCAGGATTACCAACGCGTTTTTGAAACGCGAACCGCCCCCTGCAGATCCCGAGCGTTCGCCTGCATCACGAAGCGCTTGGTTCAAATCAATGCGCATGGCTTGGATGGCGGGCGCCAACCCGAAAAACAAACCGCTGATCAACGAAAGGCCGAGGGTGAAAAGAAAAACGTTGCGATCGAGTGTCACGGGTCCCATCTGCCGCACAAGCCCGGCCGGAGCTACCGAGAGAAGTGCGCTCGTTCCAATCTCGGCCAGCAAAAGACCAAGCCCAGCGCCAACAAGAGCCAGCAAAATGTTCTCGCTCAATAGCTGGCGGAGCACGCGACCCGGGCCGGCCCCCAAAGTCGCACGGACGGCCATCTCCTTTCGCCTGGTCTCACTTCGCGCGAGCAAAAGATTGGCTACGTTTACGCAAGCGATCAGCAAAACGAAACCAACAGAAAGCTGCAGGACTAAGAGAGCCAGCCTGATGCTTGCGACGCGGCGCTCTTGCAACGAAACGACTACAATTCCCCGAGAGTCATTGCTGTCCGGATACTGCTGTCGCAAGCGGCTGGCGATCGTGTCCATGTCCGCGCGCGCGGAGGCGAGCGGGACGCCGGGCTTAATGCGTCCAAAAACCTGCAGCCAGTGCGAGCCACGAGCGCGAGTGAGCAGCGCATTATCGGCTTGAAGCGGAGTCCATAGCTCTTCGTTGGATGGCGATTGGAAAGTTTCGGGAAGAACTCCGACCACGGTGAAGGATTGTCCACTCAGCGTGACCGGCTTTCCAAGGATGCCGGGATCGCCACCAAAGACCCGCCGCCATAAACCGTCGCCGATAATCACAACGTTGCTGCCGCCCGCTTTAAACTCATCGGGCAGAAACATCCGACCCAACTCTGGCGCGACGCCAAAAATATTAAAAAAATCCGGAGTGACATAAGCGGAAGAGATTCGCTGCGCTTCGCCCGTCCCGGTTAGATTGAACCCGTTCGTGAAGTAGGCGGCGAGAGCGGAGAACGATTGGTTTTGGGCGTGCCAATCGAGAAAATTGGGTCCGGACACGGAGCCTTCCCACTTCTTACCGATGATCGTTTCGTTCAATGTGACGATCTGTTGCGGCTGGGGATACGGCAGGGGCCGCAGCAGCGCCGCATTCACCACGGAAAAAATCGCGCTATTTGCGCCAATGCCCAGCGCCAGCGTCAAAACAGCGATTAGAGTGAATCCTGGATTCTTGAGCAACATTCGCGCGCCAAAACGAACGTCTTGTAACAATGTTTCCATACCGCCCTCGTTTCGCCCCGAATTTAAAATCGGCTAAGCTGCGCCGGCCTTTTGACCGTCAACGATCCAGCCATCGGCTAGCTGAATGATGCGGTTGCCGTAGGCGGCCCATGCGTCGTTGTGCGTAACCTGGATGATGGTGGTACCGTCATCATTCAATTTCTTCAGCAAATCCATGATCATTTTCCCCTGACTGGAATGCAGGCTGCCGGTGGGCTCGTCCGCCAGAATCAATTTTGGTTTGCCGATCACTGCGCGCGCCACAGCCACGAGTTGTTGCTGTCCGCCGGAGAGCTGATTGGGGAACAGGGATTTTTTGCCGACGATTTGAAAACGGTCCAGGATGTCGGCGACCATTCCTTCGCGCTCGGTTTTCTTGATATCGCGATAGGAAAGCGGCAGATCGAGATTTTCGGCCACGGTTAGGTTATCGAGCAAATGATATTGCTGGAACACGAAGCCGATATATTTCTTGTGCAGCTCAACGCGGCGGCGATTGTCCAGCTTATGCACCGCGTTATCGAGCAGGTGGTACTCGCCTTTCCACGCGCCGTCGAGCATTCCAACGATGCCCATCAATGTGGACTTTCCCGCGCCCGACGGGCCCATGATGGTGATGAAATCACCGTCGGCGATGTCAAGATTGATGCGGCGTAGCACCCAGGTCTTTCCGGCGCCTGATTCGTAAACTTTTTCAACGTCTCTAAGTTTGATCACTATGTCTCACTCCTTGTGAGGCCGGCTCGATGACTGGGCTCTCGGTCTAAAGTGTACTTTCCCGGTGCAAATTATTATTCATGACGTAAGGCGGCGATCGGATCCACGCGCATCGCTCGCCGCGCGGGAATATAAGCTGCAAGTGCTGCGGCCAAAGTTACAACGCACAAAACGACGACGAACGTTATGGGGTCGGTTGCACTAATTCCAAACAACAGACTGCTTATCCCGCGCCTTGCCAGTACTGAAATCAGCGCTCCCACGAACGCGCCGAAAATTGCCAGCCGCAGGCCGTGGCCGACCACCAGACGCAAAACGTCCTTTGCTTGTGCTCCCAGCGCCATGCGGATTCCAATTTCGCGTATGCGCTGGTTTACGCTGTAAGAAAGCACACCATAGATTCCGATTGCGGCCAGCAGCATGCCTAATGCTCCCAGAACGCTCGCTAGAGTGGCGGCGATTCGGTTTGCGAAAAGTGACACGTGCAACAATCCTTCCAGGTCGTCGGTCTCAATCGGCTGCACTTTGGTATCGAGTGACTTTGCCGCGGCTCGGACATCGCCAATCACGGCTGCGGTGGGGATCGCGGCGCGCACCAGGATATTAGCTTCGGCTCCGTTCGCTTGCAGTTGGGGCAGATAGATAAAGGAGCGAGGATCTTCATTCATACGGTGATACTTGATATCGCTCGCGACACCCACCACGGTGCGCCACTCGTCCCAAACATAAACTTGATGGCCCACCGCGTTGGCACCCGGCCAGAAGCGATTGGCCATGGTCTGATTCACGATTACGACCTTGGGAGCCTCCGTGCGATCCTGCTCTGCAAAATCACGCCCATTCAAAAGTGGAATTTGCAGAGTATGGAAATAATCGCGACCGATTACGTTGTAATCGATACCCATGTCTTCGTTAGGCTCTGGTGTGTAGCCCTGAATCCTTACACTCGAATAGCCGCGTCCCGTAAACCAAAGCGGCACCCACCGTTCCGAGCTAACCGACTGTACTCCCGGGTATGCGCGAATTCGTTCCATCAAATGATCGAGAAAAGCGGCGCCTTGCTGACCGGTGTAGTCTGTAGCTCGCAAATCAAACGCGGCAACCGTGACATGATTCGAATTGAAACCGGGACCTTTGTTTTCGGCGTTATGCAAGCTTCGCAGCAAAAGACCGGCGCCCATGAGCAAAACTGTTGCAAGCACCATTTCTGAAACAACCAGAAGATCGCGGAGGCGATGAGTTCCGCTTCCTGCGCCCGATGCGCGGCCGCCTCCTTTGAGCGATTGATTTAGCTCTGTACGCGAGCCGCGCCAAGCCGGGGCCAGTCCAAAAACAATTCCAGTTCCCAACGAGAGCATCACTGTGAACGCCAGCACCGCGCGATCGACGCCGAGCGGAAGACCAACCGGCAAATGCATCGGCGGCAGGAAAAATGTAAGGAGATTCGTTCCCCAGAGCGCCAGCAGCACGCCTCCGATGCCGCCGGCCGTGGCGAGCAACAAACTTTCGATCAGCAGTTGGCGCATCAGGCGTCTGCGGCTGGCTCCCAGCGCGGCGCGTATGGCAATTTCTCTTTCGCGGGAAGTCGCTCGCGCCAGCAACAAGTTCGCCACATTTACGCAACCGATCAGCAGCACAAACAAAGCAACGACCATCAGGAATCCCAGCACGCTGCGAAGGAAATCCTGCACGCCGTAGTGCGCGCCCCATACCGGCGTCAAGAAAACTCCCACACCCTTTTCCGCGTTTGGATATTCCTTTTGAAAATCGGCGTCCAGAGTGGCCATCTCCGCCTGGGCTTGGCTGATAGTTACGCCGGTCTTTAGCCGGCCCATGATGTGGACGAATGTGGGCCAGCGTTCCTCGAGGTCCTCGCCGGGCAAAATCTGCGGCTGCATCATCATGGGAACAAAATATTCGGCATTGATGCCAACGATGGTGCCGTAGAAATTCTGCGGAGCTACACCGATTACGGTAAACGGATGACCATTGAGGTGAACCGTGCGGCCCAGCACTTTAGGGTCGGAACCAAAACGCCGCGCCCACAATGCATGGCCGAGAACGATATAAGGATCGGAATTCAACCCCTGATTGGGCACAGGATGAAACGTGCGGCCCAGGGCCGCTTGGACGCCCAGCACGTCGAAATAATTTTCCGTTGCAATGATTCCCCACACGCGTTCCTGCGGAGCGTCGTTGCGCAGGCTCATGTCCACGCCTGCCATTTCAAATCCGATCAATCCGGAAAAAACATCATTGCGGTCGCGATAATCTTTGTAATCCGGGTATGAGCTGGTGTGATACTCGCCGCTGGGCATCACGCTCTCGATTGCAATGAATTGGTCGGAATGTGCAATTCCCGGGAGCGGGTTCAGTAGAACCGTGCGAATCCAACTGAAAACAGTGGCATTCCCGCCAATACCGAGAGCCAGCGTGAGAACAGCCACGGCGGCAAATCCCGGCGCCTTTGCCAACATTCGCAGTCCGTAGCGCACGTCTTGAAGGAACGTATCCATTCCGGGTCTCCGTCTAAATTTATCGAGCGGCGTCATCATTCGTAGCGCAACGCTACCATGGGGTCCACGCGCATCGCCCGTCGAGCGGGAATGTAACAAGCGAGCAGCGCTACAAACGACAGCAGCATTGCCACCGCTGCAAATGTAACGGCGTCAGTGGCACCGACTCCGAAAAGTATATTGCGCAGAAAACGTGTCAGCACCACGGACATAACCAGTCCGATGCAAACTCCAGCGATGATTATCCGCAAACCTTGTCCCAGCACGAGACGGAACACATCGCTTTGCTGCGCTCCGAGCGCCATGCGGATTCCAATTTCATGCGAGCGCTGGCGTGTGCTGTAGTCGATCACTCCGTAAACGCCTACAGCCGCCAGGACCAGCGCGAGCAGACCAAAGGCTCCGACAAAAGTTCCGGCGATACGCTGCCCGGTGCTGGCCACCTGCACGCGCAGCTTTAGAGTGGACTCATCGTACACAGGCAAATCGGCGTCCAAGCTGTGAATCGCTTTCTCAACTCCCGCGGTGTAGGCAAGCGGGTTTCCGGAAACGCGCGCATGAATCACCGGTGAAGAGTCGTAGTCCTGGAATGTCGGAAGATACAAAAACGGTTGCGGCGCCTCGTTCAGCGAATTGTAGTTTGCATTGTGAGCTACGCCAACGACGGTGAACCATACACCATCGGCGAAGATGCGTTTGCCGAGCGGATCCTGTTGAGGCCAATATCGCTCAGCGAACTTCTGATTCACAACCGCCACGGGTTGCGACGTGTTTGCGTCCTTTACGGTGAACTCTCGTCCCGCGACCAAGGGGATCTGCATCGTGCGCAAGTAGTTCGGTCCCACGGTAGCTGAGGCAATTTCCATTGATTCGTGCGGCTGCGGCACGTAGCCTTCGGGCGAAGCCGGCATGGAGCTGTTTGTGTAACCCAACGGAACCCAACTCGACAGCGAGACCGATTCCACTCCCGGAAGCGCCTCCAACTTCGCTAAGAGCTGCCGATGAAATTCCAGTGCGCGAGCACGGCTGTAACCAGCGGGAAGGAGGCTGTAGGAAGCGAGCAATACGTGATCTGGGTTGAAACCGGCATTGAACCGTTGGGCCTGCCGAAAACTTCTGATAAACAGTCCCGCGCTAACCAGCAAGAAAAGTGAAAGCGAAATTTGCGCGACGACCAGGGCGCTTGATAACCGTGCCCTGTGAAACCCAATGGAAGCGCTGCCCGCCTCCTCTTTCAGCACCGAAACCGGTGACATATCGGAAGCGCGCAATGCCGGGAGAATGCCAAATATAACACCTGTTAGAACCGAGATCGCGAACGTAACGAAGAACACCGCGCGATCGATGGGTATATTCAGCCCTATAGGAATTCCGGTTGGCGGGATGAATTCCGCGAGCGTTCCGGTGGTCCAGGCGGTTAGAAACATCGCGAGCACGCCACCAGCTAAAGACAAGACTAAGCTCTCCACCAGTAATTGCCGGACGAGGCGTGACCTGCTGGCTCCGATGGAAAGGCGAATCGCAATTTCGCGCCGGCGAGAAACCGACTTCACCAGCATGAGGTTCGCCACGTTGACGCAAGCGAGCAGTAAAACCACGCCCGCGATGGCCATCAGCATCGGAAGGAGAACGTACATATAAGCGTTCGCGCCGAACGGCGCACGCCAGAGCGGATACAACGTCACGGCGTTATTGCCCAAATGCGAAGTGGGAAATTGCTCGACAATATGACTCATGAGCAAATCCATCTCCGCTTGCGCTTGCGCGCGAGAAACTCCCGGAGCAAGACGTCCCATGAGCATTAGCCAGGTCTCGCTGCGAGTCTGCAGCTTGTCGCGATTGGAATCGAGACCGGGCTGCATCATCAATGGAATCCAAAGCTCGGCGCGCAGACCGGTTTGGGCGCCCTGGAAGACGGCCGGTGCCACGCCGATGATAGTGAATGGTTGTTCGTTGATCCTTAATGTCTTTCCGATCACCGAAGTATTTCCGGCGAAACGAATCTGCCAGAGCCGATAGCTGATGACTACGACCGGGGCGCCGCCCGGCTTTTGGTCTTCGACCGGTAAAAAGCCACGGCCCAGAATTGGGCGGACGTTGAGCACGTCAAAATAATTTGTCGAGGTCAAGGTGCCCCAAACGCGCTCGGGTTTGCCGCTGCCCGTGAGATTCATGGGGCGAATGTGGTAAGCGATCATTCCGGAAAAACTTCGACTACGGTTGCGCAGGTCCATGTAATCGAGATAGGAAAATGGGATGGGAGCCTTTGCGGTTCCACCTTCCGTCATGGTTACAAGATCGGAGGCGTGCGTGACGCCGGGGATAGGATTGAGCAGGGTGGAATTGATCCAGCTGAAAATCGTGGAGTTGGCGCCGATGCCAAGCGCGAGCGTAAGTATAGCGATGGCTGCAAAGCCGGGAGATTTTTTGAATATTCGGAGGCTGTACCGTAAGTCACCCAGCAAAGCGCCCATTTCACTCCTCATTCCTGTGCGTTACTGCACTGCAATTGCAATCAAAGTTGCATCATCGTGCCAGTTGCCGCCGCAGAACGTTCCGACAGTATCAAGAATCGTCTTCTGCAATTGCTCCGCGCTTGCGTCGCAATTTTCCCGGAGCAGCTGAATCAGACGGGCATCGCCAAACTCTTCGCCCTCCGGAAGGCTGGCTTCCGCCACGCCGTCAGTGAAGAGCAGCACGCGATCACCCGGCAGAAGCGTGCAAGTGCCCATCACAAAATGTTGAGTTTGGAAAATTCCCAGCACGCTTCCGCCTTCATCTAGGCGATCGTGCGTGCCGTCCCGATGCACAACAATCGGAGCATTATGTCCGGCATTGGAGTAGCGGAGTTGCCGGGATGCTCCATCAAGTTGAGCGTAGAAAAATGTGATAAAGCGATCGCTCGCGATGTTCCGGCAAATCATCGTATTCAGGCGCTCGCACAAAATTTCAGGAGACATGGTCGGTGAAGCAAGGCCCCGCACCGCCGCCTGCAAATTGGACATCAGCAACGCTGCGGGCATTCCCTTTCCGGCAACATCGGCGATGCACAGACCAAGCGTATCTTCTCCAAACGCCAAGACGTCGTAGTAATCACCGCCCACAACGCGCGCTGGCTGCCAAGCGCCTGCGATTTCATATCCGGCAATTTGCGGAATTTCCTTAGGCAAGAATCCGAGCTGGATGGCGCGAGCCTCTTCAATTTCCCGTCCTTGGCGTTGAAGCTGGGAAGCGATTTCGGTTTGCGAGCGATTATTCTCGATCGCGTTGCGACGGGCGTTGCGGCGTTCGCGCCCTATCTCAATCTGCTTTTGAAGGACTTCCAGAAGGCGAGTGTTGACCCAGGGCTTTTCCACAAAATCACCAACGCCGCGCTGCATGGCTTCCACGGCAAGTCCCACCGTGGCCCAGCCGGTCATCACGACAATGGGCGGCGCGTCTCCAGAATCTTTCAGTTGAGTGAGGATATCCAGGCCTTCGCGGCCCGAGGTAGTATCGCGTGCGTAGTTCAGATCCATCAAAACCAAGTCAAATTCGGATCGCCCGAGCGCCTCCAACAAACCCGCTGGGGAGGTCACGGTTTCGGTCACATATCCATGACCTTTCAATAGTAGGCGCAGGGCCTCCAAGACGTCTGGCTGGTCATCCGCGATGATTATCCGCGCCTGAGTTGGTCCGGCTTGACTCATCAGTTCAACCGCCATGGTATCCATCTCGGAAGGCTCGTTTGCGCGTATGAGGCGGGATCGTCATTGGGAGCCTCCCATATATGGGCAGTTCCGTTTCCAGCAGAGCCTGCCTCTAAGTGCCATTGTAAGAATACATTGTGGGAATTGAACACACAACCCACGGTTGGGCATGACCAGTTACGGGAATGTTTGTCGCGATTCCGGACAGTGCCGCGCGGCGGGCTATTCGTATCGCAAGGCCGCCATCGGATCCACACGCATGGCCCGGCGAGCGGGGATGTAACAAGCTGCCAGAGCAACAGTAAGGAGTATCGCCGATACCCCAAAGTAGGTCGGCGGATCCATTGGGCTGACGGTGAGAAAATCGCCAATCAAGCGCGCTGTCCCTAATGCCATTGCGATTCCTAAGATCAAACCAATGGCGATGATAAGTAGTCCCTGGCTGAAGATCAGTTTCAGAATGTCGATCCGTTGCGCTCCCAACGCCATGCGAAGACCGATTTCATGCGTTTTCTGGCTGGAGGCATAGGAAATCACACCGTACACTCCGACAACCGCGAGGACCAACCCCAAAATTCCCAATAGCGCCGCCAGCACTGCGCCAAGCTGATAAAAAAGCAAACCATTCAAAGTATTCAGGGCCTGGCTCATGGTGTTCACGTCGAACACCGGCAAGTCTGGTGCGAGTGCTCCAACCACGCGCTCGATCTCGGGCTCCATCGCCTCCGGAGCGCCCAATGTGCGCACCTGCAAAGTCTCGAACGAATTCCCGATGTACTGCTGCAAGAACGGGAGGAAAAAATAAGGTTTCACGGGACCGCGCAGTCCCTCAAACCTGGCGTCTTTTACTATACCGACGACTTGTATCCAGTGTTTCTGGTCGGATCCAATCTTGAATTGGCGTCCGATCGGATCCACAGTCGGCCAAAACTGCTTGGCCATGGCTTCATTTATGATGCCGACATACTGCGCGTCCGCGTCGTCCGTGGATTTGAACGTGCGGCCGCTTACTATGGGAATTTCCAAAGTCGCGAAATAGTCCTGCGAAATTAAGGTGTATTGAATCTGCGGCGCGGCCTGATCCGGCGGTGGCTGATAACCTTCCACGGTCAGGGCATCGACTGAGTTGATGTAGCCCAGTGGAACTGAGCTTGCAATGCTGGCTGACTGCACACCTGGAAGCGCGCGGACGCGATCCCGCAGGTTCTTGTAAAATTCTCGGTACTGCACATCGTTGTAGCCGATCTCGTTAGGATCCATGCTCATATTCAGTAAATGGCTCGGATTGAAACCCAAACTCGTCTGCTGCGCTTTACCCAGACTGCGAGTAAAGAGTCCGGCGATGATCAGCAGCATCAGCGAGCCTGCCACCTGCGCCACCACCAGTGTGCTGCGCAATCGATTCTTCCCTCCCACAACGCCTCGCCCACCGGCATGCAAAATCGCGCTCAGGTTTCCACGCGACGCGCGAAAGGCCGGAACAAGTCCGACGACGACTCCGGTTAGCACGGCGAACAAGAAGGCGTATGCAAAAACGCGCCAGTCAAAATGGAAATCGAAGTGCACCGGCAAGTCTGTTTGCAGATGAATTGAACTGAGTGCCGAACTCCCCCATTTACCCAGAAGAATTCCTACCACTCCACCCGCAAGCGCCAACAGAATGCTCTCTGTAAGCAGTTGCCGGATTAAACGAGTGCGTGCCGCACCCAGCGCCGCTCGGATTGCCATTTCACGTTCGCGGATGGTCGCGCGTACCAGCAGAATATTGGCGACATTGACGCATGCCAACAGCAACACCAGCGCCGCCAAACCCAAGAAGAGCGTGGAAACTACCAGGACGGTATTGTTGGGATCAGGATTCGGCCGTGCGCGTAATTCCGGATAGGCCTTCACGCCTAAATCTTTGTCCACATCCGGATATTGTTGCGAGAGACGCTGGGCCACAACCGCCAGCGAGGCGTTCGCCTTCTGAAAGTCCGACGCCGACGCCAAACGCCCCAGCACGATGACTACACGGCTTCCGCGATTGGTCATGAAATCGCGGGGATAACCTCCCATCGGAGCCAATCCAATCGGCATATATCCCTGAACGGAAACCAGCGAATTGACTCCATAAAAACCTTCAGGCGCCACCCCGATGATCGTGATCGGATGGCCGTCCACCGAAACTTTCTTGCCTAAAATCGCGGCATCGCCTCCAAAGTGCGTCTTCCAATACGAATAGCTGAGCACCATCACCGGATCGGCTCCGAGTGTTTCGCCCTCGGAGGGCAGGATGAAGCGGCCGAGAGCCGGCTTTAATCCCAATGTCGAGAAAAAGTTTCCGGACACGTACGACGTCATGATGCGCTCTGGTTTCGCCCCCGCAGAGCTGAGCCCGTCCAAACCCAGTATGTACCCCGCCATCCCTGAGAACGTTTCCGAACTTTGGCTTTGAATATCGCGGTAATCCGGGAAGGACAGTGCCGGTTGCACCGGCCCCTTTTTCTGTTGCATGGCTAGAACTGCAAGCTGCCCCGGTTTCGGCACCGGAAGCGGCCGAAGCAACAGAGAGTCCACCATACTGAAAATGGCGGTATTCGCGCCGATCCCCAGGCCCAGCGTGATGACGGCGATGATCAGAAAACCGGGATTTTTCATCAGCATCCGGGCGCCATAACGAATGTCCTGCATCAGTGTTTCCATGTTTTCACTCCTTCTTGCTCGCG
>JBEKHG010000013.1:0-81873 GCA_050012395.1 Candidatus Acidiferrales bacterium
CTGGCTGGATTTCAGCAGGGACGCATCCGCGTGCTGATCGCGACGGATTTGGCTTCGCGCGGTATCCACGTGCAGGACATCGCGCACGTGATTAATTACGACTTGCCGGACATCGCGGAGAATTTCATTCATCGCGTGGGCCGTACAGGACGCGCAGGCGAACGCGGGATTGCCTCCACAATTTTTGGGCGCGAACAGCGTCTGGAGTTGCAACAGCTCGAGCGCACGCTTGGAATTCGTATGGAGCGAATCCAGCTGGCCGACGAGCCGGTGTCAGCGCAACTCAACCGCAAACCAGCCCCCATGGGACGCATGGAAGCTGCAATGCGCGTAAGGAACGGGCGAATGCCTCGGCTGGCGGGCGAGACTTTGCAGGTTCAATACGAAAACTAAATAACGCCCACATTGCGCGCCGCTGGTTTAGCTTCGGCTTACCAGCGGCGTTTTTTTTGACCCGTCGCTGCCTCGTGATTTCTCCTGAGCTATCGTCTCTGGTGGAACTACGTCTAAATCAACTTACTAGAGGTGTGGTTTGCCAGTGGTAGCGGAATTGTGGACAATAAGACCCCGAATTGGGGAGGAGAGAAAATGTTTTTGAGGCGGAAAGCGGTTGCGACTTTTGTCGCAGCGATAGCCCTGGTCGTGGGCCTGAGTGCGGCGCTGGATGCATCGCCGGCCGATAACGACATAAAAGTGCCGAAGCTTGAGTTTCAAGACGTGAAGCTGGATAACGGGCTGCGCGTGATTCTGGTGCCGGACCACAGTGCGCCGGTATATGCCATCGACGTTTGCTACAACGTGGGCAGCCGCAACGAGCGGCCGGGGCGCACGGGATTCGCGCATCTCTTCGAACACATGATGTTTCAGGGGTCGGAAAATGTGGGCAAGGGCGAGCATTTCAGCCTGGTGCTAAATAACGGCGGCGGGATGAACGGCACTACCAACGAAGATCGCACCACGTATTTTGAAGAGCTGCCGAAGAATCAGCTCGATCTGGGATTATTTCTGGAATCCGATCGTATGCGTGCGCTGAACATCACACAGGCGAATCTGGACAATCAGCGCAACGCGGTGCAGGAAGAGCGGCGGCAGGGTATTGATAACCAGCCGTACGGCCGAGCGTCGCTGGATTTGGACAATCTTTCTTACGACAACTTCGCCTACAAGCATTCGACTATCGGCTCGATGACGGATTTGAATGCCGCCACAATTGAGGACGTGAAGGACTTTTTCCGAATTTACTACGCGCCGAATAATGCGGTACTTACACTGGTGGGCGATTTCAATCCGGACGAAGCCCTTGCGAAGGTGAAGAAATATTTCGGCTCAATTCCGTCGCAACCAGCGCCGCCGAAAGTGCTTCTGGACGAAGAACCGCATTATGGCGAGCGTCGAGAGACTATTTACGATCCGCTGGCGCGCTTGCCGGAAATCGATATGGCCTATCATATTCCTCCAGGGAACACGCCGGAAAACTATGCAGTGCAGCAGCTGGCCATCGTTCTGGGACAAGGGGAAAGCTCGCGTTTTTATCAGCATCTGGTGAAAGAAAAACAATTGGCTTCGGATGTTTCGGTGCAGGCTGACGCGCGCATCGGAGTGAGTCAGCTATATTTTTCCGCAAACCCACGGCCGGGTGTGAAAGTGGGGGACCTGGAAAAAGCCATGGACGAGGAAATCGATGCGGTGGTGAAAGACGGGATTACCGCGCAGGAACTGGCGAAAGCCAAGACGCAGCTTTTGCGGCAATTTATCGAGCGCAGACGGTCGGATTTGTACACCGCGATTCTGATCGGCAGCTACACGGTTTATTTTAACGACCCGAACCTGATCAACACGACGTTGGCCAAAGAGAACGCGGTGACCTTAGCGCAAGTGAATGCAGCCACGAGGAGGTTTCTAGTGCGGGATCAGCGAACGGTGGTGATTACCTTGCCGGCGGGGGAAGACGCCTCTGCGACGCCAAAGGCGGGAAAATGAGCAGAGCCAGAATGTTGTCCGCTAGATTGTTCGAGGGCGAGATGGAAATGGGAGAAAGTACGATGAGAAAAGATTTGTCGAAATCCACCTATGCATTCGCTGTCTCGGCTATGTTTGCCGCCCTCCTTCTTGTTTCACCAATTGCGCGGGCGCAACAGGGGCAGGACAAAGCGGCGCCGTTGAGCCAGGTACAACGGCTGAATCGCGCGCCGGTGAACAAGGAAATATTGCGCGTTCAATTGCCGCGACCGGAAGTGCAAACACTACCGAATGGACTAACGCTCGTGCTGCAGGAGGATCATAAGCTGCCGACGATTGCGTTCACCATGTGGATACGTCCGGGGCAGCTTGCGGATCCGCCGGATTTGTCGGGACTGGCGTCATTTACGGCTGAAATGTTGCGCGAAGGAACGGAACGGCGGACGAGCGCGCAGATTGCGCAAGAAGTGGATCAGCTCGGTGCGACGTTGGATGCCAGCTCGCGATTCGGGGCCAGCTTTTCGTCGATAAACGCGTCCGGCTTGATCAACAGCACTTCAGAAATTCTGGACTTGATGAGCGATGTGGTGTTGCATCCGATATTTCCCGCCAGCGAACTTGACAAATATAAGCAGCGTGAAGAGGCAAGCCTCGAGGAGCGCCTGTCGAACCCGAATTTTCTCGGGCAACGGGAGTTTCGGCATGTGATTTACGGCGACACACCCATGGGCATTGCGTCGCCGACGAAAGAATCGATCGAGAAATTGAGTGTGGAGGATTTGAAGAAGTTCCACGGCCAGCATTATGTGCCGGGCAATTCGATTTTGGGAGTGACCGGTGATTTCAAGAGTGCCGATATGCGTGCGCTGGTGGAGAAATATTTCGGGGCGTGGAAAGGCGCAGCGGAAACGCCGTTGTCTTTTCCGGAAGCCGTGAGTCCGCAACCCGCGAAGATCACGCTGGTGGATCGACCGGCCTCTGTGCAGACATATATCGTGGGAGGCGACCGGGGAATTCGGCGCGTGGACCCGGAGTATTACAAGCTGGTGGTTATGAACCAGGTTTTAGGTGGCGGGCCGCAGGCGCGGCTTTTCCTGGACCTCCGCGAGGAACATAGTCTTACGTATGGCTCGTACAGCCGGTTCAATGCAGATATATATCCCGGCGACTGGCAGGCGTTTGCACCGGTACGAACAATGGTAACTGGCGACGCGATGGAGCGATTTGTTTTCGAATTCAAGCGTATCAATGACGAACCGGTGCCGGCGAGCGAACTCGACGAAGCGCGTCGGTCGATCATTGCAGGTTTTGCGTTGTCACTGGAGCAACCAGCTCAACTTCTGAGCGATTGGTTGACGGTGCAATATTACGGATTGCCGTTGGATTATTGGGACAAGTATCCGGATCGCGTCTCCGAGGTCGATTCGGCGGGAGTGCAAGCAGCGGCGAAGAGGTTCGTGGATTTAAACCATATGCAATGGGTGGCCGTAGGTGATCGCAAGCAGATTCAGGATAAGTTATCGAAATACGGACCGGTTACGGTAGTGGATGTGAACGGAAAAGCGGAAAACTAACGGCAGCGGAACTGTTCTTAGCTAAAGTTCAGGGGCATGCAACGGCAATCGTGCATGCCCTTCTTTTTTCGGCTAAGCACGTTTGATCAAACGTATCAGCAATAGCAAAACGACTGCGCCGACAACTCCCATTACGAGCTGTCCAATCAATCCGTAAGCGGCAAGGCCGAGAAGGCCGAATATCCATCCTCCCAGCAGAGAGCCGATAATTCCTACGATCAGGTCAACCAGCACGCCCATGCCGCGGCCTTTTACGATTTGTCCCGCGAGGAAACCAACAACGATACCGATCAATATTTCCCAAAGCAGCCACATAGTGTTCCTCCAAATTGAATGGGATGGTCAAAAGGCGTCCTCCAATGGTGGGGTGCGGACGCCGACTGGGCGCAACTCTAGCATAGGTGGAACCGGAGAGCTAAGAGAATGCTCGTTCCGGGAGATGCTAGAATGCGAAGGCTGCAATTTGCGATTTATATGCGCAGCCGAGCGAAAACAGTTTATGGATGAGCGTGACGTTAAGAAATTTCTGGCGGAAGTGCGAAGCGGGAAAATCAGCCCGGAAGCAGCGCTGGAAAGGCTGCGCGGTTTGCCTTACGAAGACGCGGGCTTTGTGAAGATCGATCATCATCGTTCGTTGCGTCAGGGCTATCCGGAAGTAATTTTCGGACGCGGCAAGACTCCCAAACAAGTGGCGGAGATTGCACGGCGAATGTTGCGCGCGAAGGCGTCGCATAACATTTTGATTACACGCGCCGACAAGAAAACTTTTGCCGGCGTGAAAAAGATTGCTCGCGCGGCGGAGTTTCATGCGCTTTCCGGGGCGATTTCGATTAAGCGTTCGGGTGCGGTTCACGGCAAAGGTTTGATTCTGGTGGTGACTGCCGGGACGAGCGACATTCCGGTGGCGGAAGAAGCGCTGGTGACGGCGGAAACCATGGGAAATCGAGTGGAAGCGGTTTATGACGTGGGCGTGGCGGGACTGCACCGCTTGTTGGAACACCGTCGGAAACTTTCCGAAGCGCGCGTGATTGTTTGCGTGGCGGGGATGGAAGGGGCGCTGCCAAGCGTGGTGGCGGGACTGGTAGGCGTGCCGGTGATTGCGGTGCCGACCAGCACGGGATACGGGTCGAGCTTTGGAGGACTGACAGCGTTGCTGGGGATGCTGAATAGTTGCGCTTCAAATGTGAGCGTGGTGAACATCGACAATGGATTTGGAGCGGGTTGCGTGGCGAGCGTGATCAACCGGCTTTAGTTCAAGATTGCTTGAGCGCAGCGGCTAGAGCGGTGGCAAGTTCTGAGTCTTCCGCCGGCGAGACGGTACGGAGATCGAGAATTAGCTGATCGTTTTCAATGCGCGCGATCACCGAGGTTGCGTTGGCCGGTTTGCGCAAACGCTCTTCCAGTTCTGAAGCGGAGCGGTGCGCGCCGGACACGGCGATCAGCGTGGTGGGTAGCTGCTGATCCGGCGTGGAACCTCCTCCGATTACCGAAAATCCCGACATTAAACAAAACGTTGCATCGTCCGGATTCGATACTAAGGATTGCAAGCGCGCGATAAATTTTTCCGCGCGTTTGGTGATGTGTTCGGCAGAGAGGCGAATCATTCGAAGCGCGGGGATTTCGTCCAAGGCTCCGCGCAGATAGGCATGCAGAGTAATTTCGAGCGTGGCTATTGTAAGTTTATCCACACGCAGCGCGCGAAAAAGCGGATTGCGCCTGATGCGTTCCACGATTTCTTTTTTTCCTGCGATGATTCCGGCCTGCGGGCCTCCCAGTAATTTATCTCCACTGAATGAAACGATCGACGCGCCGGCGGAACAACTCGCCGTTACTACGGGCTCAGAAACGCCATTGGCAGAAAGATCCGCAAGACAGCCCGAGCCGAGATCCTCGAACACGGGTAATTGCGAGCGCCGGCCGAGCGCCACTAAATCTTCGAGCGAAGGACGCTCGGTAAATCCGCTGATGCGAAAATTCGACGGGTGGACACGAAGAAGCAGGCGAGTGCGCTCGTTGATGGCGCGTTCGTAATCTCGAATGCGGGTGCGATTGGTGGTGCCCACTTCGCGCAAGATCGCACCGCTTTCGGACATGATGTCGGGGATGCGGAAACCATCGCCAATCTCTATTAGTTCACCGCGGGAGACGATAGTTTCGGCGCCCTTGGAAAGGGTGTTGAGTACCAGAAATACGGCGGCGGCGTTGTTGTTTACCACTATGGCCGATTCTGCCCCGACCAAATTCGCCAGCATGCGGGAAGTGTGGACGTCGCGCTGGCCCCGCTCGCCCGTTTCAAGATCGTATTCGAGATTCGAATAGCTGGTGGCAACTTGCGCGATGCGCGCCGCGGCTTCGGCAGAAATTGGGGCGCGGCCGAGATTGGTGTGCAGAATTACGCCGGTAGCGTTGATTACGCGGCGCAACGAAGGCGCGAGAAGGGTTTTCACGTGGGCGATTATTTGTGTTTCGAGATTTTCAGGGTCGATTGCATGCGGAGCTGCGCTGGATGCGTCGGCCTTCATGCGGGCACGGACATTTGCGAGAACGGAGCGCGCAGATTGTGTCACCAGGGCGCGGCCAGATTTTTCGGCAAGTTCGAGCAAACGCGAGCGGCCGAGCAGTTCGTCCACAGAAGGAATTTCGCGCATTTTGGATGAGCCGTTTCGGGGGTTCTGCACGGGATGGGCGCGGGGAGTCATCGCTGAGCTATTGGAACATACCGAAAACGGGCTGGCAATCGGCGCGCTGGCCGAATGATTTCTCTTGCGACATAGCTGCGCACGACTGCATTGACGCGTGCGGCGGCAGACCCTACGCTGGAATTGTTCACGGACAATCATGGCCGCTTCCATTGACGACGAACTGAATCAGATCGAGCGCGACGTGCGCACGCTGAAGATTGAGTACGAACAATTCTTCGGCGGAGGGCGGTCGCGACCTCCTTCAGACACGCAGTGGCGCGTGGAATCGCTTTTGCGGCGATATAGCGAGCGCACAGCCGAATTAAGTTACGCGCAACGGTTTCGATATAACGGGCTGGCGCAGATGTATGCAAAATACGTGGAAATGTGGCGCAAGAAAACCATGCAGAAAGAAAGTGGCACACAGCAGCGCCATTTTGGAGCGGCGGCGAAAGCGATTGAAGCGGAACGGGCGCGGGCCGCTGCTGCAAACCCTCCGAAGATTGCGCCGGAGATTTCTTCGGCGGAGCATGCAGCTTCTGTTGCGGTAGCTGAACGGAAAGCGGCGGAAGCGTTTACGGCGTCATTTTCCGATCCGGAGCGCGAAACGGAAAAGGTGCACCAGCTCTATCAGAAGCTCATTGAGGCACGAACGGAAACCGGAGAAAAGGCGGGAGCTCCAAACTTGAAAGATTTCGAGCGCTTCGTGCGGCAGAAGACGAAAGAGCTTAAGCGCAAAGGGACCGAAGAAGTGGAGTACACAGTTAGCGTGGAAGGCGGGCGGGTAAAGCTAAAGGCTCGCGTCTCCAAGTAAGATCCTCCCGAAAGTTTTCCAGATCTCAATCGATATCCTGGCCTTCGCCTTCGTCGGAATCTTTGCTTGGTTCGAGACGGATTTCCGGACGCTTTGTGGCATGAAGCTGGCGATTGAGCGCCGGCAAGTCTTGAGACTTCAGGTTGTCCCATTGTTTTGCCGCGGTTGCGGAATCCTTTTCAATTTTCGATGCGGCTTCCTCTTGCGCCCAAGTCGGCCTGGCGTCGGCCCGATCTAACTCCGCGTAAACAGCGCTGGCGGAACCGTTGACGCTGGTCAGGCTTGGTTGCGTGCCATCGCCACCAGGAGGGCCTTGCAAGATGGCTGAGACTTTCTTGTCGAGGTCTTTGAAGGATGTGGCCAGCGAATCATTGGGATCGGAGGACAATTTGTCGAGCTGTTCGTGGAGCGAACGTGCTTCCTGAATGATGTGCGTGCTGTTGGTTATCACGGATGCAAGGCGGCTTTGCGTTTGGAACTGTTGTTCCAGATCGGCGGGGGATATTTTCACGCGCGGATCCATTTTTATGCTGAGAGGCGCGCTGAAAGTATGGCCGTCAGCGGTGAGACGTACGGTGTATTCGCCGGGCACGGCTGGTGGACCTTGCGGCAGCCGCGGCGTGTCGAGAGGGACGGCTGCGATGGGATATTCGTGGCGCAGGGAATCCGGCGGGGCGTAATGGAGATCCCAAACCCACCGGTGCATTCCGGCGTCAGTAGAAAGATCTCGAAATGGGCGCACCCAGTAAAGCGGGATGAGCTGTTTTTCCAACTGCTCCTGAGAAAGTTCCGGCTTGTCTGTGCTGGCGTATTTGCGGACTACATTGCCGCGGCCATCTAAAATTTCCAGGGCTACAGGACCGTTAGAGGAAGAGGCCAGGAAATAATCGAGGATTGCGCCGTCTGGCGGATTTTTGCCGGAAGGTTCATCGGGCGGAATGGGAGTATCGGTGTTTGTGTCGCGCTTCACGCGATATGCTGGAGCCGGCTTAAAGAGAAGTGCATCGGCATTTACCATTGAATTGTCGATTTGGCGCAGCGGGGTAATGTCGTCAAGTATCCAGAAGGAGCGGCCATGAGTGGCGACGATCAAGTCGTCGTCGTGAATTAAAAGATCGCGCATGGAGGTATGCGGCAGATTCAGTTGCAGAGACTGCCAGTGATCTCCGTCGTCGAACGAGACCCAGACGCCATTTTCAGTGCCGGCGAAGAGCAAGTCTTTGCGGACGGGATCTTCGCGCACGGTATCGACTGGCGCGTTATCGGGAAGGCCGTTGACGATTAGCTGCCAAGTCTTTCCGCCATCGTGCGTGCGATAGATGTAGGGATGCAGATCGTCGATGCGGAAACGGCTGACGGAAGCGTAGGCGGATTGTTCGTCGTAATGCGACGCGGTCATCTGCGTCACTTTGCTCCAGGGGGTGATTTCCGCAGGAGTGATGTTAGTCCAATTTTTGCCGCCGTCGCGAGTGAGCCAGAATAATCCGTCGTCGGTTCCCGCCCACAACGTGTTCAGATCTTTATAAGATGGCGCCAGGGCATAGATTGTTCCGCGTATCTTTTCCGCTTTGGCGTCATCGGCGGCCATATTGCCGAGGCTTGCCGGAATGCCGGGCTTTTCGCGCGAAAGATCGGGGCTGATGGTTTGCCAGGTTTCACCGCCATCGCCGGTCTTGAACAAAAAATTGGTGGCGTAGTACAGGACGTGTGGATCGACGGGCGAAAACATGATTGGCTCGGTGCGATCGGCGCGGAACTTTGGACCGTTGTCCGGAATCGGCGTGACATTTTTTACTTGGCCGGTGTTCCGGTAAAATCTGGTGACCTCTTTTCTGCCGGCGCCGTATACAAGTTCGGGATTGAGCGGGTCCGGAGCAACGTAGCCGTATTCGATAGTGCCGACAGGATGCCAGTCTCTGAAATTAATTTCGCCGTCGTTGCCGCGGCTTGAAATGCAAACCGAGCCACTCTCCTGTTGCCCGCCGCAAACGGAGTACGGGAATTCATTGGTCACGCCGACGTGATAAATCTGCGCGGTGGGCTGGTTGTACCAGGAACTCCAAGTGTCTCCGCCGTTGACGGTCACAATGGCACCTTGATCGCTTACTAGCAGAATCGTTTTGGGATCGTTCGGATTGATCCAGAGATTCTGATAATCGTCACCACCCGGCGCGCCTCGGAAGCTGGCCCAGGTTTTTGCCCCGTCCGTTGAGCGCATAGTGACGATGCTGGCGCTGTAAACTACGTCAGGATTTTTCGGATCCACTTTGGGGATGGGCAGGTCGCCTCCACCAATGCGATAGGCCGGGCGGCCATCCGTGGTGGCGACATGCCAGTTTTCACCACCGTCGTCCGATCGATAAAAGCCGAGGCCGGCTGCCGAAGAGTAGTCGCCTGCCTTTACCGTGCCGAGGGTTGCATACAAGCGGCTGGGCAAGCTTGGCGCGATAGCCACGTAAATTTGCACTACGTCTTTGGGCAGGCCGTTTGTGAGCGGCCGCCATGTATTTCCGCCATCGATAGATTTAAAAAGGCCGCCGCCGGTTTTGTTGTACTCGTTGCCGTCTTCCCAGGGACCTTGGCGGACTTTCCAAAGCGAAGCGTACAGGACATCTGGATTTGTGGGATCGATTTGAACGTCCGAGCCGCCGGTATCTTGATCTTTGTAGAGAGATTTTCTCCAGGTTTGTCCGCCGTCGGTGGAAACAAAAATTCCACGTTCTTCATTTGGGCCGTAAGGATGGCCAAGCACAGCAGCGAAAACATGATTGGGATCGCGAGGATCGACGGCGAGTGCGGGGATCTGCTGGCCATCACGCAGGCCGAGATGAATCCACGTTTTTCCGGCGTCGGTGGATTTGTAAATTCCATCACCTACGGAAAGGTCCGGGCGCTGCAAGCCCTCGCCACTCGCGGCGTAAACAATATTTGGGTCGGACGGAGCCACAGCGATAGCACCGATGGATTGCGACGGTTGATCTTCGAAGATGGGCGTCCAGGTGCGGCCGTAATCGTCGGATTTCCAAACGCCGCCATCGCCTTGTCCGACATAGAAAACATTCGACTGACCAGGGACTCCGGCGGCGGCGCGCGTTCTGCCTCCGCGAAATGGCCCGATCATGCGCCAGCGCATTTCCTGGTAGGTGCTTGTCGGGTATTGCTGCGCATTGCTCACACCCGCGTCTGCCAAAAGAATAAGCAGCGTAAACATGACCAGGCCCAGCCGCGAAATTCGAAACAACACACACCTCCCTGATTTACAGTGCCTAGCATACATAAAAAAACAATGTGAGGCAGGTTAGAAAGTCAGCCGTCCGCCGATTTGCGCCGCGAATGGAATTCCTACAGTCGTGCCAGGGCCGAAGAAGTCTCCCAGCGCTCCGCCAGCCACGCGCAGTTGATGGAGGCTGGTGATTGGCGTTGTTGTGGTGCAGGCGGGATTGGTGCAGATGTCGGTAATGTTTCCGGCGGCCACTTGCGACGGCGGAACGGGTAGTGCTCCGACGTCGGTTACGTAATTGGCGCCTGGGTTATTGCGGTTGAAAAGATTAAAGAACTCGATGAAAGGCGTTAGGGTCCAACGCTCGCTAAAATGGATCGGCCGACTCACGCGCAAGTCAACCTGGATATAGGGTGTTCCGCGGAGTTCATCCAGAGTCGTGGGAACACCGTTCACTACCGCGCGGTCGTCGAAGTCGTCGCCGAGCCCGGTGACCGGCGTGGTGGTAGTCAAAGTGAACGGCCGGGCGCTTTCCGCTTGCGTCAATGTGGTTATCTCGAATCCGCCGGAAACTTCAAGCGTTCCGGCCAAAACAAAACGGCTCAAAACATCTTCGCCTGACGGACCGTAATCCCCTCTGCCGAATGGGTGCAGCGGATCGCAAACCCCGTTGACGTAGTCAAAAAGCTCGCCGAGCACACAGCCCCACGTGCTGCCGCGCGAGAGAGTGTAATTTGCGATGAGATTGAAACGGCGGGAAACGTTTCCCTGCAGGTGGAGAAGCAATCCGTTATAGCTTGAGCGGTTATCCGATTTGAAGACGGTAACATTCGGAACGTTGTTCCGCTGGTCAGTCACGTCGGATGCGAAGAGCGGAGAGAACAGAGTGAAGCCCGCTTGATATTGATAGCGCCTAAAACCGTGATTTCCCTGCTCGTGGATGTAGTCGGCGCTAACCATCCACTTAGAGTTGAAGGCGTGCTGGACGCCGCCGCTAACGTGAAGGGCGTAGGGCGTCTTGTATCCCGGCGCGATGATGGCGCCTGCTCCGGCGACGGTGCCGACCGGACCCGTAGAGGCCGCGGGAGGCAGACACCCCGTGCCCACTAGCATTTTCGTTGCAGGATCGAAAGCGCAAGGCCCGACGGGTGTATTCACAGCTTGTAGGGCCGGGACCCAACCATTCTGCGCGAGGTCGTTCGAGTAGATGCCGATGCCGGCGCGAATCACGGAGCTTGTAGATTGGCCGGGCGAGTATGCGATACCAAGGCGTGGCCCGACGGCGCCATTGAAGTCGTGCGGAGCGCCGTTGATCAGCGGGATATCGAGGGCCTTGAGAGTCAGATACGCGGGATTCTGCAATTGGGTCCGGTTCGATGCGGTAAAGAGGCCAAAGCTCCTGTCATAGCGCAGGCCGTAATTTATGGTGAGGTTTGGGCGCACCCGCCAGGAATCCTCAGCGTAAAGCCCGAGGCGTTGCACGTCCTGCGAAAAACTGCCATTGCTCGCGGGAACCGACATACTGCCATTGGCAAGATCTGCGGTGAACTGCGCGGTATTCGTGAGGTAGAAAGTCGGATCATTTGGAAATGTGACCAATGTTTCCGCGTTGGACGCCAACGCGCCGTCCAGAACAGGCTCGTGGATGAAATTCACGCCGAACTGAACGGAGTGCGCCCCCACGGTATGAGTTACATCGTATCGGAACTGATATTTTTCCTGATTGCGCAGAATAGGAAATGCCGTGATGGGGGTAAGAAACTGGTTGTCGCCAAACGTTTCCAGCCCGGATATGGTCGCTGATGTCGCGGTAAACGGAAACGCGAGGGCGAAGCCGAGGTCGGAGTTACGCGCTTCCGTGAGATGCAAACCGCCTGCGCTGAATACGAATGATCCCACCCATGTGGGGCTCCACGTGAATTGGTTGCCGGCAACCAGGTTCATGTAATTGTTGTGCGCTTCAGCGCCGGTGGAAGGAAGGGCGGCCTGTTGCACTCCCGCGTTATGCGTAAGGTAGTTGTCGATCCCTGCGCGCAGGAACCACTGCGAGCGCGCAGACTGTGCCCAATCAAATCGAACGGTGCCCAAATAATCGCGAAACGGGACTGGAACAAAATTCGGCACCGGGATGGAGGTCACGACTTTGCCGTTCACATCCACCAAACCTTCAGCCGCCAGTTGAGACAGGGCGTTGAATTGCGCCTGGCTGGCCGGACTGTAGGCAATGCTGGCGTCTTCGTGCACGTACTCAAAGGAGGCGAAAAACCATAATTTTTGAGGAATGATAGGGCCGCCAATCGTGCCGATGTAATTCTGGCGTGAAAATGGCTGCTTCGGATTGGGGGCAGGATTTTCGATGGGGAAGCGCGCGTTGAGAGCAGCCGCCCGCTCGTAGAAAGCCTCATCGCCGTGCCAATCATTATTTCCGCGCTTTGTCGTGATCACCACGGAGCCAGCGGTGGTGCGGCCGGTGTCGGCGTCCTCTTGCGCGGTGCGCACGGCGAATTCCTGAATCGTGTCGGGCGAAAAGTTTTGCAGGAAGCCGCCGATGTAGTCGTCGGAATCGTCGCCGCCATCGACGGAGAGTTCGTTATTTAGTCCCGAGCTGCCACCAGTGGAAACTGCAGTTATACGCGCTTTCGTAGGATCCGATGGCTCGACGGGCTCCGTGCCGGGAACGAGGTAGGCAATGTTCGCGAAACTGCGTGCGGCCAGTGGAATTGTTTCCAGGTCTCGTGAAGTGACGACCCCTTGATGGACGGCGCTGGCCAAGTCGATAGGCTCGGTGGTAACGGAGGAAGGCTGTCCCTGAACGTTCACAGTCTGTTGAACGGCGCTCGGTTGCAAAGTGATGGTTACGTCCCGGACCGAACTGATCATAACGGTGACGTCGGAGAGCGCCTGTGCGAATCCGTTTGCATTCACCAGCAAGTGATACGTTCCGGGAGCGAGATTGTCGATGCGGAACTCTCCCTGTTCGTTCGCGGTCGCCTGGGCTTCGAGTGAGGATTCAGCGGCATGCAGGATAATCGACGCGGACGGGACGCGCGCTTGGCTGGCATCCTGGACGGTCCCGCGCAGACTTCCATGGAATTTCTGCGCGGCGGTAAACTGACAAGCCAGCAATACGGTGGCGATCAAAAAAACGACCTTAGACGAAGCGATCGTGCGGCAGCGTTTTGTATTCATCGTTGAGTGAGCCCATGCGCGCAAGAATTAACTGCCAAATGCTGCGGCCGTCTCTTTAAGTTTGAATTCTTGGCGTAAACCTTAACCTGCCGGTCTCTAATTTTCCAGCCGATTTTTAGCGGGAACCGGCGGATTTTGTCCGTTTAATGCCCTTTTAATAGGGGCACTTTTGTGGAGTGTTTGGGTGGCAAATCGCTTCTCGCTTGGAAGAATCTCTGGTAGCATAAGTCTTCAAAGCATTTGAAACTTTCCCGTCTGGAGCAAAGCAACAATGGCAATGGTATGTGAACTTTGCGGCAAGAAGCCGCGCTTTGGTAATACGATCAGCCACGCCCACAATGTGACGCGGCGCCGCTGGAATCCGAATCTGCGGCGGGTAAGAACCGTGATCAATGGCACGCACAAGCACGTTCGCGTCTGCACTTCCTGTATCCGTTCCGGCCGAGTGAAAAAGGCTGCTTGAGGCTTCCTGCGAAGGAGTTTTCCGCTTGAAACGAAAAATCCTGATTCTTGCGGCGGTGGCGGCGTGCATGTTTGTGGCCGCCTGCAAGAAGGAAGCTGCCGTGGGTCCGGACGTATGGGCCACGGTGAACAGCAAGGAGATCTCGCGCGCCGAGGTGGAAAAGTATTTTCGCACGCGGGTGAATGCGGAAGCACCGGCGCCTTCTCAGGAAGAAGCTCTTTCGCTGAAGCTCAGCATTCTGGATGAGTTGATTAACAACGAAATTCTGCTGGAGCGCGCGAGCAAAATGAATTTGATAGCCACCGACGCCGAAGTGGAAGACAAATTCACGGAATCGAAGAGTCCCTACACCGAGGAAGAGTTTCAGAGAAAGCTGCACGACACGGGACTCACCGTCGATGATTTGAAAAGCGACATTCGCCGGCAGCTTTCCGTGCAAAAGCTGTTGAACCGCGAGGTGATCGCCAAGATTTCGATCACGGACCAGGACGTAACGGATTTTTACAACAAGAACCGCGCGCAATTTAACGTGACCGAGCCGCAATACCACATCGCGCAGATCGTGGTTACTCCGCATCCTGACCCTTCGGTCCACAATCGCAAAAACGATAAGGCGAAGACCGACGCGGAGGCCAAGAGCAAAGTAGCTATGCTGGAACAAAAGCTCGCCTCTGGCGCCGACTTCGGCCAATTGGCGATGGACTATTCAGAAGATTCTACAGCGACAACCGGCGGCGACCTGGGATTCGTGCCCGAGTCTGCGCTAAATCGCTCGGATCCGGCGCTCAAGATGCTGGTTTTGAGCATGAAGGCTGGATCGATAAGCCAGCCGATCGCTAATGCCGGCGGCTACCGGATATTGAAAATGATCGCCAAGGAGCCTGCGGGGCAGCGCGTGCTTTCCGATCCGCAAGTGCAACAATCCATTCGCGACATGATGCGCAATCGCAAGGAGCAGCTACTTCGGTCGGCCTACATGATTGAAGCGCGGGATGATTCGCACGTCACGAATTATCTGGCGCGGCAAATTCTGGAGTCTGCAGGGAAACTCCCCGCTTCAAACTAAGCGATTTCCTTCGCCGTCAATCAAGAATTTTAATCTGCGGTGCAACTTAAGAGGAAATTCGCACGGTTGCGTGTTGATCTGCGAGGCGGGGCGCGATAAAAATTGCGGTGGGATTATCCGCGGCTTGCGGTTTCTGCCAAGGATCGGGTTGTTCTCGGCGGTTTGAACGATAGAACCATTAATGCTCCTGCCAGCGGGGTTAAGAAAAAGGAGAGTGCGAAAGTTTTCCAGAATGCGAGGCCTTCTTTTTCGGCCCACTGAGCGATCGCTCCGCATACCATGATCCACGCCAGAGCAGCGGTAGCCAGCACCAGCACTGCGGCGAACCAAATCAAGAAAATGTGAAGCATGGTGTCTCCCAAGGCCCAGGCTCTGCTTGCCTAACTTTGCTGGAAGCTATGTTGGCAGTGGCAGTAGGCTTTGGGAAGACGCTGTGAAGGCAAAGCGAACGTAAAGGTAAACGGCTGGGGGCTGTGGGTTAGCGGGATATTCAGCGTTTCGGCGAGTCGGCGGATACCGAAGCCATCCGCAGAAACTCGCGATCCGAGCTTATTAGCTTAGCTGACGATAGCGACTACTTCGCCGGCATTCACGGTTTGTCCCTGTGCAACCAACAGGCGCTCGACTGTCCCGGATTTGGAAGAGCGAATTTCGTTCTGCATTTTCATTGCTTCCATCACTACGATTCCTTGTCCCGCCTCGACGCGATCGCCGGCCTTTACCAGCAGCACCACGATTTTTCCGGGCATGGGAGCCCTGAGCTGCTGACTTCCTTCCGCTTCCTCACCCAGCCCGCGATTGCGTGTCCACCTGCGCGGGTCGCGAATCGTGGCGCCGTGCTCACGGTTTGCCACGGTGACGCGGAGTGCGGAATCAGGCTCGGCGGCTACACGAGCTTCGAAAGATTGGCCGGCGATTAGAATTGAGAAGATGCCGGGCGAGACTTCTACTGCGTCCGCGTCAATAGGATGACCATCGATAGTCCAGCGGGCTCGCTCGCCCGTGTGGATCATTTCTAGGGTGTGTGATTTTCCGTCCAGCTCGATTTCAACTTTCAAGGTACTCGCTTAAATTACTTTTTCCAACGGCGCGGCTTGGTCTTCGTACGTCTTGCTATTCCCATTGTTATGGCTCAAGCTCGCCTCTTAATTGCTCGCGACGCGCTTCCAGTTTCCAGCGCGATTCTGGCTGGCTGATGACTGACTTCGTGTCCGCAGAATCCAGGCGATGCGAGATATTCCACAACGCAGCGGCGATTGTCGCCGCGCCTTCTTCGAGTGGGCTATTTTCGGAAGCTGTGACGGCCTGCTTGTTCGGCGTGGAGAGAAAATCGTCGAGCCAGCGGGTGTATATTTCGCCTGCTTGAAAATCTGGTGTGGCAACAATCCGCTGGAACAGTTCCGCGTTCGTTTTTATTCCGTTGGCATAAAACTCTCTCAGAGCTCGTTGAAGACGCGCGATTGCTTCTGTGCGATCTCTTCCATACGAGATCAATTTTCCGAGCATTGGGTCGTATTCGTTCGGCACGGTCCATCCGCTATACACGCCGTCATCGAAGCGTATGCCGGGGCCTGCGGGTGCGCCCCAGTCCAGGATTCGTCCAGGCGAAGGGAAGAAATTATTGTCTGGATCTTCGGCGTAAATGCGGCATTCGATGGCATGGCCGCGGAGCGTGATGTCTTCCTGCGTGAACGGCAGCGGCTCACCGCAAGCAATATGTATCTGAAGTTTTACGATGTCTTGCGAGGTGACGAGTTCGGTTACGGGATGCTCCACCTGAAGGCGTGTGTTCATTTCCAGAAAATAAAAGTTACGGCTCGCATCGACTAAGAATTCCACGGTGCCGGCGTTCGTGTAGCCGCCGGCCTTCGCCAGTTTCACGGCGGCATCGCCCATCGCGCGGCGAAGCTCCGGCGTCATGATCGGCGAAGGAGCTTCTTCGATCACTTTTTGGTAGCGGCGCTGCAGGGAACATTCGCGTTCTCCGAGATGGACGATGTGGCCGTGGATATCCGCAAGGATTTGAATTTCGATGTGGCGCGGTTTCAAGAGATATTTTTCGAGGTACAAGCGTCCATCGCCAAACGCGTTCTGAGCTTCCGAAGAAGCATCGCGCCAGCCGCCAGGAAACTCGGATTCGCGTTCAATCAAGCGCATGCCTTTTCCGCCGCCACCGGCAACGGCCTTGAGCACAACGGGAAACCCAATGTCGCGAGCCGCCTCGCGGGCACCATCCATTTTCTCGATGGGATCGAGCGTGCCGGGGACGGTGGGCACATTCGTTTTGCGAGCGAGGTGGCGCGCCGCGGTTTTTGACCCGAGATTTTCCATGGCCTCGGGCGACGGACCGATAAAAGTGATCTTTGCCTCCGCGCAGGCACGGGCAAGCGCAGGGTTTTCGGCGAGAAATCCGTAGCCGGGATGGATCGCGTCGCATCCCGCGTAGCGCGCGGCGCCAATGATTTTCTCCACGACGAGATAGCTTTCGCGAGAAGGAGCGGGGCCGATAGGATAAGCCTCGTCAGCAAGACGCACGTGAAGCGAAGCACGGTCCGCGTCGCTATACACGGCCACAGAGCGCAAGCCGAGGTCTCTACAAGCTCGCAGGATGCGAACGGCAATCTCGCCACGGTTGGCAATCAGGATTTTCTTGAACATTCCCCGTCCACAAAAAGCAGAGGAATTCTAACATCTTGGTTCTCAATCGTCTGCGTGTTGAGGTCGACCGGCTCACGCAGAATCTAAGAACCCTTTTCGCCGCGCGTACCAAGGTTGGCAAGAACAGCGGGTACGGCTATGATGTGCCTCGCCGGAGATGCCCAGATAATGAGTTCACCCGTGAATCTATCGCCTCAAGATCAGTGGAAGAAATCTGCTGCGGAGGCCGCTGCGAAGCTGGTCGAAAGCGGGATGGTCGTAGGATTGGGAACTGGCTCGACGGCTGCATTCTTGGTGAGCGCGCTGGGGCGACGCGTGGCGCAAGAGAATCTGCGCATCGTAGGCATGCCTACATCGGAACGAACCGCAGAACAGGCTCGGTCGCTGAATATTCCGCTCACCACATTCGCAGAACACACGGAAATTGACCTGACCATTGACGGTGCGGACGAAATACAGCCCGGGCCGCTCTACCTGATCAAAGGCCACGGTGGCGCGCTATTGCGCGAAAAAATCGTGGCGGCCGCAAGCAAGCGTATGGTTGTGGTTGCCGACGAATCCAAAGTTGTCGAACGGCTAGGCTCGCTGGTATCCGTTCCGGTGGAAGTTGTTCCGTACGGCTGGCAGGCGACGGAGAAGAAATTAGTTAGACTTGATGGGAAACCCACATTGCGGCTGGGGTTCGACAAAAAGCCATACGTCACGGATGGCGGGCATTACATTATCGACTGCGCGTTTGGGCCGATGAGTGATCCGAAAGAGATCGCGCATCACCTCGATCATGTGGTGGGAGCGGTCGAGCACGGATTGTTTCTGAAGTTCGCTTCCGAAGCATTTATTGGCGGCACAGCGGGTGTAAAAGCGCTAAAGCGCCAGTAAGCTCTTGTGGAAGGGTTCACCCGGCGACAGCGGATTGTCCTTTACGCAGCCACCAGAGCTACTGGCGGAAATATCTTTAATTCTTCGACGCGCAGCCTTGCGGGTACACGGCATCAAGCGCGCCCCACAGCGCCTTCAGGCTACGCTCGGCGGCACATAACACCGAAACTGCGTCGGCGTCGTTTTGTTTCGCAAGCCAATCACGCCAGGCGGCGCGATGGCGGACGTCAGCTTCTTCGTGAACGGCGAAATAGGCCAGGGCGCGCGGCTCGGTGATGTCATAAAAGCGACGCAAACCGGAAATCTTTTGCGTGGCGATTTCGGGGACCTGCGCTTCGTACACGTAAAATGCGGCTACGGCCTGGGTTTTAGAACCTTGGGCAGCGACTTCATCAAACGTGTCGAGTAAGGCGGCGATCCCGGGCAGTGGGCGGGCATTTTCCATCGAGGCTTCGCTGACACCCAGCGACTGTGCGAAATGCCTCCAAAGCATCGGATGAGAGGCCGCGGGGTCAAGCTCTTCACCTAGGTTTTCGTTTACTAAGCCCCGAAGATTGGCGTCACCATTTGTGCGAGCTGCAAGCTGCTTCAGATTATCGGGAAAGG
Organism: Candidatus Acidiferrales bacterium; assembly: GCA_050012395.1. GTDB lineage: Bacteria > Acidobacteriota > Terriglobia > Acidiferrales > UBA7541 > Palsa-295. Next base: position 19,110 of record JBEKHG010000013.1, read on the forward strand.
AACGAACATGTTGATAGTACTGCTCGGCGTAAAGTGCGAGCGAATCCTTGGAGAGCTTGCCTGCACTCCAAGCCTGATAGAAAGGGTGCTTCAGCAGGTGATATTTTTCAATCAGCGCATCAAGCGCTTCGACCAAAGTCTTCGTCTTCGGGGCATTCTTGGGCATCGCATCTCCAATTCCTAGCGAATAACGGCGGTTAGGCAAAACCACGGCATGCTATCGGAAATTGGCTCAAAAAGCCAGCTTTGCGCTCCTCGAGTGATTTTCTAGTCAACTTCTGCCAAAGGCTCCGGGAGGCAAACCGTGCCACCTTCGAAAGGCACGATGGAATACGCTGTGTTCCGCGTATCCGAGTACCTGGGCGGTTTCCGTGGCGGTCATGTGAGCGTCGAGGAGGAGATGCTGCGAAAGCTCGCGGCGAGCTTGCTGTACCAGGTTTCGATGAGACGAACCTTCCTTCTGTAGTTGTCTTTGGTAAGTTCGCTGGCTGACGCCGAAGTAACGTGCGACGGTCTCGACGTCAAATTCCCCGTAACTTAATCTTTGCCTGATAAAGCTCAGTACACTCTGGGAGAAGCTGGCTACACCGGCAGTTTGAGCCAAGAGTTGTTCGGCTAGCGCAGTGATTGCTGAGTGGGAAAAGGGCTTGGCATTTTTCAACGGAAGACAGAGTAACGGAGTATCGAGGAGCACGGAATTCGCCGGCATCCCGAATCGAACGGGAGCGCGAAAAATCCGCGAATGTTCGGAAGTGTCTCGGGGTTTCGCGTGGCGGAACCAGACTTCGCGCGGCGCCCAGGATGAACTGCTGGTGAGCCGGCTGAATCTCGCCACCGTGGCCATAGACATTTCGCAGTCGTGACGAGGTTCGGGCAGCGACGGATCCGAGTACTCCCATTGAAAATGTGCGACTGAGCCTTCGATGTCCAACTTAAACACGCCAACATTCGTCCAAATGGGCAGATAGCGCACCAGGCTCCGAAGCGCTTGGCCCAGAGTGGAACTCGTGGTGACAGAATATCCCACCACGCCGTATTCCTCCTGATCGACTTTTTCACCGACGTGCAAGCCGAAAGCGGTGTCTTTCGTCATCCTGGCGGCGTACTCGGATAACAACATCATGTCTGCATACGGGATTCTTAGGGACGAATCATCGAGGGCATCGCGGTCGAGGCTGACGCTTCCAAGTAAATGATCGGTATTCGCCCGTGTAGCTACAGCATCGGCGATCTTGCGCGCCGATATCGCAAACACCGTGGAAACATTGGACATAGAAATGGCCACCAATTTCAGGCGACGGTTGTCTTAGACACCAGTTTCATCGAATTGGCGCGAAAAATCATACTTTCTTCGCGGAGCCAATGCTAGCGTTCGAGTCATGAATAGCCAATCGCGACAGACGACTTACCGTGACAAAAAAGGATGAGCGATATTTCTCAGGCTGCGCAAGTAGCCGATGCGGTTCGATATAACGGCTTCAGAGGACCGAATGGGCTACGCGCCGGATGGCGTATCGTAATTTTTGTCGCGTTACTGTTGCCGATCGGATACTTCGCGGACAGGCTGAGTGACGCCATTATGAGCCGGACGCAGCTGGAGTTCCCCACTCCCATCGGCGGCCTCGTGGTAATGGGGATTTTTGCAGCGGCGATCCTACTGGTAACTTGGATCATGGCACAAATCGAGGGCCGAACCATCGCGGACTACGGGCTGCCCTGGCGGCGCGCGTTTTGCGGCCAGTTCTGGCAGGGAGCGGCTATCAGTTTCGCTTCGCTCACGGCTCTGCTCTATGTGTTACACCTCTCCGGAGTTTTATCTTTCGGTTCGCCGGCGCTCCACGGTGCGGATGCCTTGCAATATGGCGCCCTCTGGGCGGTACCGCTTTTCCTAGCTGCGTTGCTGGAAGATTTTTTCTATCGCGGTTACCTCCTGTTCACGTTGACCAGCGGAATCGGTTTCTGGCCGGCCGCAATACTTACTTCGTTCTTGATGGGCGGAGCACACTACTTTAATCCGGGAGGTCACGGGCTTGGGCCGGTATCCGCGACGGCGTATTGTTTAGTGACTTGCCTTATTCTGCGCAGAACCGGCGATCTGTGGATGCCGCTTGGAATTCACTCCGCGTGGAACTGGGGCGAGGTCTTCTTCTACGGCGTACCTTCCAGCGGCCAGGTAGCGCAAGGGCATCTTTTGAACGCAAGCTTGCACGGCTCGGCGTGGTTAACTGGCGGGACATTCGGGCCGGAAGCAAGTGTGATCGAACTCATCGTGCTCGCGATCTGGTGGCTCGGGTTTTCCGCTTGGTTGCACGGCGTCAAGTATCCGAATCCGGCGGCAATTCCGGATCCTTTACGAAATCGCAGAAATGCCGACGGGAAAGCACAGTTATCTTATGACCGTGAATTACACTGAGGCAGAGAAGCGTAGCAAGATGGCCGCTCTGGGAGCCTGTCGTGTCAGTAGTAAACGAGGTCAGAATATGCGCCGTCAGTTACTGAATCTCTTTTGTTGGATCATCTTATTCTCGACCTGTGTGCGGGCACAGGAAATTGATCCGATGACGGGGCAGCCGGCGAATCTTGGCGCGCCGGCGAATCTTCCGGAACCCGATGTGCGCAAGTACCACGGCGCGGATCAAGAGAAAAAGCTGGTACTCAGGTCGCAAACAGTTCTGGTGCAAGTGCCTGTTGTGGTTTCTGATAAATCCGGCAGTCATGTCCGGAAACTGACTCGAGACGATTTCAAAATCATGGAAGACGGCAAGCCGCAACGGATTGCAATCTTCGAAGAAGTAAACGCAGGCAACGCGCATCCGGTGCAAACAACAAACGCGCCGAACACATTTAGCAACGTCACGCTCGAACAACAGCCCTCCTCTATAACCGTGATTGTTTTGGACACGATCAACACCCCATTTCTTGATCAAACGATTGGCCGAAAGCAACTGATCAAGTATCTGGCCGACAATTTGGAATCAGGGCGCGTGTTCGGACTTGTGGTGATTGGTAGGAAAGGCTTGCAGGTGCTGAGCGGGCTAAACAGCGATCCCGTTTCGATCGTTGCCGCTTTGAAGAAAGCTAGCGGAGAAATGTCGGACATGGAGTCGTTTGGCACAGACGGGAAAGTCATGGCTGCATCCGGCGATACCAGCGAACTGACTGGCGGCGTCGGTATGAGTGAAGATCCCTCCATGAAAATGCGCCAATTTATTACGGGAGCGGACGCAGTCCAAGGCGGATACCAGCAGTCACGGGCTATTGAAGACACGATGAAAGCTTTTCTGGCCATTGCGTGGTCGCTTTCCGGACTTCCGGGAAGAAAATCTCTCATATGGGCGACGGGAAGTTTTCCGTTTAGCCTGGATTCACCTTCTTCGCTGCCGGGCGGCAGTTTGTCAGTGCTGTACGAGCGAACTATGGAAGCGTTGAATGATGCGCAGATTTCAGTTTATCCCGTGGATGTGCGCGGGCTGTTGAGCACTTCGCCTACCGGCGATGCTACATATTCCGGCGGGCTCAGCGGTCCCGGATTTGCCGATGCTGCTGCCGGCAGAAGCTCATTGCAAGCTTCTACTGTGCAGAGCCTTGAAAATTTCGCCGAGATGACGGGCGGTCGCGCGTTTTTCAACAACAACGACCTGGCCGCGGGCTTTAGGCGTGCAGCAGATGATTCGGCGAGCTACTACTTGCTGGGGTATTACGTCGATAACACGAACAACAAGCCCGGCTGGCGGAAATTGCAAGTGCAAGTTTCGCGCAAAGATGTGGAGGTGCACGCGCGGACCGGATTCTTGGTCACGAATGCGACGATCGATCCGCAACTGACACACACGGACGATGTCGCGTTTGCTTTGAGTTCTCCGTTTGAAAGCACGGGGATTCCGGTGACCGTGCGTTGGCAGGGTGTTACACCCGATGGAGACAAGAAAAAAATTGGATTTGCCGTGCACCTGCCGGCTACCGGTGTGATTGACGAGAGGGACAAAAACCGTTTCGACATCGACTTTGTCGCGCAAGCTACGAAGACCGGCACGCCGGTGGGCAACGCCGGGCAAACAATCAAGGGAACCGTTCCTTCCGCGGCTCTGGACAAAATCAAAGCAGACGGAATCTTGTATCAGAATGCGTTGGAACTTCCCGCCGGGAATTATCAGGTGCGGTTTGTGGTGCGAGACAATCTGACCGGCAGGATCGGCAGTGTGTCGGCGCCGCTGACCGTGAACTAGGACACGTTCCCTTCCATTCCCGAGCGTCTCAGCCGCGATTCGGCCGTACTCGGTTTTTGGCTAGAGCGGGATATTGCCGTGTTTTTTGCGCGGGTTCGTGTCGCGCTTGTTTACCAGGGAGCGCAGGGCGGTGATTAGCTTGGAGCGGGTTTTGGCGGGCTCGATTATGGCGTCGATATAGCCACGCTCGGCGGCGACATAGGGATTTGCGAAACGGTCGCGGAAGTCGTCAATTTTCTCGCGGCGAATTGTCTCGCGGTCCGCTTCGGGGGCGCGATCAATTTCGCGTTTGTAAACGATATTCACCGCGCCTTCCGGGCCCATCACGGCGATTTCGGCTGTAGGCCACGCGTAGTTGATGTCCGTGCGAATGTGTTTCGAAGCCATCACGCAGTACGCGCCGCCGTATGCCTTGCGGGTAATGACCGTAATCTTCGGGACGGTAGCTTCGGCAAACGCGAAAAGCAGTTTCGCGCCGTGCTTGATGATTCCGCCAAATTCCTGCTGCGTGCCCGGTAGAAATCCGGGGACGTCTTCAAAGGTGATGAGAGGAATATTGAAAGCGTCGCAGAAGCGCACAAACCGTGCTGCTTTCACCGATGCGCTGATGTCCAGCACTCCGGCAAGGAATGCGGGCTGATTTGCGACGATCCCTACCGTGTGGCCATCGAGCCGGGCGAAACCGACGACAATATTCTTGGCGAAATGTTCGTGGACTTCGAAGAACCCTGAATCATCGCCGATGGCGTGTATCACGTCTTTGATGTCGTAAGGCTTTTGTGGATCTTCGGGGACGAGCGCGTTGAGTGCGGGATGGGAACGGTCCCAAGGATCGCTCGTAGCGCGGCGAGGAGCGTCATCGAGATTATTCGAGGGGAGGTAGCCGAAGAGTTCGCGAATCATGGCGAGGCATTCGGCGTCGTCGCGTGAAACAAAATGGGCCACGCCGCTTTTTTCGTTGTGAGTCATGGCGCCACCGAGCTCCTGCTTGGTCACTTCCTCGTGCGTGACGGTCTTGATCACGTCCGGACCAGTGACGAACATGTAGGAAGTGTCGCGGGTCATAAAAATAAAATCGGTAATGGCCGGCGAATAGACTGCGCCGCCGGCGCATGGTCCCATAATCGCGCTGATCTGCGGAATCACACCGCTGGCTAGCGTGTTACGGAGGAAAATTTCGGCGTAACCCGCGAGCGACTTCACACCCTCTTGAATGCGCGCACCGCCCGAGTCGTTTAGACCAATCACGGGCGCCCCGGCTCGCACCGCCAGGTCCATAATTTTCGTGATCTTCGAGGCGTTTGCTTCGGAGAGCGAACCGCCGAAAATCGTGAAGTCCTGCGCGAAGACGTACACCAGCCGGCCATCGATGCGGCCATACCCTGTGATGAAACCATCGCCGGGCGGGCGTTGACCCTCCATGCCGAAATCGTGAGATTGATGGCGGACGAATTTGTCGAGCTCTTCGAAGGAGCCTTCATCGAGCAGCAAATCGACGCGTTCGCGGGCGCTTAGCTTGCCCTGCTTGTGTTCGCGTTCGCGGCGCTCCGCTCCTCCGCCAGCTTCGGCTTCGGCATTGAGTTTACGGAGCTCTTCAATACGGTCGCGATGTTTGCGAGGTTCGGTCACCGCATGCCCGCCGTTTGAGTACGAATTGGGATTCCAACAAAATGAGCAGGACATTGAGTGTTGGCAAAGTCTTCAAAAGTGGAGCGCTTGCAATTGCTCATCCGCACAAATATAGCGGAAGCCAAGAATTAGTCAAAGTTTAGGCTAAGACAATTTAGGCGCTTGCCCCGCGACGGTGGCGTCGGAGTGAGAAGGTGCGGACTCCATTATCGGAAGCAATTCGTCTTTTTCACGGGCCGGTAAATCTCTTTGCTTCGGCGTGGTGGTGATGGTGACCACGCTGATCAAAATGAGCAAGCCTCCCAGCAATGTGCGCGGACCGATCGGCTCTTTGCCGATAAAGTAGCCCACTGCGACGGCCACTACCGGGTTGACGTAGGCGTAGGTGCCAACTTTCGTGGGAGATTCATAGTGCAGCAGCCAGATGTAAGCGGTAAATCCAACAATGGAGCCTGCGATAATTAAATAAACTAGCGACCACCACGCAATTGCGGAAACCGCCTGAAAATGAAACCCTGAAAACTCATGCGTCGCTGTGGCGAGAACAAATAGCTGGAGTCCGCCGGAGAACATTTGAGCGGCGGCGCTCATTGGTTTCGATGCCGGAAGCGGCAGACGACGCGTGAGAATCGTAGCGATGGACCAAGTGAAAGAAGCGAGCAACAGTGCGAATGCCCCGGCGCGATTGATGGGCACTTCTCCGAAAGTAAAAGAATGATTCACCAACACGGCCACGCCGCAGAGCCCTACTAGAAGCGCCAACGATAAACGCGCGGTCAGACGTTGCGTGCGAAGAAAGATAATTTCCATTACCGTGATGAAGACCGGTATGGTCGCCAGCACTACCGCGGCGATGCCCGACGGGACGCGCTGCTCGGCCCAGAACAGGCAGCCATAATCGAGCAGAAAAATTAATGTTCCGAGAAAAGTGGCTGCCAGCCATTCCCGGCGACTCGGCGACGGTGTGCCGGTAAACCGTAGCCAGCCGTACAAGACTAATCCTGCGATGGTGAAGCGCATGCCTGCCAACAGAAAAGGGGGAACTTCTCGAACACCCACGCGTATGGCTAAGAAAGTTGAACCCCATACGAAGTAAATGATCGCGAACGCGAGAAGAATTTTCCACGAACGCGGGCGAGCGGTTGACAATTTGATCTCTCTCGTTCGCAAAACAGCCAACTGGCTAATTGGCTCGGAGTTGCAGTTCCGAATGAAACACGTTTGGGAGCCGAGTCACAACAGCCAAATTGGACATTCGATACGGAGGTTCGGGCCCGGGAGGACACCCACCTGGAGGTGGCCGTTACAAAACCAATTGGATGGTCCCAGTTTATTTATAGCGCCGCGTCCTTGGGCGCTAAATAAATCTGTTTGAAGAACACGGCAAGATGCCGGGCTAAAGCCCGGGCGCTACCTTGAAACCCTAGAGACCCTTATTGTGCGTGGCACGCGTCTGGAGCGGCTGGCGGGCTCTGCGGAGTCGGGAGCGGCGCGAGGTTGTATTTGGCCAGTAGCGCGTTTGTTGGAGCAAAACCCTGGGCCGCAATATCGCGCCACGCAGTGATGTTTTTATTTAGACCAGCGCACGATTCGTCCAGCGCTGCTTCAGCGGTTCGCGATGGAGCCGCGTCGCCGCTTTGGATCATGAATGAGAGCCGAGCCAGATCGCGATGCGCCGGGCCAATTCCAGGAGCGGTGAAAGTGCCTTCCTGGGCTAGCGCAATCTTCTTGTCGAGGTCCTTCAACGCATCAGCCAAATCCTGTCCCTCTGCAACCTGGGCTAGCTTAGCCGCCGATTCTTTCGCTTCGGCGTTTTCTATCGGTTCATCAACTACGTCTTTTGCGTGGGGACTTTGTGCCGCAGCGTCGGAAGAATTTGACGGGGTGGTAGTTTTTGGGGCCTCGTCGGTGATTCTTTTTTCCGCAGGATTTTGTTTCTTCTCCGCCGGCGGATGCTGCTTCATGAAATCTTCCAGGTTTTTCTGGCGTGCCGCGATCGCTTCGCGTATGGGTGCAATCGCCGAGTAAGCCTGGTAACTTGACTCCAGGCCGGCGTCGATTCTGTTCACCGCGTCCAATTGTTTTACAAGTTCAGGTTGCGAAACGTGCACTCGCGGATCCAGAGTGATGGTAAAAGGCTGCTTCATCAATACCCCGTTGGCGATGAGTATTGCTTCATATTGCCCCGGAACGGCAATGGGACCCAGCGTTTGCTCGCGCGGCGTGTCTTCGGGAATGGCGTGGTCGGAAAGTGTGTACTCGACATAGTCGAGAATATTTCCGTAATAGCTAAAGGGCAGCGTTTTCGGAGAATCGTAGCGCAAGTCCCAAACGAAGCGATTGTGCCCCACGTTTTTCGAAAGTGCCGGCATGGGCCCAAACCAATAATCGGGCACGTTCTTTGGCGTGGTATCAGGCTGGGGAGCAATACTCGTAAATCGGCGCACAAATTTTCCCTGCGCGTCGTGGATCTCGAGGGTGAGCACGCCAGTGGGAGCGGACTTGAGGTAATAATCAAAAATGGCGCCGTCCGGAGGATTTTTTCCGGCGGGCGTTTCGGGCGGCAGCGGAGTTTCCTGATCGTTATCCCAGCGCACGCGGACGGTGTCGGCGGGCTTTAGCAAATACGCATTCGCGGCGGCTATTTCTTCGCTGGCTTGGCGCAGCGGAGTCAGGTCATCGAGAATCCATATCGCGCGGCCATAGGTGGCGGCGACGAGGTCGTCTCCGTGCACGGCGAGATCGCGAACGTCGGACGCCGGAAAATTCAATTGCAACGATTGCCAGTGGTCGCCGTCATCGAAAGAAACGTAAAGCGCGTTTTCGGTTCCCGCGTAGAGCAATCCTTTGCGCACTGGATCTTCGCGGACGACGCGAGCAAGCCAGTTATCCTCGAGGCCGTTGGTGATTTTTTGCCAGGATTTGCCGCCATCGTGAGTGCGATAAATATAAGGACCTTTGTCTTTGGCAGCCTGCGTGACGATGTACGCTGCGGCCGCGTCGTAATGCGAGGGCTCCATGGCCATGATCGAACTGTGAGCCGGCAAGCCTGCGGGCGTGACGTTTTGCCAAGTCGCGCTGCCGTCCCGCGTGACTTGCACCAGACCGTTGCTGGTGCCGACCCAGATCACTGTTGCTTGCAAAGGCGACGGTACCATCGCCATGATCGCAGCGCGTCGGCCCGGGCGCTGGACTTCGAATTCTTTCTCGTCAGAGTCGGCCTCTGCGCCGTATGCGTTCAGCTCGTCGGTGTCCTTTTCGGCGCCGGGCGGAAGATCACTTTCAGGCGCATGCCCCGAGGCGCCTGCCGGAGATTTCTCACCATTGGCTGGTTCGCCAGGAGGGACAGTGAGGTCCGGGCTGATGGTTTGCCAACTATTTCCATCGTCCGTGGTTTTCAAAACAAACTGCGTGCCGAGATAGAGCGTTTTTGGATCCTCGGGCGAGAAAACCAGCGGAGGCATTTGCGTGGTTCGGAAATTTCCGGTGCGCACAAAGACGTGAGTGATCTGGCCGGTAGTTTTGTCGAAGCGAACGACGCTGCCGTACCATCCACCTGAATAAATAATGTTGGGATTCTTAGGGTCAGGAGCTATGTAACAGAATTCGAATCCGCCGGTGGAGAACCAGTCGCGGAAGCTGATCTCTCCATAGTCGCTGCGATTCGGTACCACGACTGTGCCGCTATCCTGCTGCGGGGCGTACGAATAGTAAGGAAACTGGTTGTCCGTGATCACGTGGTAGAACTGCCCGGTGGGCTGGTTATACCAAGTACTCCAGGTCTTGCCGCCATCAACGCTGATGGTGGCGCCCTGATCCACGCCGAGAATCATGCGCTGGGAATTTTTGGGATCGATCCACAGGACGTGGTAATCATCGCCGCCCGGCGCGCCTTTATATGCGGTGAAATTTTTGCCGCCGTCGGTCGATCGATAGGTGGTCGTTTGCATCACGTAAACTACGTCCGCGTTATTGGGATCGACGAAGACGCGGCTGAAGTAAAGATTCCCCAGCACGCGCGAGTCATTCGTGATTTTGCGCCAGGTTTGGCCGCCGTCATCGGAACGGAAAAGCCCGGGCTCGGCAATAGCGAACACTCGTTGTCCGCGCGTGCCGGGGGCAACGGCAAGTCCGATGCGGCCCAGCGGTTCATCGGCGGGCAAGCCTGTGAGGGCAAGTTCCTTCCAAGTGGCGCCTTGGTCCTCGGATTTATAAATCCACGAATCCGGTTTTCGGACGTCGGGAGGCCCGCTGAAGAAATCGAAAGGCTTCCACAGCGCGGTGAAAAGCACGCGAGGATTATTGGGATCGGCGACGGTGTCCGCGGCGCCCGCGAAATCGTCCCGATACAGAGTTTTTATCCAGGTTTTGCCGCCATCCGTGGACTTGAAGATGCCGCGCCAGGGGCTGGCTGCGGCAACGCCGAGAATCGGATGGCCCAGCGCGCCTACCACCAGAATATTCGGGTCGCTCGGATCAATAATAATGGAGTTGATGTAATGGACATCGGTCAAGCCGATATGCGTCCAGGTCGCGCCGGCGTCGGTGGACTTGTACATCCCATTGCCGTCGGTTTGCTCGCCGGTTCCGACGTACACAATATTAGGATCGGACGGGGCGATGGCAACCGCGCCGATCGAAGCGACATGCTGATCGTCGAAAATCGGTTTCCAAACGCGGCCCGCGCTGGAAGTTTTCCAAACCCCTCCGCCGGGAGTCCCCATGTAATAGACTGCGGGATCGCCAGGAATTCCAGCCACCGCGGAGACACGCCCCGCGCGGTACGGCCCAATCAAACGCCAGCGCATGGCGGAGTAAAGGCCGGGATCGACCTGTGGCGAGGTCTGCTGCTGTTGGCCATACAGGGATGCGGCGGTAGTGACAAAAATCAGAAAAGCGGCAGAGATAAAACGCTGGGCGCGACTCAAATTTCCCTCCAAGCGAACGATGAGTGTATCACTGCTCGACCCAACCATTGATTCCAGTGGGTTAGACGACACGCATGAGGATTCAGAGTTTGCAAATTCGCGAGCAAGAATTGCCCTCAGTGCAAGCCGGACCAGTCATCGGCGAGAAGTATCGAGTTACTGGGGTTTGACGGGTCGTATTTCACGCTGGCGGTTTGACCGGCGGCGATGCGAGTGAGATGTAAACGCTCCTCCAGACCGGTCACGTCCTGGGCGGTCTCGTAAGTCACGCCGGAAATTGAATACGTATAGTAGAGAAGCTTTTGCGTGCCGTTGGCTGAAACACCGGACGATGGTGTTTTACTTTTTACCAGCGCGCCAGCGGGTTTGTCTCCGTGGGAGTCGCGTGCGTGATCGACAATCTCAAGTACCTGACCCTCCACGATGCGTCCCACGCGATTCAAAAACGCGCAGCGCTGCCGTTCGATTTCGCGAGGATCTACAGTCTTGCGTCGCAGCCAGAAAATAATTCCCACGAGTGCCAGCGCTGCGAGGCCCGCCAGCGGAATCCAGTTGTGCCAATCTCTTAAAAGTTCTTTCAAGACTCGCCTTGCGCGCGGGCCGTATTACATCCGGAACTAGACTCGGCTTAATTTTCCGAGTCTTCATTCGGCCCGATAACAAAATTTCTCAGCGTGCCGACGCCGCTTACGCTGACTTCGATCACATCGCCCACAGCCAGCGGACCCACTCCGGAAGGCGTGCCAGTGGCAATAACGTCTCCGGGTTCCAGCGTCATCACCTGCGCGATGTAGCGAATTATAACATCAAGAGAAAATATCATTTCCGAGGTATGTCCAAACTGTTTCCTGGTCCCATTCACAAAAGTTTCGACGGTAGCGGAGGCCAGATCGAGCGAGGTCTCGATGACCGGGCCAAACGGGCAGAAGGTATCGAAACCTTTGCCGCGCGTGAACTGACCGTCCTTTCTTTGGAGATCGCGCGCCGTGACATCGTTCAGGCAGGTATATCCAAGGATGTAGGCAAAAATATCTTCATCGTTCCGCAGATTGCGGAAGCGGCGCCCGACCACCACGGCGAGTTCGCCTTCGTACTCCACGCGCTGCGAAAGACGCGGCAAAACGATGGGCTCATCTGGTCCGATCACGGAAGAGAGCGGCTTAAAAAAGAGCAAGGGCTCTTTGGGAACCTCATTGGCCAATTCTTTGGCGTGCTCCGCGTAATTCCTGCCGACGCAAACAATTTTACTCGGGGTGCAAGGTGGAAGAAGTTTTACAGAATTCAGCGGCCAACTGGGACCCGCAGTTTCGTGTTTACCCCAAAACTCTCCGTGGATTTCGCGAACCTCGTCGCCCTCGATGATTCCATTGCGGATGTCGGGATGAATTTGTTGAACCGAGCGATGGACTTCGTTAACAGAGAAGCTGGAGATTTGAAATCGGCAGTATTTCATCGATGATGCGGAGCCGCATGATGCTGACGTCGTCGCGACTCGATCGCCTGGTGCCGCGCATGCAGCGCCATGGATGCAACCCAGGAACCGACCGCGAAAAAGCCATATACAACGGCGCCTTCGATCAACGCCTCAAATGGCGACCGCAATACCTCAAACAGATTGTGGAAAAACATCCCCGCGATGTAATAGCTCACCACGAACATTCCCCAAGCGATCATGGCCGAGGTGAACATTTGTATGGGGCGATTGTAGAAACGCACGATGGGGATGAGCATGAAGATCACAAACAAGCCACAAAACACCGCGTTTCGTTCCAGAGCCCGGTTCTCGAGCCAGGGCATGCGATTCGCGGCTACCAGAGCTGCGAACGTCACGATTATTAAAAACGCGCCGGTGTAGATTCCGGTGATTAGCGCGGGCCGAGGCGGCTTATCCATTTCACCGCCGATGATTTTATCGATTGGAGAATTCTCAGTCATGGTTTTGTTGGCTGAGCTTCCATCGGAATGCTACCGGAAGCCGGCGCACTAGCCGCGCTTTCATTGCCGGCGCGGTCCACCGCGGTTGCAGTATAGACATATTGGCGGCCGGGCAGCGCAGTCATATCGCGGAATGCCGGCGTAAGCAACAACTCCGAATTCTGACGCGTACCCGGAACACCGTCACGCTCACTTCTATAGACGTTGTAACCGGCTATGTCGGTTTCAGGATTGATGGCCCAGGAGACGTCCAGGTAGGCAGGATTTTCACCCTGCTCCGGGACTAGAACTACGGTTACGTTTTGCGGCGCTGCCGGCGGAAAAATATCGCGCGGAGTTACGGTGGCAAAATTCGAGTTCGCTGATTCGAGCGCTACATCGGGATATTGCGCGAGACTGCGAACCGAATACACGTACGTCTTGCCAAATTCCACTTGCATGTCTTGGAAAGTTGGCTCAGGCGATTCACCGATTTGTGCGAGAGGCGCTTTCAAGGGGGGAACTCCAGCAGCGGATTCAGATGCATTTGGAGGCGCTTCTGGTTGTAACTCTGAAACCGATTCCGCGCGATAAATGTGGTACGCGGCGATTGACGGCACGGACCCTACGATCGTTTTTTGCGGCGGAGTCCAAGTGAGCACAATGCCAGAGTGAGTCACTTGAGCCTTGAGGTCGGCAATCGGATCCGGCGCCGGATAAACCCGCACGATAGCGCGGTTCGAATCCGCCGATTCCTTTTTTGCGGATGCGCGCAAGCGAACCGCATACGACGCGGTCCAGCCTACATGGGTCAGATCGCCGGCATCCAGGGAATTCACGACGCGGGCATGATCTTTCTCAGAATAGTTGGCTACCATTGCGGGCGGAATCGTCAGAATCAAAAATAACGGTTCGTGCGTGACGGACGTTGTTGCCGCAGGCGGATCGAAGCTACGATAAATCTCAATGGCCGGAGTTTTTTTCAGCGGGTGATGGTCCACGGTATCTTTTGGCAGTGTGAAAGTGAGGATCACGTCATTCCCTTGCTGATGCGCCGCCAAATCCGTTATCGCCGTGGGAACGGGAGGTCTGCGCTCGGTCGGTTCGCCGGGAGCGGCGCAACCTCCGAGCCAAAATGCGGAAACAAGAAACAGGAACGGAAGCACTAAGAAAGGGGAACGGGCGCGGATTTCGGAGGCGGGGCTGCAACCCAGTTCCGCTTTTTCTTGTTCCATTTTTGTTTTCTAAAGAATGTAGCGGCTCAGGTCTTGGTCTTTTACAATGTTCGCGAGCTGCTTCTGTACGTAGGCGCCGTCCACTTTCACGGTTTTCTTTTTCATCTCCGGAGCTTCGAAGGAAATTTCCTCCAAAACTTTTTCCAGGATAGTGTGCAACCTGCGCGCGCCGATATTTTCGGTCTGTTCGTTTACCTTGGCCGCAAAACGCGCGATGGTTGCGATGGAGTCTTCTGTAAAGGAAAGTTTCAACCCTTCGGTGTCAAGCAGCGCGATGTATTGTTTTATCAGCGCGTTCTTTGGCTCGGTAAGGATGCGCACAAAATCGCCTTCGGTGAGCGAGTTGAGCTCCACGCGAATGGGAAAGCGCCCTTGCAGTTCGGGAATCAAATCAGACGGCTTGGTGGTGTGAAACGCGCCCGCAGCGATGAATAGGATGTGGTCCGTGCGAACCATTCCATAGCGCGTGTTTACGGTGGTCCCTTCCACGATGGGAAGAATATCGCGCTGCACGCCTTCGCGAGACACGTCCGGTCCGTGCCCGGATTCGCGGCCGGCAATCTTGTCAATCTCATCGATGAAGAGAATCCCCATCTGCTCGACGCGATCAACGGCCAGCCGGGTGACCTGATCCATGTCGATCAGGCGGTTTTCCTCTTCCTGAATTAAATAATCGAAGGCTTCCGAAACGGTCATCTTGCGTTTCTTTTTCTGCTGGCCGAAGAAACCGGAGAGCATGTCCTTGACGTTGATGTCCATTTCCTCAACGCCCTGATTGGTGACGATTTCAAAGGCGGGCATGGCGCGCTCGCGCACTTCCACTTCCACCATGCGCTGATCGAGCTTTCCTTCACGCAACTGGGCGCGAAGCTTGTCGCGCGTCCGCTGCAATTGCTCGCGCCGCTGGGCTTCGCCGGTCGGATTGGAATCCGCGGCCGGCATGGGCGACGGCGGCAGCAGCAAATCCAGCAAACGCTCTTCGGCAGATTGCTCGGCGCGCTCTGCAACTTCATCGAGTTTTTCTTCGCGCACCATGTCGATGGAAGTTTCCACCAGGTCCCGCACCATTGACTCCACATCGCGGCCCACATATCCCACTTCGGTGTACTTCGAAGCTTCCACTTTCACGAACGGGCAGCCAGCGAGACGCGCCAGGCGCCGGGCGATTTCCGTTTTTCCCACCCCGGTGGGCCCAATCATCAGAATATTTTTAGGGAGAATGTCTTCGGCAAGTTCCGGAGTCAGCTTCTGCCTCCGCACGCGATTGCGCAGCGCGATGGCCACAGCTTTCTTGGCAAGGTTTTGCCCCACGATGTATTTATCAAGCTCGACAACGATTTCGCGAGGCGTCAGCTCGTCAAACGACGGAATTGGTTCGGGCTCGGCTGCCTGCGATTCACCTGCCAGGTAGATCACCATGTCTTTCTCCGACTTTCCGGTCATAATTCTTCGATGCTGAAATTCGCGTTAGTGAAAATACAAATTTCACTGGCGATGCGCATGGCTTCCTGCGAAATGTCTTTCGCTCCCAGCTTTGTGAACTTTGAAAGGGCACGCGCCGCGGCCAAGGCGTAAGGACCGCCCGAGCCGATTGCGCAAATTCCGTCGTCGGGCTCGATCACGTCTCCGCTGCCGGAAAGCAGAAAAGTTGATTTTACATCTGCGACGAGCAACAGCGCTTCCAGGTGCCGCAAAGAACGGTCCGTGCGCCAGTCTTTGGACAGCTCGACTGCCGCGCGTGGCAGGTTGCCGTGAAATTCCTGCAGCTTATTTTCAAAGCGCGAGAAAAGCGACAGTGCATCCGCGGTGCTTCCAGCGAAACCTGCGATGATCTTGTCATTATAAAGACGACGCGTCTTCTTGGCGTTGTGCTTGATCACACCTTCGCCGAGCGTCACTTGGCCGTCGGCGGTAAGAACCACCTTATTGTCTTTCCGCACGCACAGCACGGTGGTGCCGTGTATCGGTTCACTATTTCGCTTTACGGGCATCCGGTAATTATACATCGCGCGGCGCGGAAACGCTCAATCGGGCCGAATTGCTGTCATTTGACAGGTTCTAGAGTCATGTCGGCGAGCGCGCGGCTGCAGTCCTGACGCCTGGAGTGCCCTCCCAAGAACTTTCCGGCAGGGAAAGAAACAAATAAACTGACTTAGTTCTCTGCGTCTTTGGATTTCGACTTCTTGTCTTTCGATTTCTTGCCGACTTTGTCCCAGCGCTCGTCGAGGGATTCTTTGGTGAAGAGGGATTCGGGAATATTGGTGTTGTAATCGCACTTATCGAAAAAGACCTGGTAGATCTTGATTCCGTTACGATCGCGCGTGATTTGGAACGGAGTCTCGATTCCGGAAAAGGGATGATAGTTCGAGTAGTATTCAATCTCTTCAGCGCGCATGCGTGTGTTGGCGTCTCGCGTATCAACAACCTTGCGAATCGGCAGGTGCGACGACTTCGCAATAGCGATACGGATGGTGCGGTTGTCGCTATCCACTAACTCCACCCAGTCCGCTTCCTTCAGATCCACTACGTCGGGGCCGCCGTACCGAAAAATCATGTCCTTTTCGTGAATTCGATGGCGCAGAATGTTGTCGATATCTTTCTTGAGGTCTTCCTGGTACTGCATGAGATCACTCGTGCGAGCGTCGCTGACTCCGCCGCGATCCAGGTCCCAGCCCTTGTCTCCATTTTTCACTTCGATAATGTTTCGCTTCGGAAGATTTTCCAGGCGATCCCTGATCGGAGGAATGGGGATGGTGTAGTCGACGAAGTGTTCAAATCCATTCAGTTCGCCGGAGTGCCCGAACTGGCTCAGGCGCCCGGTGCAAGTAAGGTCGTGCACGTTCAAATACGCTTCACCACCCAAGGCTTGGATGGCCTGTTGCAGAATTTCTTTGGCTTTCGCCGAGCTTTGCGCGGGCATCATCACTTCGGAGTCTTGCGCGTGCAATTGCGGGGCAATGCAAAGCGATGAAATTATCAGGATGGCTGCCGCCAAGCAGCGAGCGGTTATCCGCAAAGGACCGAACCTCCATTAACGTTGATTACTTCTCCGGTGATGAAGGTTGCCAAGTCGGACGCGGCAAAAAGAATAGGACCCGCAATTTCTTCCGCAGTTGCGGGCCGCTTCAAAGCAATCGGCGCTACGGCTGCCTTAATCAGGGCCTTCTTTCGGAGCACCGATGCGGACATATCGGTGTCCACCCAACCGGGCGCCACGCAGTTCACCAGGATATTGTGTCCGGCGAGCTCAGAAGCTAATCCCTTTACAAAGCTGATGATGGCGCCCTTGCTCGCGCCGTAGTGCGAGTGGAAGGCTTCGCCGCGCTGTCCTGCCGTGGAACTGATGGCCACGATGCGGCCGCCTTTTTGCGCGATCATGTGCGGCACGCTGTAATGAATCACGGAGTAAACGCTTTTCAGGTTTACCCGCATCATCTCATCCCATTCGCGCTCAGTGAGCTTTTCGATAGGAGTGTCCTGTTCATTCCAGATGCCGGCATTGGCGACAAGGATATCCAGGCGGCCCAGGCGTTCGCGCGCGAAATCGACCAGTTTTTTCGCGTCCACCATCTTGCCCAAATCGGCTTTCAGCGATTCCACACGCGTGCTGTGCTTGCGCGTTTCCTGCTCCACCTGCTCGGCGGCTTCGCGATTGCGATGATAGTTGAAAACAACGTCCGCACCCGCCTGTGCGAAAAGCTTCACGGTTGCGGCTCCAATGCCGCGCGAACCTCCGGTTATAAGTGCAGCTTTTCCAGCGAGTGAGATCATTCGTCCCCCAAGAAATCAGTTAGATGCTTCGACAGTCGATCTTGCTAAAAAATCAAATCGAATTTGCGATTCCGGGAATGTCGAGTCTAGTACTTCAGGAATGCACCGGCGCTTTGCGCGCCACTTCCACCAGCTCGCGAAACAGGGCTTGGGCCAGCAAATCGTCTTTGATCATGCGCTCGGGATGCCATTGCACGCCCGTGATCCAGTTCGCGTCTCCGGTCCATTCCACAGCTTCAATCACTCCATCGGGGGCCTGCGCGGTTACGCGAAGGTCGCGCCCCGGTTTCAGTAGCGACTGGTGGTGCGAACTGTTCACGCGAGCTTCATTTTTTCCGGCGAGTTGCGCCAGACGCGACCCCGGCTCGATCTTTATGAGGTGAAATGGCTCCGGCGCGCCTTGCTCGCGCTCCCATCTGTGTTGGATGTCGGTGCGGAGTTCGCTCGGGATGTCTTGAATGAGAGAGCCTGAAAGAAAGACGTTCAAACTCTGCACTCCGAAACAAATCGCCAGGACCGGCTTGCTTTCCGCAAATGCATTTTCCAGCAGGGCCGAATCCGTTCTCTCGCGGTCGGGGTCGCTCTCCGCGCATTCAGGTCGACGCGCAGCATGATAGCGCTCTGGCGCAACGTCGGCTGGACTGCCCGGAAGGACGAAGGCATCTAGTGTGTTTGCCAAGTCGCGCAGCTCGTTCGCAGGTAGCCTCAGCGAGATTTCAATCGGCTCGCCACCCGCCAGGCGGACCGCCTCTCCATACCAATTATATTTGCTGCGTTCTCCGCTAAGCTCTTCTTTTCGTGTGCGATACGGGATACCAACTCGTGGCTTTTGGCTGGGTTGGGAGGCCATAGAGAGCACATCCTACCATCGACAGTGCAGTCCGGCAACCGCGAGCAAACCCACTGGGGGAGGTCAAAGAGAAACTGAAATGCCGGTCAGGATAATCAGCGGACAAGCAATCTCAAAGAATTAGTACGTGTTTACCGTCATGCGCATCATGGGCATGGAGGACTGCGAACGTCGGGAAGGCGCGGCAGGCTTCCTGGGCGGATTCGACTCCAACCACCCATCGTAATTCTGTTTCATTTGGTCGATGTGATGCGGGATGTGGCGTTCCTGGATCTCGATCCACTCGCCAAGCGTTAGACGTCCTTGTGTGGGATGCTCCACGGTGTGCTCCCAAACCGGCTCGGGCAGGCTCACGAGCAATTGATAAGTCATCCTGCGCAACCGGCGGATAATTTCCAGAGCCTCGCGAGTGCTCTGGTGGAAATATCCCAGGGTGCCCGCCCACCGCGCTCCGTCGAATTTCAGCACCGGGCTTCCGGGCTCGGCGATGAAACGCCGGCAGCGTACATAGGCGCTTGCCTCGCTGTCCGCGAGGTGCAGAATAATTTCGTGAATGCTCCAACGGTCGGCCGAGGGCTTGTAGAGCCACATCTTCTTGGGAAACTGGCGCAATGCTACAGACAGTAACGCAGGAGCGCGTCCGAACGATTCTAGTTGTTGTCGCCGCATGCCGCTGTTCATAGACACCTCCCGCATTACCTCCTTAGACGCAGCAAGTTGCACTTTTACTGCCAGCCGCAACCGAATAAACGTACAAAAAGTGTTAATTGTTCCGACACGAATGAGAATTTTTACTAAGCGCGTTTGTTTGGCGTTCGACTTGGGGAAAACACTGTACGAGTATGGGACGATAATTCATTTCCGATTTCGCAACAGTGTCTTTCGCGTCCGAAGAGCCTATGCAGTTTCGCGTAGACTTATGCAAATCTGAAGCGCGCGATACGGAAAGCGGAAGGTATCAAGGATTTGACTGAGGCTCAGCAATCGCTTTGCTTTGGCTCCGTGGTAACCGGAATTTAAGTACATCTGCAACTAAATATAGCGAACCTGTAACAAATATTGCGTCCTGTGGTCCAGCGAGTTCCAGTGCGCGTTCGATTGCCTGGGAGGGGCCGGGAACGATGAAAGATTCCTTCGCAAAATGGCCGGCGATTTCCGAAAGCAGAGGAGCGGAGATTGCTCGTGACTGGCGAGGCGATGTAAAAATCACAGCTTCAGCACGCGAGAAAAGCAGGCTGGCGATTTCGTCAACCGCCTTATCCCGCATTGCGCCGTAAACCAGAAATATGCGGCGTCCGGCGAAATTCTCTTTCCAAAAACTTAGAAGCTCCCGCGCGCCGGCGGGGTTGTGCGTGCCATCGACATAGATATCCGGGCGCTCGGCGATTCGCTCCAGGCGCCCGGGCCAGGTTACTGTGGCGATCCCCCGCGCGATAGCTTCACCACTTACTTTGAGCCCTCGCTCGTCCAGGAGGATGCTTGCAGTAGCGGCCGCCAGCGCGTTCTGAATCTGAAAACGACCAGGGAGTGCGGGCGCCAGTCTAATCTTCTGGGACCCGTGCGTGAAAGTAGCCTCCGCGCTGTAAAGACCATTGGAGACCTTTAAATTCTGGACTCGCCAGACCGAAGAAACTTCTTCGAGAGAAACGTTAAGTTCCGCGCAGCGTTTCGCGATCACCGCCCGCGCTTCGGGACGTTCCACTGAACTCACCACTCGCACCCCGGCTTTGATGATTCCGGCTTTTTCCCCTGCGATTTCTTCGATGGAATGTCCCAGATAGTTTTCATGGTCGAAATCGATGGGTGTAATGATGGCGACTTCCGGGGCCACGATATTTGTGGCATCAAAGCGCCCGCCCATTCCGGTTTCATAAATCGCAAAATCAAGATTAAGGCCGGCGAAAGCGACGAAGGCCATCGCCGTGACGCATTCGAAAAACGTGGGATGCGCCGCAAGCTTGCCGGAAGCCATCAAAGATTCGATCGCAGCGCTCACGCGCGTCCAGATGCCGGCGAACAGCTCGTCGGAAATATTTTCGCCGTTAATGCGGATGCGTTCGTTGATCGCTTCCAGATGCGGAGAGGTATAAAGCCCTGTGCGCAGGCCGGCCGCGCGGAGAATCGACTGTAGCATCGCCGCTGTGGAACCTTTGCCATTCGTTCCGGCGATATGCGCGCACGGAATAGTCAGATGAGGACAACCCAAAGCCTCGGCGAGTATCTTGATATTTTCCAGCCCGAATTTCTGCACCGGAAGCACACTTGAAGTTGGTGCGATCGCCGTGGACGCGATCCGCGCGGGCTGGCGTGGCGCAGCTAGCTCTCTCCCTAGTGAAAAGAGGGCGCGAACGGATTCTTCGTAGTTCATATTTGCCGCTGAACTAGGCGAGGAAAAAATTGAGCGCCTGCGAGATATACGGCTTCAGCTCTTTGCGCGGTACCACGGCATCAAGAAATCCGTGTTCCAGCAAAAATTCAGCGGTTTGGAAGCCTTCCGGCAATTTCTGGCGGATGGTCTGCTCTATTACGCGCGGGCCGGCAAACCCGATCAGCGCGCCGGGTTCGGCAATATTCAAATCGCCGAGCATGGCGTAGCTGGCCGTGACGCCGCCAGTCGTCGGATCCGTCAGAATGGAAATAAAAGGCAAGCCTGCTTCATCAAAACGCGCCAGACCTGCGGAGACTTTTGCCAACTGCATCAAACTGACGACACCCTCCATCATGCGCGCCCCGCCCGAGCACGAAACGATGATCAAAGGGATTTTTCGCTCCAGCGCTCGTTCGATTGCGCGCGCCACTTTTTCGCCGACCACCGCACCCATCGAGCCGCCGATAAATCCAAATTCCATCGAACAGCAAATCACCGGCCGACCGTTCAAATACCCCTCGGCGGTCAAAATCGCGTCTTTCATTCCCAACTTGTGCTGGGCGTCTTTCAGGCGCTGGGCATAAGGCTTGGTATCCGTAAAATGAAGCGGATCGTTGGACGCAAGCTCGGTGTCCAGTTCCGTGTAAGTCTCGTCGTCCAGAAGAAGTTCTAACCGCCGGCGTGCGCCCAAACGGAAATGGTAATCGCACTTCGGGCAGACTTCCCAGTTAGCCGCGAGATCTTTCTTCCATATGATAGCGCGGCACGAACCGCACTTCGTCCACATGCCTTCGGTGCGCACCCGGCGTTCTTCCACCGGAGTGGGATTTTCAATCGGCTTTTTTTCTCGCTTAAACCAAGTCATGGCTAATAATCAATTCCTCGCTGCGCCAGAATGCCTTTCGTATAGGGATGTTTCACTTCGCGCATCTCCGTCACCAAGTCGGCCGCTTCCACTAGTCTTGGATGCGCGTTGCGACCCGTGCAGATCACGTGAATCCGCTCCGGACGGGCTATCAACGATTCTACTACGCGATCCGGGTCGAGCATTTTGTAACTGATCACGTAATTGATCTCGTCGAGTACGACCAGGTCGTATTTTTCGCTGTAAATTTGCTCCCGCCCATATTCCCAGGCCTGCTCGCATAGGCGCACATCTTCCGGATCCGTTTCTGCACCGCCAAGCTTCACAAAACCCCGGCCCATCGGTTTTATTTCGAATCTATCGTCGCCGAGCATCTTAGCTGCGTCCAACTCGCCATAATGCCAGGAGCCTTTAATGAACTGCACCATTAGAACGCGCAGACCCTGTCCCACCGCGCGGAAAGCGGTGCCCAGGGCACAGGTCGTTTTTCCTTTACCTGGCCCGCTGTAAACGATCAGCAGTCCTTTACCTTCCGGCATCGATTCGCGCCTTTAAACAATTCTCAATACTGGCCGTCCGAGTCTGAAAGGTCAAGTTGGACCACCCAGACGTCCTTGAATGTGAGAACGATGTAAGATAGTCGATCTGGTTCGCAATGGGATATACTTCGTGAGAATTATTAGTACGAGTAAATGCGTATTTGATTGAATTCTCGGGAGGCTTTATGTTCAAAGGGTTTGCATTCCTCGCCGCGATTTTTCTAGCCGTGACTGTCCTTTCAATTCCAAATTTCGCGCAGGATAAGGGCCCGCGCCCCAGCCCTTCCGCTAAAGCGACTTGTTCTTTCCCTGACGGCAAGTCCATAACCGTGGATTACTCAAGCCCCCGCGCAAAGGGTCGCAAGATTTACGGCGGTCTGGTTCCTTACGGCGAAGTGTGGCGCGCAGGAGCGAACGAAGCAACTACCTTCGTTACCGACACGGATGTAGTGGTCGGAGGCAAGACCGTTCCGGCAGGCACTTACACCATTTTCACCATTCCGAATGAAAATAAGTGGACGCTCATCATCAGTAGGAAAACGAAAAATGCTAAAGGCGGCCCCTTGTGGGGGATTCCTTATCCCGGTGAAGGCGACGACCTCGCGCGCATGGATATGAAGGCATCCAAGCTGCCGTCAAATGTGGAAAATTTCACCATCTCGTTCGATAAGTCCGCGTCCGGATGCACCATGAACCTGGATTGGGAGACGACGCGCGCTTCGGTCGATATCTCAGAGAAAAAGTAAATAGTTCCCCTTTTGCTGGCTGAATTACGTCTACATCACATCCTCTTCTTTGTTTCAGAAGACATGGTTTCCCTGCGCGTTCGTGCGAAACCCGACGTTCACCCTCTGATTGAGTGGGCGCCATTCCTGAATCCAGCAAAGCCTCGTTCAATGGACTGTAGAGCGCCCATCCTGACTATCGCTATGCCGAAATGTGCCGCATCTTTGCTTTGAGACTCAAATAGTGAGCCGAGCGAGGTTGCAGAGAACGTCTAGCGTTTTGTACTCTTGTAGCTCATTAGCAGGTCCGGATTGAGGGAAGGAACGCGATGACATTAAATGAATATCAGAAGAAGCGTCACTTCGATCTCACCCCCGAGCCATCAGGCAAGGCGTCGGACCGCATGGATAAAGACTCCAATCTTATTTATGTGATTCAAAAACATCGCGCCACGAATCTTCATTACGATTTCCGCCTTGAATGGCACGGGACGCTTCTCTCGTGGGCCGTTCCCAAGGGCCCTTCGTTAGATCCTTCCGTGAAGCGACTTGCGATGCAGGTGGAAGATCATCCGATCGATTACGCAAACTTCGAAGGCGTTATACCGGAGGGCGAATATGGCGGCGGCACCGTGATGGTGTGGGACAAGGGTACCTGGGAGCCCGAAGTGAAAGACGTGAATGCTGCTTTGCAAAAGGGAGATTTGAAGTTCACCCTGCACGGAAAAAAACTAAAAGGCTCGTGGGTGCTGGTGCGGACGCGTGGTTACGGACGCAGCTCCGATAAATCCTGGCTTCTGATAAAGCATCGCGATCAATTTGTCTCCACGCGAGATGTCACTGAAGACGCGCGTTCCGTACTTAGCAAACGTTTGTTAGCGGACATCGCCAGCGAGGGTGGAGGAGATATAGCGAAAGCCGCTACAGGCGATCCATCGAGCAAAAGCACCACGCCCAAACGATCCGCCGGATCAAAACGCGCTGCGGCAGGTTCCAAACGCCGAAAGCGCGCAACTTAAGATTGTAGCCGCGGCTTAGCGACGATTTGAAAGACAAAATTCCATTTCGAATCCGACCGATGCTGGCTACGCTCGTGCGTGAGCCGTTTAATCGAGAAGGCTGGATATACGAGGAAAAGTACGACGGCTATCGAATCGTAGCCTATAAAGAAGGCAATAAAGTGCAGCTTCTTTCTAGAAATTCAATCGATCGGACGGAGAGATTTTCTCCGGTTGCCGCGGCAATCCAAAACCTCCCGTCTTGCACGCTCTTGCTGGATGGCGAAGTGGTTGTATTCGATCGCAAACGTATTTCGCGGTTCCAACTTTTGCAGCAGGGAAAATCCGCTCTTGTGTACGCTGTATTCGATTGCCTCTACAAAGATGGAAAGCCATTCATTCGCGAGCCTCTTTCATCGCGACGTCCCACGATGGAGGCGGCCATCGCACCCGACTCGACCGGTGTGCTGATTCCGTCCGGCATAGTAGCTGCCGATGGCCTACAAGCCTATCGCGTTGCAAAACGAAAAGGTTTCGAAGGATTAGTGGCCAAAGATTTGGCATCACCGTACGTGGAAGGACGCTCCAACAAGTGGCTGAAGGTTAAGGTGCATCAGGAAGATGAGTTCGTGATCGTCGGATTTACAAAGCCGGAGGGCTCACGCGAACATTTCGGAGCGCTCTTGCTCGGTGCTTATGACAAGGGAAAGCTTCGCTATGTCGGCAAAGTGGGTACCGGATTCAACCAGGGGTCTCTAAGTTCGCTTTATCGCAGGTTTCGACCGCTCATTCGCAAACAGCCGGACTTAGTTGACCCGCCTCGCGCAAAAAATGTCACCTATCTGTCTCCTAAACTTGTTGCGCAAATCGCCTATCAGGAACTGACGGAGGACAATAAACTTCGCCAGCCCGTTTTCCTTGGTCTTCGTGACGATAAAAGCGCGCGTGAAGTTTCCCTGCCCGGGAATTCCCCATGAAACGTGTAAAGCTCCAGAAAACGCCGGGCTCAGAATTTCCGGTAAATATTTCGCATCCGGATAAAGTTTTTTGGCCGGACCATGGTTACACCAAAGGCGACCTTGCAAAGTATTACCGGGAGATTTTCCCCAAGCTCGAGCCGTACGTCGATGACCGCATCCTTTCGATGGAACGTTGCCCCGACGGAATGCTTGGTTCGTGCTTTTACCAAAAAGAAATGCCGAAAGGCATGCCCGCCGGTACGCCCTCAAAACGTATCAAGCATGTCGGAAAGTCCTCTGAATCCACCAACTACGTCGTGGGCGGTTCGCTCGCTACTCAGCTAGCATTAGTCAATCTCGGTTGCATCGCCGTTCATGTGGCGGGCACTCGCGCGAGCTCAGGACGCAAGCCCGATTGGGTTTGCTTCGATCTGGATCCGCAATCGGGAAAGTTTTCCGATTCGGCTCAAGCAGCGATCGTAATGAAAGAGGCTCTGGACGCCCTGAAACTAACTTCATACGCCAAGACTTCCGGAAGCCGCGGCGTACACATATTTATTCCCATTCGTCTGGGGCCTGACGCGGATGAGGTGTTGTCCTTCGCGCAGGCTGTTGTGGCTAGAGTTGCGGCAGCGCATCCAAAAAATCTAACCGTCGAACATTCCATCGCAGCCCGCGGTCAGCGCGTCTATCTCGATCCATTTCGAAATGGGTTTGGCCAAACCGTTGTTGCGCCGTATTCCGTTCGTCGGCGGTCCAAGGCGCCATTTTCGACGCCACTGGAGTGGTCCGAACTGATGCCTTCCCTCGACCCCGCGGATTTCAATCTCGGCAATTACCAGAAGCGATTAAAACGCGCCGATCCCTGGAAAGATTTCTTCAAGAATAGGCAATCTCTGAAGACTGCGACTCAACTCTTAAAGAAATTGTAACTAAAACGCAATTAGGGTTTTTAAGTGAGGACATTCGCCTGTTTATTGCAAAATCCAATCGATCGGTCTTTCCACGAATTCAAAGTCACATTGCTGACCGACGGCACCGGGCTCGTGCACTTGCGTTACTCGAGCTTTCCCGGCGAACGGCGCTCCTTCGATAGCTAGAAAAACTTCTACGATCGAATTCAAACCGACTAACGCCGTGCATCCGCACAGAAAACCAGTCGCGCTAACATTTTCAGTGGCCGTCACGATTTCAAATTCCGTTTCTGTTGAGTCAATTCCTCGCAGCTTCAGCATCAACCTTAAACGAACGCGAGGTTTGACCCGCGGAATATGTTGGCTAATAGCGATTAGCCCAGCGAGCTTTTGTTGCAGCGCCTCGATGTCCACAGGTTTTTGAAAGAACCCTTTTGCTCCGATTTTCTCGCAGAGACTTTTGTAACGCTCGCTGGACTCGCCCGAAACGATCAGAATCGGAATGTGCGATGTGAAACTCAGGGTCGAAAGGGTTTGGCAAGCCTCAAATCCCGAGTATTTAGGCATCATTAAGTCCAACAATATGGCATCGGGCTTGTGTTGTAGAGCCAGGGCCAGCGCTTCTTCCGGGGATCCGCTGTCGATGATCTTGTAGGAATTCTTCAAGCGGAAAGCCATAACCTTTCGCAGCGATTCATCATCATCTATGATCAGCAGCGTGGGCGTCGTGGTATCGCGCTTTTTTGTAGTGACGGCGTTCTTATCTATTTGTAGTGTGTTCGACATTTTTCTCTGCCAGTCCTCCGCCGGCGGTTCCCGCCAGCATCTCTCCCACGATTTGTTGCAATTGCTTCCGCGTGAACGGCTTTCTGAGAATCACAATTCCCGATTCGAGCACTCCGTGCGTTGCAACCGCTCCATCCGTATACCCGGACATGTACAGCACTTTTATGCTGGGACGTGCGGACAACATTTTGTCAGCCAGTTCGCGGCCATTCATGCCGCGCATCACTACGTCTGTCAGCAGCAGTTGGATATCGCCTTCATATTGCGCGGCGGTCTCTATCGCTCTGGCTCCATCTTCCGCTTCGAGAACTTTGTAGCCGCTTTCTCTCAGCGTGTTGCAAGTTAGTTTTAAAAGAGGAGGTTCATCTTCGGCCACGAGTATCGTTGCCGAGCCATGTTTCTTGAATGACGGATCGATTCGAGTCGCCTCCGTAGCCGCTCCTTCCGCTCGCGGAAGGTAAATTTGGAACGTAGAGCCTTTTCCAATTTCGCTCTCCAGCCAAATGTATCCGCCGCTTTGTTTGATCACTCCGTAAACCGTGGCCAATCCCAATCCCGTTCCTTTTCCTTGCTCTTTTGTCGTGTAAAAAGGTTCGAAAATATGGGATTGCACTTCCGCGGTCATGCCCATGCCGGTATCGCTCACCTGCAACATCACATAATGTCCGGGAATCACATATCGCAGGCGCTTCGTGTCGTTGGCATCCAAGTCCGCATCTCGTGTTTCGATTCTCAGCGTTCCGCCTTGTTCCATCGCATCGCGCGCATTTACTGCTAAATTCAAAATCACTTGTTCGATCTGCCCGCGGTCCGCTTTCACTTTTCCTAACGTCGGATCTGTAATTATTTCCAGTTCGACGTCGGCTCCGATTAGCCTCCGGAGCATCTTTTCCACGTCGGCGACAATGGAATTAAGGTCCAATATTTTGGGTTCCAGGACTTGCTTGCGGCTGAAAGCAAGAAGTTGTTGGGTCAACGCTGCGGCGCGCTGGCCGGCTTTCTCTATTTCGTCCACCGCTTCTCTCATCGGGTCATCCACGCCTATGGTCTCTTGTAACGCTTCGCTATAGCCGATAATCACGCCCAGAATATTGTTGAAGTCGTGGGCGATGCCTCCCGATAATTTTCCAACTGCTTCTAGACGTTGCGACAGAAGCAATTGTTGCTCCAGCTGCCGTCGCTCCGTGATGTCCCGGTTTACGATGATCAACTTCTCTACTTCCCCTTGGGCGTTCCTAACCGCGCTGGCCGTGGATTCCAGGACGCGCCACTCGCCGTTCTTGTGGCGTATACGGTATTCAACCCGTTTTCCAATTCCCGTTTTTTTGGCCTCGTCGGCCGCCACTTTCACGGCCGGCTGGTCGTCGGGATGGATCTGCTCGTACGCGGAGGTTTTCTCGAGATCCTCAGGAGTGTACCCAAGCAATTTCTCGTAAGAAGGGCTGTTGTAGAGGCGTTCCCCCTGAACGGTGACTACCGCGATCATGTCGGCTGCATTTTCCCCGATCAGGCTGAACAGCTCTTCTTGCGCCAAAACGCGCAAACGAAAACGGTGAATTTGCAGTTGTTGATACACAACATAAACTACGAAGAGAAAAACTGTTCCTACTAATCCGCGCATCGCCAAATGAATATTGAGCGCGTCCCACAACGGCCGCTGAAGGATGTAGATCGTAAGGGAAAGGGAAACAATTCCAACAGTGAGTAAAAGAGTGACTAACACGCCTGAGAAGGAGAGCCACCATTGTTTTCGCTCCACTCGCCGCAAACCGGCCTTCAGCGAGTGAGCATTTCTCCGATAGCTCGTTTTGGGTGAAATCATAGCCGACGCGTCCGAAAATCGAGCCCATAGAGGGCACTTCACGAGCCTTCACGCAGGTTTGGGCAATGTTATCTGCCGGCGCGCTCTCGCGAAATTCGCCGCATTACAGGGCTCGTCCAGAGATCCCGAAAGTTAGAGTGGGCACAGAAACGATACGCTAGAAAATCGGAATCTTGTGTTCACAACAGCACACTTTCAATAAGTGTGTTAACTAGTAAGGTGAAACATGTGGTGTAACTATGCCGGTTTTCTGACTCCACTTAGATTCGATACCCGACCGCGAGTTTCTAACGGCAGAGTGACTTAATTTCCGCAGCGCCATTCGCCATCCCTCCAAAACTAGCAGAGCTGCCGGCCGCTTTCGGCATGACTCACGCGGGCATACAGATCACGGGACGGTGCAAGTTGAGTGCCACCAGTAAGAGTCCGAAATTTCACGCAGTGCACTATCTTGCTACAACGACTGACATTGCGTCATGCAGGTGCGGGATACTCTTGTTTCTCGGTGGAAGATGTACCAAAGCAATACACCATGACTCTTTGCGACTCACTATTCCGCCCGGATCCCCGCTTGTATTGACAACGACTCTGAGCCAAAAATAGAATCTGCGCTCATTCCAAGGCGGCCTTTGGATGTTCTTTAAGCTTCTTGCTTACACGCTCGGCTGTCTCGCGAGCCTCTTGGCGGTAGTGTTTGTCGGTTCTATCCGCGCGCGCCAGATGCTTTTGCTCGGCGTGAGCTACGCTTTGTACCTGCTCTGGGGCCCGTGGTTTATGGCAGTCTTATTATTCAGCTCGATCGGCAATTATTTTCTGGGCACCTATTTAAGACGTCGCGCCACGGTTGGCCGTCTCTGGCTGGGAATTGTGTTCAATCTGTTTCTTCTCGGATCTTTTAAATATCTTCCGGGTCTCGCAAACACGACTACATCTTTGCTTCACTCCTTTCGTCATTTGATTTTGCCATTGGGAATTTCATTCTGGACTTTCCAGGCGCTCAGCTATCTTTTTGACATTTACAAAGAAGAAGAACTGGACCCGTCGCTGTT
The DNA here is from genome assembly GCA_050012395.1 of Candidatus Acidiferrales bacterium. Classification (GTDB taxonomy): domain Bacteria; phylum Acidobacteriota; class Terriglobia; order Acidiferrales; family UBA7541; genus Palsa-295. The sequence goes on from JBEKHG010000013.1 coordinate 48,688, forward strand.
GGAATTCTGTTTGTACATGGCTTTTTGGCCCACGGTAATTTCCGGCCCAATCTGCCGGCTCGGCAATATGCTGCCGCAATTTCGCAATCAAAAAAAACCGCCGTGGGACAACTACGGTATCGGACTTCGGCGCGTGGCAATTGGCCTGTTTATGTTGGGCGTGGCGCAATTGTTGGCGGATGGCTTGGCCCCGGGGCAGGGCATCAACGGCGGTTTCGATCGCACGAATATTCCTTGGAGCGCACTCGACGTTTGGCTTCTGGCGATCGGTTACGGTTTCCAATTATTCATGGATTTCGCGGGGTATTCACATTTGGTGATTGGCGCCGCCAGACTATTTGGGTTTGAGTTGGCGGAAAATTTTAATCGCCCCTATCTTTCCACTTCACCATCTGTCTTCTGGACGCGATGGCACATGTCGCTTTCGTTCTGGATTCGGGATTATGTGTTCTTGCCGCTGGCATCGCTGCGACGCGGGCTTCTGTGGCGAAACTTTGCTTTGGTAATCGCCATGGTTCTGTTTGGGGTCTGGCATCGTGGTAGTTTGCTGTTTTTCTTGTGGGGCGCGTACCAAGGAATTTTGCTGGTCTTGCATCGGCAGTGGCAGCAAATCGAACGTCGCGCGGGGATAACCTCCGGCGGATTTGCGATCGCGATTTTGGGCTGGGTTTATACATTCGCTGCTATCTGCCTGGGGTGGATTTTGTTTCGGGCTAATTCTCGCTCCGAAGCGTGGACCATGCTCTCCTCCGTGTTTTCGGCGAAATCGTATTCTTATCGCGCCTTGCCTGATAGCATGTATTTGCTCGTGGTAGCTGTCATGGCCGGTTATTTCGCTTGCCTCGGCGTTGGAAGGTTTCTGGACCGGCTGGCTGCTATGACGTCACGATCTCCACAATATCCGGCGATCATTGGAATGATTGCAAGAGATCGCTGGGTGTGGATTGCGCCGTTGGCTGTCATTGTCGCAGTCTATGTGTTCGTACTGGCCCAGCCCGGCCAGACGATAGCGCAACCGATGCTGTACCGCCTGTTCTAGCGCAGGCGCCGCGATTGAATGGGCGAGGTTCTTACGTTGACGCGACATCCGGATACGTAATGTCTATCCTTCTCAAAAAATTCCTCGTGCGATTTTGCGTTTGCTTCACAATCCTGGTTGCACTTCTTATCTTCGGAGAGGGCATTTGCTATCTCGATCAGAAATACACCGCTGCAATCGAAATCACGCCACCGCCTTCGATTTACAAGGACCAGCCGTGGACTGAATCTTACTGGCGGGAGTGGAAGGAAACGATCAACCGTCTGCAGTATGAGTCTTATGTGATTTGGCGCCGCGCTCCGTTTTCAGGTCATACGATACACGTCGATAGTTCCGGCATTCGGAAAACCTATTATTCTTCCTGCGATGCGGAGAACTACACCATCTGGATATTCGGAAACTCCTCGTTATGGGGAACAGGAGTGCCCGACTGGCTTACGATTCCCTCCCTGCTGGCGAAGAAGTATGAAGACGCTGGTCGCAAGGTCTGTGTCAAGAATTTTGGAGAGAAAGGTTGGGTCAGCACACAAGAACTAATTGAGTTGATGCTTTCCCTGAAGCAAGCTACGAAAAAGCCGGATTTCGTGATTTTTTATGACGGCGTGACCGATGCTTATCTGCCTTATCAATCGAATGTCCCGGATGCTCACTTTAATTTTTTGCAGACGAAGAACGAGTTTGAGAGCCTGGGAAACAATGGCGCGAGTTTGGAATATCTGAAGCGCACAAATACCTATCGAACCTTGATGGAATTGAGATCAATGCTAGTCGGAAGCGGCACAGGAATCGACCGCGCGCACTTAACTCCGCAACAGCTGAACTCTATGGCTGAAATTACTTACAGCAACTATTTAAAGAACATTCAGCTCGCAGACCTATTGGCGCAATCCTACGGATTTCACTGCGTTTTCTTCTGGCAACCCACGTTGCTCGCGGGCCGCAAGCAACTTACACCGGATGAAGTCCGCCTGCGCCAAGCGGAGCTAAGCGATCATCCGGGCGGCGATGCCGTGATCCAAACAACTTACAATTTATTTGTAAATTATCGAAACGACGATTTTTTCGACTTGGATGGCATTTTTGACAAAAATACTGACGCTCTGTTCGTCGATTTCAGCCACACCGGCCCGGCTGGCAACCAGATCATCGCCGATAAAATGTTTTCCGTCCTGCCGCACGGAAATTAGACTCAGGTATTCTTAAACTACCCATGTCTGCTACGCATTCACCCGTTTCAATTCCATATACCACACTGACGGAAGCTCTCGCGGCTGCTCCCGAAGCTCAGCCCTTCGTCACCATGTGGTCTGACGATGACGACGAGCGCACCTTCAGTTTTGGCGAATTCAAACGATGGTCAAACTCTCAAGCCGCTCTATTTCGTTCGTACGGTCTCGAAAAAGGAGACACCGTAATTCTGATCATGCCGCAGGGGGTCGCGTTGATGGCGGCTTTCGCGGGCGCGATGCTTCTGGGAGCCGTGCCGGCCATCCTTGCGTATCCCACGTTTAAGGTGGAGCCTGCAAAATACCGATTCGGGCTGAAGGGCGTCACGGCAAACTTGAACGCGAAATTGGTTGTCGTCGATGATTCATTCCCTGACCAGATTTTGGAATCGGTAAGCCTTGGCGGCCAATCAAAGCTGATTCGTATCAGCGGTGTGCCGCCCGCAACGGAAGATGTCGCTGCGCCCCAATTTCATTGTCATCAAGACGACTTGGCCTTCATTCAGCATTCAGCAGGGACTACTGGCTTGCAGAAAGGCGTGGCTTTATCGCATGGGGCGGTCCTAAGGCAACTCGCCCATCTGGGCGACCGTCTGAAAATTCAATCGAGCGACCGTATTTATAGCTGGCTTCCTCTTTATCACGACATGGGATTGATCGCCTGCTTCATTCTTCCCATGGTCTATCATTTGCATTTAGTAATGCAGTCGCCCACAGATTGGGTGATGCAGCCGCAAAGCATGGTGCACTTGATTTCTCGCTATAAATGCACTTTGTCTTGGATTCCTAATTTCACACTCCAGTTCCTGGCCCGCCGCGTGAAGCTGCAAGATCGAAAAGAATGTAACTTAAGCAGTTTGCGCGCCTTGATCAACTGCTCGGAGCCCGTGCGCGCCGAGAGCCTGGATGAATTCGCGGGGGCGTTTTTGTCATGCGGCCTGCAGCCAACTGCTGTGCAGAGCTCCTATGCAATGGCGGAGAACGTATTCGCTGTCACTCAATCGGAAATCAGCAGCGATCCGCGCCGTGTTTGGATCGATGCTTCCAAATATCAGATGGAGCGAATCGCGGTTTCAGTGGAGCCAGATTCGGATTCCGCTCTATGTTTCGTATCTTCTGGAAAGTGTCTTCCTGGCAACGAAGTCAGGATCGTTTCCGAAAGCGGCGAAGCACTTGCAGACGGTCACGTCGGCGAGATTCTGATTCGCAGCGATTCCATGCTCGATGGCTACTACAACCGGCCTGAACTGACTGCTTTGAGCCTGCGAGATGGCTGGTATCGGTCCGGTGATTTGGGATTTCTTCTGGACGAAGAGCTCTACGTGACCGGACGCAAGAAAGATTTAATTATCGTCGGCGGGAAAAATATCTATCCTCAGGATCTCGAAGAAATTGCTTGTGGACATCCATCGATTCACGATGGCCGGGCCGTCGCCTTTGGATGGTACAACCCAGATCTCGGAACCGAAGACATTGTGATAGTCGCCGAAATTGAGAACACCGCCGATTTGGAAGATTCTTCCGCAATTGAACGAGCCGTGCGAACCTCTATTGTTGAAGAATTGGGTGTGGCCCCGCGCGTAATTTACCTGAAGCCGCCTCGTTGGATCATAAAAAGCACCGCGGGAAAGCCCGCACGTTCCGCAACGCGTGAAAAACTTCTGGCCGAGCACCCGGAATTGCGAATAAGCTGATCAATGTTGCGCCATGGCCGATCCCACTAACGAATTAATCGACTATATCTGCAAACAAATCATTCGCCGGCCGGACCTAAAGCTCACAGCCGATACTTCTTTGGTTTCTTCCGGCCTCATCGATTCCTTCTCGCTGGTCGACGTGCTTTCGAAACTGGAAGAAGTAACGGCGATGCGGATTCCCGCTAGCAAGGTCCAGCCCAAAGACATGGATACCGTCAGTCTGATGCTATCGACCGCGCAACGCGTCGGCAAACCCCGGAAGTAATGCACGATTCAAGATTAGTGATATGCCTTGGGATTAACGTCAAACATGTCCGAAAAGCAACGGCGCTCCAAGCTTGTGCGTGTATTTGGGTCTATAGCGATCGGTGTTATAAAGCGCGGCCACATCCACTCTGCGCGAACCGGACGTGGAGTCCGGCAGCGCCGTTGCTGCGTAACAACCGTTTTGAATTCCGACCATTCGCCCGGTTGCGCCGTCGCGTATCAAATCCAAAGCAATGTTGGCAAACGTGATTGCTACGATCTTGTCGATGGCGTCAGGCTCCCCGCTCCGCAAGTCATAAGTTAAATCGCTCGCCATGGTTTCTTCCCCCGTTCGCTGTTGTAACTCTTCGGCCAGCGCGTGGCCGATGTCGGCCTTCTTGCGATGGCCGTAGGCATCTGCGTCGCCGACTTCTCCAAGCTGCCCTTCTTTCCACATGGCGCCTTCCGATACCACCACCAGCGAATAATTACTGGGATTATTTCTTTTGTCTTCCAGTAACAAATCCGTGAGCCGCCCAAGGTCGAATGGGTATTCGGGAATCAGACATCTCGCCGCCGTTACATATGCCGTATAAAGCGCTGTAAACCCCGCATCGCGCCCAAAGATGCGGAAAATTCCGATGCGTTCGTGAGAACCCAGGGTCGTGCGTTGTCTGGTGATGGCTTCTTTAGCGCGCGTGATCGCCGTGGAAAATCCAATGCAATATTCGGTGCCGTGAACGTCGTTATCCATCGTTTTCGGAACGCCAATCACCGGAAATCCAGTCCTCGAAAGCACCGTCGCGAATCCAAGTGTGTCGTCGCCGCCGATGGCGATCAAACAACTGATTCCCAGTCGCTCCAAATTATCGACCACGATGGAAGTGAAATTATAGTTTTTGCCGTCAAACGGAAGCTTTTTCAATTGCTCGGCGGAAAGATGTTTTGGAACTTTGGAACTTGAAACGCGGCTCGGATTGGTGCGAGAAGTGTGGAGAATAGTGCCGCCAGTGCGGTCAATTGTTCGCGTATTTTCACGCGTCAGGCGACGGTGATATATGCTGTCCACATCGGCTTTATCGGCGGAATTCAAGTTCGTCAGCCCTTGCCAGCCTTTGCGAATACCAATCACCTGTCGCCCTATCTCGCTTGCGCCGTACACTACGGATTTAATCACCGAATTCAGGCCAGGTACGTCGCCGCCTCCGGTCAAAATCCCAATATTCTTGCTAGCCGCCATGGATACAGCACTCCTCGTCGCTAAAAACAGAAGTCAACACTAGCGTAGATTAAACACGTCACTATGATACACGAGCGCATTATCTTCCATTAAGAGGACACCGTCCTCGGCGTTGCGAGCGGGAGCCTGGAGCTTCTTCGCGTGATCCGTTGAGCTGCAGAATGCTGAAGACTAACTGGATGGCCCCAGTGCGCGGACCAAATACGGAATTATAACTTCCCTGAAAATCACGGGATCGGGCCAAACTTTCACCTGCCGACCGAGGTGGCCGCCGTGCGGGTTAATCCACGCGTATTTTGGGACGTCTCCTTCGTCGAGCAACAAATAAATGTCCGAGATGGGCACCTGCGTATCCAGAACCCCGCCGATTACCAGCATTGGCGTGGAGGGTTTTCCGAGCAGACCCTCGGCCACCAGAGACATCTTCGGAAACACCGCCTTCAAGTCCTCCAATGTGCTGACGCCCTCAAAAATAGACATCATCGCCGGGACTTGATCGAACAAATATTCTTTATTTCCTAAAAGCGAGTTGGTCAGAAAATCCACTTGAAAGAAGCGATCCACGGGGGGCGATTGCACGCTTACAGCTTTCAGACGATCGCGTTCCACGATCGACAACTTGGTCCCCCAGTAAGCGCCCCAACTGACGCCATGCATCGCAACTCTCGTTTTATCCACCTCAGGACGAGTTTGAACGTAGTCAATTACGCGCGACAGCATGCTATCCGCGGTCGGACTCGCTTTTATGGGAGCCTGGCCCGTTCCAGGGCCGTCCACCGCCAGGAAACCGATGCCATAAGGCAATATCGCCGAGAAGCTCTCAGACAAATCCTCTTTGCGGCTGTCCAAACCATTCACCGCTATCACCAGCGGCACCGGACCGCTCGAATTTTTCGGCAGCCTCATATAACCGATAATTTCGGATCCTTCAAATGGAATGTGAACGATCTCCAAAGGCGGATCCCAGAATTTCGCATGCGCGCGAAACGCTTCCAGCGCTTTGGCGTAGGCGCGCTGCTTTCCGGGAGACGCCGGCACCGGCCAGCGGCCAAACGAATAAATTTTCCAGGCTCGTATGTAGTCCGCGTTCGCCTTAGCCGGATCCGAAGCTTCCAGAGATTTCCCCTCGGCCATGTAATGATCGCCCACGGCGATGAACGCGGCAGCCCATTCGTCTTTGTCCGTGGTTTTGATCGAGGCAAATGCTTCTCGAAGGTCAGCGGGGTCCAGCCCGATCACGGGATACATTCCGTTTTCCGCGCGTTTAAGCGCTTCGGCTTTTATCTCGTCCAGAGTTCTTTCGCGACGTTCCTGAGCGTGCACGGCATTCGCCGCGAACAGCAAAGCCAGTATCGATATCAGGATGAAATGAGGACGTTCTAGCGTGAAGTGAGTCATTGCAGTCCCTTTAGTTTTCGAAACTCAGTTGCTGAAGAACTCTACTTCCAAATTGTGAGATGACGAGGCGGCCGAAATTGAATTCGACCGCTTCCATGGCAGTGGGCCGAATTGCGTTAGAAGAGAAGTTTCAGCCCGAGTTGAATCGCACGAGCCCCGCCGGACCCTAACACCGGGTTAGAAGCGGCGACGTCCGGCGTGGCGCATCCGCAGCCGAATCCTGGACCAAGCACGGAAGGATCGTTCATTCCAAATCCATTCTGCCCGCCAAAAGGATTCGCGAAATTCGGATGGTTTAGCACGTTAAAGAATTCCGCTCGGAACTGAGCGCCAAATCGCTCGCCGAACTTCCAATTCTTGGCAATTGAGAAGTCCCAGTTGCGGAATCCCGTGTCGCGGAAGATATTGCGACCCATTGTGCCAAAAGTCCCCAGTGCGGGCGGAATCATCGCCGCGTTCCCTCTCGCGTAGCAGCCAAATACGCCCAGGGATGTTTGCAATGCAGGAGTGTTGGCCGCGTTATTACACACGGCTGGCGTACTTCCTGGAGCAAAGTAGGGAACGGAGTTTGGCCCCGTTGAAAAATTGCTCGGATTGCCGACGAAATCCCAACGATCCACGCCTTCTCCTGTTCCGCTGATGTCGTCTGATGTATCCATTGGTCCCCAGGGCTGCGGACTATAGAGGCTCACGATGGAAATGAGCTGCCATCCTTTCAAAAGCTGACCGGGAGATTCCCTCCCCGGAATATTGTAGGTAAAGGAAAGGGTAAAACGGTGCCGAACGTCGAAGTCACTGCTGGCGTATTCCCGGCCGGGGTGCGTCGCGTCTTGCGGAAGGCCCAGCCCCGCTCCGAAATCCCAGTTGGCGCCGACATCATCCAGCGCATGCGCGTACGTATAGCCAGCCGTCGCAGTCAAGCCATGATAATCCCTCGAAATCAAAGTGACTTGCAGGGCGTTGTAATTTGATCTGTAAATGTTAGCCAATTGATAGATGTTGCTCAGGTAGGGAAACTTCGCAAAAAAAGGTCGCCCTTCCTGTTCCGCGATAGGATCGGTTCCGCCAGGCGTGGGCATTGCCAGCGCGCCTGCATCCCAGCCGGAGCCGACGGCCGGCTGATTGATGTCACGAATGCCCATCAAGTTCGACCCGTGATCGCCGACGTATGCCACTTCCAAAGAAACTTTGTTCGTAATCGCGTGCTGGACGTTCAGCGTCCAAGTCGTAACGTAAGGAGTTGTAATGTTGGGATTTACGGCAGCAATCGCGCAAGTCGAAGAAGTCGCCGGGGACGCAACGTTGAAAGCGCAATTGATCTCCGGAATCTGGAACGGCGGGGTCGTGCTTACGCCCCAGGTATCCCAAGGGGTCGGAGGGTTCGGTACGTTCTGTACGCCGGCAGTAATTGTACCGGATCCCTGCACGCCATTAAGAAGCCCGCCGGTCGGAATGGTCCCAAGTCCATACACGTTGTTGAAAGCCATGAACGATTCCCAGTTCACCTGTTCATAGACGATGCCGGCCCCTGCTCGAATCACTGTTCTTCCTGTGCCAAATGGATCCCAAGCCAGCCCAACACGAGGAGCGAAATTCGTGTGATTGCCGTTGTAAGGTTGGCTGATCTGCTGACCCACCTGCACCAATCCCAAATTAGGACTGAAATTGCCGAGCAGATTGTTCGATTCCTGGATAACCCCGTTGTAGTCGTATCGCAAACCCAAATTCACGGTTAGGTTCTTTCTGATTCGCCAATCGTCTTGAAAGAATGCCGCTTCGGAAAAATTGTGTATGTTTCTTATGGGAGTGTTTCCCACCAGTGCATGCGTTGGAAACGGCACGCTGCCGCTCGGATCTCCGGCGAAGAAATCTTCCAGCGTTGTGGACGTCGGAAACGCAGCTCCACCCGCGCCGGAGAATAAAATATAGCCCTTGCCATCGCCGAACGCGCCGCCGCTAAAACTGTCACGGTGGAACTCACCGCCGAATTTGAAGGCATGCTTTCCTACCGTGTAGGAAATATGGTCGATCCATTGATACCTCTGATCAGGTCCCTGAATCTTGGGCCATTTAAATCCGCCCAAAGTTTCGAAAAGGCCGCCGAACGGATGAATCTTGATTCGAGGCAGCCCGCCATAAAGAGGATTTGTGACACCATCGTTGATGCCGAGGCTTTCAGCCGATTCGCCATGATCGGCCGAAAAAGTTGGCTGATAGAGACGGTTGTATCCAAACCGCAGCTCATTAGCCCAGCGCGAACTCGGTGTCCAGGTCCAGGCAGTGCCGAATACTTGTGCTCGCGTGTGAATCAGGGTCAACCATTGTGGTTGAAGCTGAATGGCGTCGTCCACCGTTCCCGAATTGTTTCCAAAGAAATAAGTGCCGGTCAAAGAGTTGCGGTCATTGATGTGGTAATCGATCTTTCCGATCGCATTGTCAGCGCTTACAGTGTTGGGGAACCCTGTCGTGTAACTTGTGGTTGGGGCGTTGTTCAGCGGAAAGCCGGTGCCATTGCACGTAACGGGTGGTCCCAGTGTACAGCCGGCCACTTTTAGGCTTACTGCGCTGACCGGAATTCCACCGGCTTGCAGGTCTGCGATGACGTTCGGGATGCTGTTAGCGCAATCGCCGGTAAGAATAAACGTGCAGTTTGGCGTCGCGGGTGTCGGCAACGAAACCATAGACGGAACATTAATTGCGAACGAATTTCCCACCGTGTAACGCTGGCCCTCATATCCGCCGAAGAAAAATAGTTTGTCCTTTATGATTGGGCCGCCAATCGTTGTTCCGAACTGTTCCAGTTGAGTGGGTGTCTTTGCGGTGCCCACATCATTAAAGTAGTTGCGCGCGTCGAATGCGGTGTCGCGGCCAAACGCATAGGCATCGCCGTGAAGTTCATTTGTGCCGGACTTTATCGCCACGTTTACGATTGCTCCCGGTTTCCACCCATACTCCGCAGGCGGGTTCTCGATGACGTTGAATTCTTGAATGGCGTCGATTGGCAGAATGGTCGCCGAATCACCCGCGATGCCGGCGCCATTGATAATGCTCTGGCCGGAAAAAGGCTCGCTGTTATAAAAACCGTCTATCAAATAAGCATTGTCTTCCGCGCGCAGACCATTTGTACTGGTGGTGGAAAATCCGCCGCCGGGATAGCGCACCACTCCCGGGCGTAGCTGAAGCAAGTTTTCGTAATTTCGTCCGTTCAGCGGCAAGTCGTTGATTTCTTCGTTGCTGAGCGTCCCGCCCAAAGTGGCGTTTGTCAGGTTGATCAGTGGAACTTCTTCGGTCACGGTGACCGTCTGGCTCGATTCGCCGGGCTCCAAAACGATATCAATGCGGACGTCTTTCGCCACTTCCAACTGCACGTTGGTGCGTTCGTACGTCTTGAACCCCTTAGCCTGCACGCTGATTTTGTAAAGACCGGGCAGCAGATCGGGAGCGACATATTCTCCCGCGTCGTCGGTAGTCACCGTTCGCGAGACGTCTCGTTGCACGTCGGTAATCACTACTGGAATTCCTACCATCACCGCGTCGCTTTTGTCGTGCACGCTGCCAAGAATCCGGCTGGTGTAGCCCTGCGAAAATAATGGAATCGAAGCAGCGATTAATACGAAGGTCAGTGTGAAGGCTCGAATCCCCGACGAAAACCTGAGACGTGATCGTACATACGCCGTCAACGCGAAAAGATGCATTCGAACCTCCTCATTACGCGGATATTGATAAGTGAACCTTATGGTACGGCGACTCTACCACCGGATGGTTGGCGCGTGTCAAGGGATTTTGATGTCGCTGGTTGCTATGGTTTTTCATCGTCTTACGCCGAATTGGCTTGTTGACATCGGATGTTGGTGTTGTGGTATGTTGGTCCGACCACAGAACCTTGAACTGGTCGGTGCCTTCCGGTCTGGGCTCCGTAAAGACCCAACTTCCGATGAGATTTTGCGATGGAGGGATTGCAAAGCAACGCGCTTAGCCGTAGTACTGTAGTCGTTTCAATCTGAACGGCTGGAGAAATCCTTGTACAAAGTGATTCAGACATCTCGTCTTTACGAGCAAATAGTTCAGCAAATCGAGGCCTCGATTCTCAAGGGCGTCCTCAAACCTGGCGATCAGTTGCCTGCCGAGCGCGATCTGGCGCAGCAATTCGGCGTGAGCCGCACTGCCGTGCGCGAAGCGGTAAAGGCGCTCCGCGAAAAGGGGTTGTTGGAAGCTCTTCACGGCCGCGGCACCTTCATCAAAGACGGCACGTCGAAGGCTGTGCGGCAATCACTCGACTTGATGATCAAGATCGGGCAGCCCGATGGATCGATTCACCTCGCTGAAGTCAGGGAAATTCTTGAACCGGAAATCGCGGCGCTGGCTGCTACCCGCATTGAAGAGCAACATTTCGCTATGATGCGGGAAGCCATCGCGATGATGGACAACTCGCTGACGGACGATCCTGAAGCGTTCATCGAGGGCGATCTCGACTTCCATCTCGCCCTGGCCGAAGCCGCCGCCAATCCTTTGATTCTTTCTCTGCTCGATTCCATCGTTGGATTGTTGCGCGAGCAACGTTTGAAGACTTTCTATGTGGATGGCGGCCCGGAGCGCGGCCAGCACCATCACCGCAGAATTTTAGAGGCCGTAGAACATCACGACGCGGAGCGCGCACGCTCGGCAATGCGCACGCATCTGCAGCAGGTTCGTCAAGATTCGTCGGCGCGTTCCAAAAGCGCCAAGTAGTTTTGCGAGTAGTTTGGAGGCTTTGAAAAGATGGCCAATCTCGGATTTGTGGGCCTCGGAGTAATGGGCAGCCAGATGGTGAATCGTCTGCTCGACAAGGGTCACATCGTAACCGGTTATAACCGCACGCGCGGGAAAGCGGAATGGCTGATCAAGCGCGGAATGCGCTGGGCCGATTCACCTCGTGCGGTAGCGCAGGCGGCTGACGTCGTTTTCACGATGGTAACGAACTCGATTGCGCTCGCCGCGATTACCGAAGGCCCGGACGGTGTCCTGGCCGGTTTAAGCACGCGGAAAATTCTGGTGGACATGAGTACCGTGAGCCCCGCCGTCAGTCGCGCACTCGCAGTCAAGGTTCGCGAGAAGGGCGCTGACATGGTGGACTCGCCAGTGTCGGGAAGCGTGATTACTCTTCAGGAAGGCAAGCTCTCCGTGATGGTCGCGGGACGCCGCGAAACATTCGAGCGCGTGAATCCATTGCTCCTGGATATCGGCCCAAAAGTTACTTACGTGGGCGACAGCGGTCTGGCGCTCTCCATGAAAATTGCCACAAATTTGAGCCTGGCCGTTCAGATGCTGGCATTTTGCGAAGGCGTGCTGATTGCCGAAAAAAGTGGTATCGCCCGCGAGACTGCCGTCGATGTCCTTACGCACAGCGCCGTCGCTTCGCCCATGATTCAATACCGTGGCCCTTTCGTTTTGCGAATGCCCGAAGAAGCCTGGTTTGACGTGAACATGATGCAGAAAGACATGTTGCTGGCGATGGAGCTGGGGCGCCAGCTCAACGTGCCGCTACCCACCACCGCAGTAAGCAATGAATTCTTGACCGCCGCGCGCGGTATGGGTTGGGAGAAAAAAGATTTCGCTGTCGTGTTCGACGTGCTCGCGCGCATGTCCGGAGTTGAGAAATGAGCACTGTTACGGGCCAAACAAATCCAAAAGCCAAGACAAAGCAAAGTCCCGACGCAGCCAAATGGCTGCGGATGTATCGCCAGATGTCTGCCATCCGATTGTTTGAAGAGCAGGTAAACGAGTTATACACACGCGCGTTGATGCCCGGTCTCGCCCATCTTTACGTCGGCGAGGAAGCTGTTGCGGTAGGAGTTTGCGAAGCGCTTCGGAACGACGACTACATCACCAGCACCCATCGCGGCCACGGCCATTGTCTCGCTAAAGGTGCGTCGCCTGACCGTATGTTCGCCGAACTTCTCGGTAAAGAGGCCGGCTATTGCAAAGGAAAGGGCGGCTCCATGCACATCGCTGATCCTGCCACCGGCAACCTGGGCGCGAACGCAATCGTGGCGGGAAGTGTTGGAATCGCAACGGGCGCAGCGTTCTCCGCTAAATATCTCGGCACCACTCAAGTCGCCGTGTGCTTCTTCGGAGAAGGGGCTCTCGGGCAGGGAGTTCTCTACGAAGAGATGAACATGGCGCAGTTATGGAAGCTTCCGGTAATTTACGTCTGCGAAAACAATTCCTACACCGAGTACACGCACTGTTCGGAAACCACCGCCGGTGACATGGCCGCGCGAGCTACGGCGTTCGGAGTGCACGCCGAAACCGTGAATGGTCAGGACGTGCGAGCCGTTCACGATGTCGCGACAAAATTAGTGGAGCGAGCGCGTCGAGGAGAAGGCCCTGCATTCCTTTTATGCAACACGTACCGCCACCACGGACATCACGTCGGCGATATCAGTCGCGAGTATTACCGCTCCAAACAGGAAGAACGAATGTGGGCCACCGAGCGCGATCCAATCAGATTGCTCTCCGATTGGTTGGTTGCCAACAAACATGCCGACGCCGCAACGCTCGACAAAGTTCATGCCCAGTTAAAATCCGAAATGCAAAATGCCGTGGATTTTGCCATCGCGGCGCCCTATCCAACCGTCGACGAAGCGAGCCAGGACGTTTATGCCTGACACGAATACACGCGAAATTACCTTCGCCGAGGCCGTCCGCGAAGCGCTGGCCGAAGAAATGCGCCGCGATTCGCGCGTCTTCATTCTCGGAGAAGATGTCGCGGAAGCCGGCACACCCTTCAAGGTACTTTCTGGATTGGTCGAAGAATTCGGCACCAAGCGTGTGGTCGACACGCCGATTTCCGAGGCGGGCTTCACCGGGCTCGCGGTGGGCGCTGCGATGACTGGACTGCGACCCGTGGTGGATATCATGTTCGGCGATTTCATCACGCTCACCATGGACCAGATGGCAAACCAGGCCGCAAAAGTTCACTATATGTCCGGCGGCAAATGGCGTGTGCCGATGGTAATGCGCACCACCCTGGGTGCCGCACGCCGGTCGGCTGCGCAACATTCGCAGTCCCTCCACGCCTGGTTCAGCCACGTGCCGGGATTAAAAGTGGTTTTGCCGTCAACTCCCTACGACGCGAAAGGTCTTTTAAAGACCGCCATTCGCGACGAAAACCCGGTAGTTTTTTTTGAAGATAAAATGATGTTCAAAATGAAAGGCCCGGTGCCGTTGGAGGAATACACAATCCCGCTCGGAGTCGCCGACGTGAAGCGCGAAGGTGACGACATCACTCTCATTGCCACCAGCAGCATGGTTCAAGTCGCACTCGGCGCCGCAGGCATGTTGGAAGAAATTGGAGTCAGTGCTGAAGTGATCGATCCGCGCACCACTTGGCCGCTGGACGAAAAGACTCTGATCGATTCGGTGAAGAAAACATCGCGTGCTATCGTGATCGACGAAGGCTATGGCCGCTACGGCGTCACCGCGGAAATTGCCGCTGTAATCGCGGAAGGCGCTTTTCATTATCTGGATGCTCCGGTGAAGCGCATGGGCGCCATGCACGTACCGATTCCGTTTTCTCCGCCGCTCGAAGACGTCACCGTGCCCACTGAGAAATCCGTATTCGATGTGGCGCGGACTTTGTGTAATCGATCTTAAGAACCGTTAACTGGAAATTAAGTCTCACGAATTGAATAGGAGGCCCGCGTGGCACTGCCAACTTACGGGACGATGGCCGTTGATTGGGAACAGCGAATTGATTTCGACCGGCTGCGCCGTGAACGCCTGGCGCGCGCGCAGTCTCTTCTCGCGAAGTCTGAGATGGGCGCGCTGCTCTGCTTCGACATGAACAATGTGCGTTATATCACCTCCACGCATATCGGTTCCTGGGCCCAAGACAAAATCAGCCGCTTCACGCTGTTGCCGCAGAATGACGATCCCATCCTTTGGGATTTTGGCTCCGCCGCGCGCCATCATCAGCTTCACTGTCCCTGGCTTGGCGAACGTTCCCGTCCCGGCATTTCTCTGTTGCGAGGCGCTATGTCTCCCGAAATGGGCCGCGCCGAGGATGTCGCAAAGAAAATTCGTATCGAGCTCGAAAAACGCGGTTTGCATAAAGAGCCCCTAGGGATTGACATCGTTGAGCCCCCCGTTCTTTTTGCATTGCAGCGCGAGGGGATCACCGTCGTTGACGGACAGCAGATCATGTCCGACGCGCGCGTGATTAAAACGAAAGACGAAATCTCGCTGCTGAATACATCCGCGATGATGGTGGACGCCGCTTACGACGAACTGTATCGAGCCATGAAGCCCGGTATGAGCGAGAACCAGGCAGTGGGACTCGTTAGCAAGGTCCTTTACGATCTCGGCTCCGAATATGTCGAAGCCGTGAATGCAATTTCCGGTGAACGCTGCAATCCGCACCCGCACGTTTTTTCCGACCGCGTCCTGCGCCCCGGCGACCCGGTTTATTACGACATTTTGCATTCCTACATGGGCTACCGCACCTGTTATTACCGGTGCTTCACCATCGGCTATGCATCGCACGCGATGATCGATGCTTACAAACGCTGTCGCGAATATCTGGACGCTGCGATCTCCCTCGTGCGTCCGGGACGCACCACCGGAGAAATTGCATCGCTGTGGCCCAAAGCTCAGGAATTCGGTTTTCCGAACGAAGAAGCCGCGTTCGCTTTGCAGTATGGCCACGGCATTGGCTTGGCAATTTGGGAGAAGCCCGTGATTAGCCGCCTCGTTTCGCTGGATCATCCTTATGAGATCAAGCCCGGCATGGTTTTTGCGCTGGAAACATTCTGGCCATCCACCGACGGTTGGAGCGCTGCGCGCATCGAAGAGGAAATTGTCGTTACGGAAACGGGACACGAAGTGATCACGCGATTCCCGGCGGAAGAATTGCTCGTAGCCGGCGCGCACTACTTCACGGTAAACGGGCCGCTCGCCGCTGCGCGCGAATCGGAAGCCGCTCCCAGCCAGCGCGTGGTGGATATGGTTGAAGCCAGCGCAAAAACGGAACGCGTGGGAGTCACTGACTGAGGTCGTCTCTTCGCCTCACTCCGCCCAATGGCTATCAGCGTCGTAATGCCCGCACTGGAATTGACTCAAGAGAATGGCAAACTTGTCGCTTGGCGCAAAGAAGAAGGCGAACCTGTCGCCAAGGGCGAAGTTCTGCTGGAAGTGGAAACAGACAAAGCAGTAGTCGAAATTGAGGCTGCGGCCGACGGCATCCTCGCCGGAGTAAAAGCCGTCGCCGGCGACATCATTCCCGTGGGAAAAACAATCGCCTGGATTATTTCTCCCGGCGAAACTCCTCCGCAAGAAGACGCTCCGCGAGATTTGGCGAGAACTCCGGAAGCAGCCCGAAAGCAATCCACTCAGCCTGCTCCTGCCGCTCCGGAATCCGCCGCTCTCGGCGCGAAAATCTCGCCCAAGGCGCGACGTCTCGCCCGCGAACACGATATTGATATCACGCGCGTGCGCGGCACAGGTCCCGACGGCGAGATCCTCGCCTCCGATATTCTCGCTTTGGCCGAATCTGCTTCAAAAGGCGCGCCTTCTTCAGATGGGCTTAAAACTTTAAGTTCGGTCGCGCGCCTGATGGCCGAACGCACAACCCAAAGTTGGACTACCGTCCCCCATTTTTTCGTGGTTCGCGAAATCGATGCAGGCCCACTTGTTCAAGCCCTGGAAAAAGTCAGGGCATCCGCGGACAATAACGCCGGTGTTCGCGTTACTGTCACCGACCTCCTCGTTGCGCTCGTGGCGAGAGTCCTTTTAAGGCATCCACAAATGAATTCCAGTTGGGCCGGCACTGCAATTCGTCCGCATAGGGAAATAAACATTGCGCTCGCCATGGCCGTGGACGACGGTGTCGTCACCGCCGTCATACCCAATGCCGACCGGCTCGAGCTCAGCCAAATTGCTGCTCAGCGCCAGGGGCTGGCCCAGCGAGCGAAGGCCGCCCAGTTGCGCCCAACAGATATCGCGGGCGGCACATTTACGATCAGCAATCTCGGTATGTATCAAGTGGACGCCTTTAGCGCGATCATCGTTCCGCCGCAAGCGGCCATCCTTGCAGTAGGAAGCATCTCCGATCGAGTGGTTCCCGTCGTCGGCCAACCAGCCATTCGCCCGATCATGGCTTTGACGTTATCTTGCGACCATCGCGTTATCGACGGAGCCCGGGCCGCGCAATTCCTAGCCGATTTATCCGACGCCATCCGCGAACCCGCCAGACACGTTCGCTAACCAGCGGCCAGACGGCACTTTTACCGTATCCGGGTCGCGCAGTCCGAAAAAAAATCCCAGTAGCCGGCAATTCGTTCGCAACAGTTGCATCCGCCGCAAATTGACGCGCCGGGGTATAATCGCGCGCGCCAATGGCTCTCATTTCCGGCACGAAACTCGGTCCCTACCAAATTGAATCGCTTCTGGGCGCTGGAGGCATGGGAGAAGTGTATCGGGCGCGTGATACGCGCCTGGACCGCACGGTTGCCATCAAAATCCTCACGCAAGGTTTGGCTGACACACCGGAAATTCGGCTGCGATTCGAGCGTGAGGCGCGCGCCGTTTCCAGCCTAAGCCATCCTCACATCTGCGTGCTCTACGACGTCGGTCATCAGGACAGAATCGAGTACCTGGTGATGGAATATCTCGAGGGCGAGACGCTTGCATCTCGCATTGCGAAAGGTCCGTTGTCCACTGCCGAGCTCTTGCGATACGCGTCCCAGATCGCTGACGCTCTGGATAAAGCCCATCGTCAAGGAATCGTGCATCGCGACCTGAAACCAGCCAACGTGATGCTGACCAAGACGGGCGCGAAGTTGCTGGATTTTGGTTTGGCAAAAGGCGAGGAGATCTTCCAGGAGGACGTTGACTCTTCTCCGACCATGAGCCGGCCGCTTACGGTTCAGGGATCTATCGTCGGCACCATGCAATACATGTCGCCGGAACAACTGGAAGGGAAAACAGTCGACGCGCGCAGCGATATTTTTTCTTTCGGCGCGATGCTGTACGAAATGGCCACCGGCAGTAAGGCGTTCGAAGCCAAGAGTCACGCCAGCTTGATCGCCTCCATTCTAAAAGAAGAGCCTCGGCCGATGCGCGAACTTCAGCCGCTGACGCCGCCGGGACTCGAGCACATCGTGAAAGCATGTCTCGCGAAAGATCCCGACGATCGCCCGCAAAGCGCGCATGACTTGAAGCTGGAATTCGACTGGATTCGCGAATCAAGCGGGATTTCGCAGTTGGCGCAGCCAGCCGAGGCAGTCGAAAGGCCGTCGTCGCGTCGCAAAACCTTGAGCATTATCCTGGCTTCCGTTGTGTGCACCGCTCTCGCGGTAGGCGCGCTCGCCTTTCTGTTCAGGCCACAGGCCGCACCAGCCGAGCGCCTCGAATTTTCCATCCCCCTTCAGGAAGAAATGAGCCATTTGGCGCTTTCGGCGGATGGCCGCATGCTGGCATTCGTCTCGCCGGACTCGGTTTCGGGCGCCAACAAAGTGAGCGTGGAGCGGATCGGTTCCTCAACGGTAACAGCGCTGCCAGGTACCGATGGCGCCAGCTATCCGTTCTGGTCGCCCGATGACGCCTACGTCGGATTTTTTGCCGATGGCAAATTGAAAAAAGTTGCGATTTCTGGCGGAGCTCCACAAGTGCTGGCCACGGCGACAACCGGCCGGGGTGGCACCTGGGGACGCCGCGGCATCATTGTCTTCTCCCCTCAGGCGTCCGGGTGGTTATGGAAAATAAATGCGGATGGCAGCAATCTCACTCCACTCACCGAGAAGATATTCGACGGCACAAAAATTATTTCGCATCGCTGGCCCCTCTTTTTGCCTGATGGCGAACACCTCCTGTTTTCGACTCTGACTTTCACTTACGATTCGAACGACCAGAGTTCGGGGATCTATCTCAGTTCACTCGCAGGCGAGGCCAAGAGGGTGGCGCCTTTAGGCCGCTCGAACCCGGGTTACGCGAACGGCTACTTGTTTTATCTGGATGGAAAAAAATCGCTGCGTGTAACTCTCTTAGACACCGCGAACGGAACGATTGCAGGCGAATCTACGGTTGTAGCCGACCTCGTCGGTTTCCAGCCCTCCATCTTCTGGGGCGCGTTCTCCGTAGCAGAAAACGGAACCGTAATTTACAACCCGAATGTCGGCGCCGCGCTCTCGATCTTCACTTGGTATGACCGAGCCGGAAAAGAATTGGGCACGGTCGGCGATGTCGGAGTTCTTTCAAATCCCAACTTCTCGCCCGACGATAGCCGAGTGGCCCTGGACATGGCCGACGTAAAAGCGACCAGCGTTAATGTTTGGCTGAACGATGTCAAGCGCGGCACTAATTCGCGCTTTACCTTCGACAACGCCGAAGATGTCGGAGGTGTTTGGTCCCGAGACGGATCCTTGATCGCTTATCGCTCTCTTCAAGCCAGCGATACGAATGTTTTTGTGAAACAGGCACAAGGGTTGCAGCCTGCCAGGTCGATTTTTTCTGTCAAAGATAGTGGTCAGGTTAGTGATGACGTCAATCCGAACTCCTGGTCGCTCGACAATAAGGAGCTTCTCTGCACCTTGCAGCCCGCCGAGGGAGGATCCCAACTCGTGCTGCTTTCCACCTCGGGCGGAAAAATGACGCGCTTTCTCACCACCAAAACCAGCGAAAACAACGGACAGATTTCTCCCGACGGCAAGTGGGTGGCCTATGCGTCGAATGAATCCGGCGATTGGGAGATTTACGTGACCACCTATCCCGCCGCGGCAGGGAAGTGGCAAGTTTCTCGAGGCGGAGGCACCGAGCCTCGTTGGCGCGGCGATGGCAAAGAGATGTTCTACATCGGAGCGGGGAGCACTTTAATGGCGGTACCGGTCACGAGTGACGGAACTTTCGCCGCAGGCAACCCCACGCCGTTGTTTCGCACTCAGTTCCGGGCTCAGGTCTCTTCCACAGATCAGTTCTCGTATGACGTAACCAAAGACGGCCAGCGTTTTCTCGTGAATCGCTACGCCAAGCCCGCGCATGTGGCTCCGTTGCACATCATCCTAAACGCCACAGCCGGCTT
Source organism: Candidatus Acidiferrales bacterium (assembly GCA_050012395.1). Lineage (GTDB taxonomy): Bacteria > Acidobacteriota > Terriglobia > Acidiferrales > UBA7541 > Palsa-295. The sequence goes on from JBEKHG010000013.1 coordinate 68,588, forward strand.
GCAGAAGTAAGCAGAAGTAAATGTGTTGTCCTACTCGACTTCGGAGAAAAACTGCAAACCTGCGCTTTGTAAACAATACGGAATGCCTCTAGCGAAAGGAAGAACCCGAACTGCCGGAGTAGAACGATGGCTGAACGGAAATGTGCCGTAAGGCAGACGCGGAGTTCATCTAATTGAAATGGTCGTGAATAGAGATGTCTTTAGTGGGCCCGCCTGGACTTGAACCAGGAACCTACCGATTATGAGCCGGACGCTCTAACCAATTGAGCTACGGGCCCCTCTAACCTTCCAATAATACGATACTTCTTCCTTGCCAATTGTCCAAGCTTCTTTAGTCTCAGCGCATTTTCGATTCGGCAGAAGTAATAAGCGTTTGTCGTGAAAAACTCGGCGTGCCGAAGGACGCGTTAGACCTCCTTGTCATTTACGTTGACCTCACTCAAACGCGTTCCGGATCTCTTTCGAAATGGCGCCAGCCAAACCGCGCGCGATTACCGCTGCCAAGTGTGGCCGTTATCCGCCGTGATCCAAATTTCACCTGCGCTGGTTACTATTCTGCCGTGTTGCGCATCGGAAAATTCGATGCTCGTGATATCGCCTGTCAGCGTCGTGCCGGATGAGGACGGCAGCACGCGCGTCCAGCGCGATCCCGAATCGGACGAATGGTAAAGCGTCCCGGCTGAACCGCCAGCCCAAACTTCGGTGCCTTGAGCTGACACCGCCCGGAATACTTGGCTCATGCTGCGTTGTGTCTTCGCTTTTTTCTTCGCCGTTTGCTCTAACGTGTCACCGTTGTCTCCTGCCTTCGCGCGGCTCGATGCCATCTCCGAGTTCACGTCCACTTCCACCCATGTATTGCCCGCATCGAAAGAGCGCAATAGTGCGCCATCCGCACCGATGCTCCATCGCGGAGACGCAGCCGACAACCTGGCTACCCCTGTTGCGGTCGCGGCATCCTTGGGTGCCACCACCCCCACAGTTGGAGAAGATTGGTACGACAACGGCTGCTGTTTCTTATTTTCAATAAGCTGATCCGAAACCTGGTTATCCGTGGCCGCCGTAACTGCCTCTCCCTGCGATTCCACTTCCACCGTCTGTGCAGAAGACGGGGCCGTACTCGGCTGACCGCCGCTCAAAACTGGAGCGAGCTTTGCAGTTTCTGCCGGCGTCGCATTTTGCAAGTTACCGTTCATCGCAAAAGTGTCGCCCGAAGAAGAACGTGGCGCTGCCTTCGGAACTACGCCACCGCCATTATTGGTGAACCCGAGAGCACCACGCGGCGCACTTCCTGCAGCCGTACCTCGCATTGCCTGGGCTTTGGGCATGGCCGGATTCGCTGGCACAACCAATCTGTCCGCGAACAAGTCATCTGTGCGGCTCGGGAGCGCCTTCTTTCGTATTCCCGATTGACTTTGCTTTTCCGTCGGAGAGAGAGCCTTTTTCATTTCAGGGACAGCCGGAGCCGCAGACGGCGAAGGAATCGCTTCGGCCGTGGAGCTCGTTTCGCTGCTGGATGTAAGACGGGAAACCAAAGTCTCGTTCTTCTGCCGCTGCCTGTATTGCACAATTCCGACCGAAGCAATCGCAACAATTGCGGCTGCCACCACGACCCATCGGAGAACGGGCCAAGCGAACCAACCGCCGCTGGCCGGCGTAGCAGGAATCTTCACAGCCGCCACTTCGGTGGCAGGCAGAGCGGCCAACGCGACAACCTCGCGGCAATCGCTGCAACGCGAAAGATGCTCCATCATCCTCGCTCGCTCAGTTTCACCAAGTGACCGCTCTGCAAACGCCGCAAGCAGGTCCGCGTCCGGGTGTGTTCCTGCCGCCGCTGTTTCCTGCAACCGCTTCAGCGCGATTTTGGGTACGTCTCGCATTCTTGGTTTTTGCTGTCCCTTCCGCCGCTTAAATTTCAGTTTCTTCTAAGCTCTTAGCCCGCGGGGCAATCTTTCCCTGAAAATTCAGCGCTTTCTCCTTTTCAGAGAACGCTGCTGCCGGAGTTTCTTGCCCCAAACTCCGCCGAATATTCACATGCAGGTCGCGCACATCCACTTCCACCGCTTCTTCGGCTGCGTGGCGGTCAAGGCCTTGCTGAACCATGTTTGCCACAATTTTCTTGCGCAACGACTTCGCCAGTTTATCTACCTTGCGGCTGATCGTGGACTCGTGAACACCAATCATGCGCCCCACTTCAGCCAGCGTGCGGCCATCCAGATAATACGCCGCCAGCACCAAACGGTCTTCGCCGGAAAGCGCCGCCAAAGCTGCGTCAGTTGACGATTCCACCCGCGAATCCGCAATCGAGTTCATCTCCGGCTCAGGCGCTGGAAATTGCGCGCCGTCCTCAATCTCTTCATCGAGACTCACTAGCCGTTTGGTGCGGCGGTAGCGATTCACAAACTCTTGCGCGAGTACCGTCCGCAGCCAGCCTTCCAAAGATCCCCGCCCCGTGAACGATTCAAGTTTTGAAACGCGCGCGCCGTCGCGCAAGTTCGTGCCATACAACTCCGCATACAAACTGTCAGCTAGGTCGCGGGCCGCAGACTCCTCGCGCGCGATCCGCAGCGCCGCCAGATAAAGTTTTTCGCGGTAGCGCGTAAGGAAAATTTCCCAGGCTGAGTTGTCTCCGGCGGCGCACGCTCGTGCCAGAGCAAGCTCGTCCACGCGCAAAGCCCGCAAAAACACGCAAACCTCGGATTTACTTGCTTCTGCAGGCAGGTCTTTCGCGGCCACGCCACACAAAATCGCGGCAAAACTTTCGCGGCTCAAACCGAACTTCTCGCATCCGCTTTTCGCGTGCAGCTCCGCCATCATCTCGGCCACTGCCGATTGCACGGCGCCCGATATCGGTAACGTAACGCTCATATCGTTAAAAAAAGAAAACTGCGGGCCCACTCCTGCTGATGCTATCAAGTCCTCAGATGCCGGTAACGTGAATTTTGTCTGCAAGCTCCTCTTTTCTTTTCGTTCTTCCACCAAGTCGAGTTGAGCGGCGCGAAGTTCGTGGCGGTGGGAACACCAGTCCTGGCGCAGCGTACCAGTCCGCCCAAAAGGAGAATAGCTATGCGTCCGAAACGTCTAAAATTATTCGTCACCGTGATTGCAATGTTGGCCGTGGCGGCCACACTTTGCCTGAAGTTGCGCTTGGCCCATGCCGGACAGGAATTCTCCGATTCCGGCCTCAAAGTTCTGGAGCCCATCCGCAACGGTAGCCTCACCGTGTTTCCGGTTGTCGCTTCCAAATCCTACCCCACGGGCGAGTTTCTTACACTCGACGAAGGCTTGCGTTCCGGAGACGTAGTAGTCACCGAGTACGGAAATGTTCAAGGGCTGGTGCGGCGGCACAACACGCCGCCAGTCCAGCACGATAGCGCCGAAGTAAACCGCCTCGTCCTGATAAACAATTCGAAGCGCCCTCTGTTGCTTCTCGCCGGTGAGGTCGTCGCCGGTGGCAAGCAGGACCGCGTGATTGGTAAGGATCGCATCGTTCCACCGGAAAGCGATCCCGTGGATCTCAGTGTGTTCTGCGTGGAACCCGGTCGCTGGGTCGCGACCAGCGCTAATTTTGGAACATCCGGGGCCACCTACGCCGCGAGGGCTGGCGCTCCTGTTGGAAGCAGCAACGGAAACGCCTCCACATTGATGGTTCAGCCTTCCGTGCGCGCGAAAGCGATGGGCGACAAAGATCAGGCACAAGTTTGGGCCGAGGTCAGAAAGGAACAGCAGTCAGTTACAGTCGAGGTGGCGGGAGCAACGCCCGCGGCAGCTGATGAACTAAACTCCACGAGTTCCTATGCCGTCGTGATGGAAAACAAGCGCGTGAAGCAGGAAGTGGACAAAATCGCCAGGCCCATCGAACAGAATTACCAAAGTCTGATCCAACAGCTCCGCGATCGTAAAGCGGTCGGAGTGGTCGTCGCGGTCAACGGACACGTCATCTGGTCCGATGTTTTCGCCAGCACCGAGTTGCTGGAAAAATATTGGCCGAAACTTGTCCGCTCGTATGCCTCCGAAGCCGTGGTGACGCAGACCAAAAGCGGAAAGGCCACCATGTCCGAAGCGGAGTCGTTCCTCGACGATATGCAAGGCCGCCGCGAAACCATCGAAAGCGAACCCGGAGTCTTCCGCCACACCGAAATCGACGGCAACGGCTTCAAGGCCTTCGCCCTTACATCGCTGCTGCCGAAAACAGGCTTCGATGTGCACGTCGCAAAAATGTCAGAGTAAACCGGTGGTGGTCAGTGGTCTTCGGCTAGGATCACTGGCCACTATCCGCCTCTCGCGGCGCCGATTCGGCACATCCTTTTGGTCTCACGGCCCCCGCCGCATTCGATTCACCGCCCGACACTCCCAATGCTGTTCCACAATTCCGGTCTTCGTCAGCGCCCGACTTCCAAAAACAGTCGGTCACGTTAGCGCCGCTACGGCATCTTTTCTTATTGGTTTTATTGAGCGTCTTAAGAGGAGAGGACCAGCTTGAATAACTCGGTATCCAACAAGCGCCGCAGCTTGCACTTTCTGGAATGGTTGAACTTCTTCCTCGCCGACGTACAGACCGGACTGGGCCCGTTCGTCGCCGCCTACCTTGCCTCTTCCGGATGGAATCCTGGTAGCGTGGGCTATGCGCTGACGTTCGGCGGTCTCACCACGGTTGCGATGCAGACCCCAGCGGGCGCGATTGTGGATGCTGTGCGCAGAAAGCGCCTGCTCATTATCGTGAGCCTTTGCGTGCTGGTCTGCGGCGCCATTCTCCTCATGGCTCATCCAAGCCCGCTCTTTGTTTACTCCGCTCTTTTCCTGATCGGCGGAGCGGCCCCGTTTCTCGGCCCAACGGTCGCCGCCATCACCCTCGGTATCGTGGGCGTCAAGCTCTTTGACCGGCAATTCGGAAAAAACCAGGCTTTCAATTCCACCGGAAACGTTTTCACCGCCCTTCTGATCGCTTATGTCAGCTACAGGTTTGGCTATCGCGCGATTTTCATCATTGCTGGGCTGATGGCAATACCTGCCGTGATCTCAGTCCTGGGCATTGACGCCAAGCAGATCGATTACGCCCGCGCTCGCGGCTCCAAGGAAGGTGAAACCACACTCAAACCCGAAGGTCTTCTCGCCCTGGTGAAAGACCGGACACTTCTCTACTTTCTTCTCGCCGCCTTTCTGTTTCATCTAGCCAATGCCGCTATGCTCCCCGAACTCGGAGAGATGCTCTCCAAGAGGAATCTCAAAGCCGCGGCGGCATTCATGTCCGCTTGCATTATCGTCACCCAACTCGTAATCGCAATTTCGGCCGCATGGATCGGTAAGCGTGCGGGAGCAAAAGGACGTAAACCGCTCTTGATGTTGGGATATGGGGTACTCCCGATTCGCGGAATCCTCTACACTCTTACCCATGTCACCTGGGCTTTAATTGCGATACAGACGCTCGACGGAGTGGCCAACGCTATTTTCGGGATCGTTTCAATCCTGGTGATCAAAGACCTTACGGAAGGGACTGGAAGGTTCAACCTGGCAGCGGGCGCGCTCGCCACGATGGTCGGCATCGGAGCGGCCTTGAGCACAACCATAGGCGGTGTTCTCATCCAGCGAATCAGTTACCAAGCCTCATTTCTGAGTCTTGCCGCTGTCGCATTGGCCGCGTTCGCGCTGCTTTGGCTTGCGGTCCCCGAAACTCTCCCTATCAACAATTCGTCCAATCCAAGCGATGCACACGAATCCCCGCGCACTGGCAGAGATTCCGCGCCTGTAGCGATGTCGTTCTCGGGGGCAAACGATATGGAACTCCGCACCGGCCTCCGCCGCAATAACGAACCGTTGGAAAAGCCGGATCGTAGCACCCCCGGCAAGGGACTCGGCCTGAACCCCAGCGGAAGAAACTTGTAAATGTTCTCTCCTGCTCTTGCCCATCTCCTGCTGGCGCTGATAGTCGCCGTCAGCGTTTTGCTGATGTTGATCCGTCCGCGAAATATTCCCGAGGTGTATTGGATCGGCGCAGGAGTTTTCCTGCTTGTGATCCTGCGTCTGATTCCGTTGAAGTTGGCAGGCCGAGCCGCCGCGAAAGGAACCGATGTCTATCTCTTTCTAATCGGCATGATGTTGCTCTCCGAACTTGCCCGCGAACATGGCGTCTTCGATTGGCTGTCGTCCACCGCCGTGCGAAGCGCGCAGGGTTCCTACTCGCGCTTGTTTCTGCTGGTTTACATCGTCGGTACCGTCGTTACGATTTTCATGTCAAACGACGCAACCGCCGTCGTCCTCACCCCCGCGATTCTGGTTGCCGTGCGCAAGGCCAAAGTCGAACCTTTGCCTTATCTTTTTGTGTGCGCATTCATCGCCAACGCCGCTTCCTTCGTCCTGCCGATTTCCAATCCGGCCAATCTCGTCGTTTTTCACAACCAGATGCCCCCACTCGGACGCTGGCTGCTATGGTTCGCCGTTCCTTCGCTTTTTTCCATCGTGACTACGTTTTTGGTGCTCCGTTGGATTTTCCGCAAACAGCTCCACGGAGTCATCGAACACGCGGTTCAAAATCATTTGCTCGACCACCGCGGAAAGCTTGTGCTCGGAGGATTAGCCGCGACCGCCGTCGTGCTCCTTATCGCTTCAGGTCTGGATTCGGATTTAGGTCTGCCTACGTGCCTTACCGCTCTCGCCGTCACCGCTATCGTTTCGCTCAAGGCGCGAAACAATCCGCTTCCACTCTTTCGCGAAATTAGTTGGAGCACCCTGGCTCTCGTCGCCGGACTTTTCATACTTGTCGATGCAGTGGAAAGTATCGGCGCAATGAAGCTGACCCAAGCGTGTCTTCTCTGGGCGGAGGCGCGCGGCCCCGCCGCGGGAGCGCTGATCACCGGCTTCGTCGTCGGCTTAGCCAACAACATTGTAAATAATCTTCCGCTCGGATTGATTGCCGGCAGTGCGTTGCAAAGCGTTCATGCCAAGGGACTGCTTGCCAGCGCGGTAATGATCGGCGTTGATCTCGGACCCAACCTTTCCATCACCGGCTCGCTCGCAACCATTCTTTGGCTCATCGCTCTCCGCAAAGAGAAGCTCGACGTAAGTTTCTGGAGCTTTCTAAAAGTTGGCCTGCTAGCGATGCCCGCGGCCCTGTTGGCTTCGCTCGGTGGCGCCATCGCCATGCACGCGTGGTTCGGAGTTCAATGAAGGTTATCGCAATAAATTCAAGAAGAAGAATGTCAGCGGCGAGAACATCGGCAGCAACGAATAGCCACCCGATTTACCAGTAGCCAAGACTCCAGGACCCTAGCAAAGTAATGGAGACGAATAAGGAGATGTTCCTAAGTCAACGCTCTACTGTCGGGGTCTAAAGTTGTCGGAAAAAACAACAGCCTTGCCTGTCTGTCTGAAGTGCGGCGTCACGCTGGTTTTGAAACCCGTGCCCGGTGCGAAGCAATTTCCCCTTAGGTTGGAATGCCCTGAACACGGCTGGCAGCCCGAGGAGTTACGCCCGATCCGCATGCGCTTTCACAAAGACCGTCCGGATTGGTGAATCCCAACGGCCTAACTCATCGCGGTTATTTAAGCCGTGCTGCTGCCGCGAACGAAATGCATGATGATCATAATGATTCCAAGCACCAGAAGTATATGAATGAAACCCACCGTCACGTGGAAAGCTAGAAATCCCAACAGCCAGAGAATGATTAGTACTGCGCCGATTGCGGCCAACATAAGTCCTCCTGGTTACTTGAAGCTTCGCAAGCCTACCCGCATTCGCTTTTGAGGCCCATACCAGACTCCCGTTATTATCCTGGTTAATTCAGTGTAAGCGAGCCGGATAAATCCCCGCCTTTATCGCCTGCGTTCCTACTTCACCACTCCGGCCACATCAAACCCGAACTTCGGATCGTGATATGTTCCGGTCATCTTCACGGGAATGTCGGCCCCGGCTTTCTTTTTTTTGAATAAAGGATTCAGCGGCTTCAGTAGCGCTGATTTAATTCCGGTAGTATCTTGCGAAATCTCCGCTTCTGTCTTTAACGCTCCGTGAAAATCGATTTGCTCATTTTCCAGGTTATAAGTTCCGTTCATGCGCGCCGACGCTCCCGGCACGTCAAAAGTCAATTCCGAAAACTTCGCCACCCCGTCGCGCAGCTCTAAATGCCCGCGCAAATTCATCACTATATTCTCAGGATCGTCTCCGGCAGGGTCAGCTTTCGCATTACTGTCGTTTTTGCTCTCCTGTTTGTCCGGCTCCTTACTCTGGTCTTTGCCTTTGTCCTTACCTTTTTTCTCGCCTCGCGCGCGTTCGCTCAACTCATCAACCTGTTCCTGCCTGCTGGGCTTCCTGAACGCAGCTTGGTCCACACCAAAATCTCCGCGTATCACCAGCTCTTTCAAAAACGGACGCCCCAGCGGCAGGATCGTCACGTGCGCTTTAAAACTCGTCGCGCCATTCATCGGCGCATGCTTTGTGGACGCGAGCAGTACCAATAGGTCTTGGATCCTCCCGTTGTTCAATTCCACATCTACGGTTGTCGTTTTACCATTTTGTCCCGGTTTACCAGCCACGCTGCCGGAAGCGGCCACGGAAGTTTGCAGAAATGACGCTTGAATCTGTTTCAGAAAAACGTCTCCGTTCGTCCCGTTTACACTCGCATTAAACCGTGAAGTCACATGCACATTGTGTTTGCTTCTCACCACTGCAAAGTCGGGAATGTCGAGTGTTCCATGTACTGCGACTTCTCCCAACTTTCCGCTAAATTCGCCGGTGGACGATAGCGTTCCCGAGATCCCGTCGAACACACTCAGATCCGCCTGTTGAAATGTGTACTCACCCGATAGCGGGGTCGCTTCCACCTGCTCCAGATTCAAAGGCCCGAATTTTCCTTTAGAAATAATTTCACCCGGTGGCTCCGCGTTCTTCATCGAAACCTGGTACGACCACTCGCTGTTGTGCGCAAAAGACCTCACTGTCAGCGAGTGCATTTCAAATTTAAGCGGCGGCATATTGTTTGCTCGCCCAATCTCCAGCACCGCTCCGTCCGCGACGATTTCTCCCACGCGCACATTGGTGCTCTCGCTCTGCGGCGAAGTCGGGCTGCCCGCATTCACTCCCCGCGGCGGTATTTGCACGTGCAGTCCATTCAGTTTCACCAGCGCGACGTATCCAGGCCTCACGATCGTGTCCGCATAATGCGATTCGATTTCCAGTCTTTGCACGGTCACCAGCGACGGAATATTCTTCGCGCCTCCCTCGCGTGTGAACGTCACATTTTCAGCCACGCACCCCGGATGCGGAAAATATGTCATGCGATACTTCCCAAACGAAACTTTTGCCCGAACCGTCTCCTCCAAGCTCTGCGCTACCTTCCCCTCGGTAAAAGGAGACTTGATCGCCACTACCATCACCAACACGCACACACTTACTCCGAAAGCTCCCGCAACCCACGCGAGCCATCGATAACGCCACCTACCGTCCGCTTTTTTCGTGTTTGCTCCCATGTGACCGTTTCGTCGTGGCCCGTGCCAAAAGCCTTGAGGTCTAAATGTAACGCCTGTCTGCCGGCGGGATGGCTGCGTCTTCAGCGCGGCATTTTTCTATGGATCTTATTCCGAAGCTCTTCAACCCTTGCTAGTTCCACTGAAGTGCCGAGCCCTACCCAGGTTCCCCGCGAAGAATAGAGTTGTCCCTATTAGGTGTACCCGTATAGTAGATTGGCCTTAACCCGCGTGCGTTACCAGGAGATTCTCATGCGTTGGACACCAGGGGGCATCAGCAGTGACGTAGAAGACGACCGCTCCAGCAGCGGCGGCGGAGGATTCCCCGGCGGCATTCACATTGGCATCGGTGGAATCCTGATCCTTCTGGTCCTAAGTTTTATTTTTCACCGCGACCTGCTTACCCCTTTCCTCGGCGGCTCCTCTGCCACCGAATCCACGCAGAGCGTGCCCGCTTCTACTGAGCAGAGTGCCGCAGAACAGCGCGAAGTCCAATTCGTTTCCTTCGTCCTCGACGACGTGCAAAATACCTGGACCAAAATCATTCCCAATTATCGCCACGCGAAACTCGTCCTCTACCGCGGCGGCATCGATTCCGCCTGCGGCCTCGCGCAAACCGCCACCGGCCCCTTTTATTGTCCCGGCGACGAAAAGGTTTACCTCGACCTGAGCTTTTTCAACGAACTGAAAAATCAGCTCGGCGCTTCCGGCGAATTCGCGCAAGCCTACGTAATCGCCCACGAAATCGGCCATCACGTGCAGAAAATCGTCGGCACCGAGCAAAAAGTTCGCCAGGAAGTGCAACAAAATCCCAAAATGGCCAATGCCATCTCCATACGCGTTGAACTCCAAGCCGATTGCTATGCCGGAGTCTGGGCCAACTCCACGGAGCAGCGCGATCTTCTGGAAAAGGGCGACGTTGATTCTGCCGTCAACGCCGCTGCCGCCGTCGGCGACGACCACTTGCAAAAAATGGAAACCGGCCGTGTAATGCCCGACAAATTCACTCACGGTACCTCTGCCCAACGCACCTACTGGTTCAAACAGGGTTTTAGCTCCGGTAGCCCAGCCGCTTGCGACACCTTCTCCTCCTCCCAATAGCGTAAATTCGTCGCGCCCCGTTTTCAGCGTCGAACTGCTTTGGACTCGCCTTCTAGCGCAAACGCCAACTATTGCAGGCCGAGCCGTATTTCGCAGCTTCCGGTACACCGGAACAAAACGAGCGGACCTTTACGGTGCCCCCGTTTGTAGCGGCGCAACTCGGCGGAACCATCGCGGCGACATTTCTATTCCGTTGGCTCATCCCCAGGTTGGACACTAGAGCGGAAAACATCCTCGTTCTTCATCGGCCTGCGGGAGGGTATTCAAGTGCCTGATATGTCGCGTACGCAGGGAAGTAACATGCTAGAACTTTAGTTGTCCGACTTTCTTGGCTGGCACGTCCGGGCGAGGATCGCCAACAAATCCGTTCCGATTGGGCATTTTCACGCGAGGCAGCGTCATTTTGTTCAACTCCGTTTTTTCGTCGATAATTCCGTTCAGGTACAGAATAAACGCCGTAACCGCGTAGGTCTCGTCGGGCGTAAGGCTTCCAGGTCGCGCATACGGCATAGTGCGATGTATGAAGTCCCAGACCGTCGTCGCATAAGGCCAGTAGCTGCCCACCGTTTTCACCGGGTTCTTGCTCTGCAGCGTTCCCTGACCTCCAACAAGCGCCGGATACTGCAACATTCCCTGGCCGCGATCTCCGTGGCAGTTGGCGCAGAGCACCTGATAGTCGTGCCGTCCTTGCGTGACCGTGCCGTGTCCCACCGGCAGCCCAGAACCATCCGGGGCCACCGAGATGTCGCGCTCGCGAATTTCTTCTGCGCTCGGCGGCCTTCCGAGTTTGTAGCTTGGACTTTGCGCAACCGCAGCTGTCACTACGGCGATCGCTGCGCAAAGTATGAAGAGCCTAGCCTTGTTCATGGCTTACCTTCCCATCTTTCCGGACGTACCACACCTTGATGCCGTTGTAATGGTCGGTTGCGTTTAATCCGCGTACGGCCACGAGTTCCTCGCGAGTCGGCTGTAAGTAGCCGGTTTCGTCCGTGCATCGCGACTGAAGCGACGTATCTTTCCCATCCCACCACCATGGAAAGCGAAAGCGCGTAAGTGCTTTCGGCAGGATTGGCTCATTCAGTTGTGCGTCCTGCCAGTTCTCGCCCCCATCCGTCGAAACCTCAGCCTTGGTGATCCGACCCCTCCCCGACCACGCCAGGCCGGTGATCTCATAGAAGCCCGGACCAGATAGTTCCTGCCCACCAGCAGGGCGCGTGATCACAGACTTGGCTTCCATCACGAATGTGAATTGTCGCGCCTTTCCATCCGGCATCAGGTCCGTGTAGTGACCTGTTTCGTACGCCGTCATGTAAGGTTGATCGACCACCTGAACGCGCCCCAGCCACTTAATGTTTACATTCCCTTCCCAACCCGGAACCACGAGTCGTACGGGATATCCCTGCTCCGGGCGCAGGGCTTCGCCGTTTTGTCCATAAGCCACCAACACGTCATCCAGTGCCTTCTCAAGAGGAATGCTCCGTGCTAGTCGCCCCGCATCGGCGCCTTCCGCGACGATCCACTTCGCGCTTGGTTTTAATCCGACTTGCTCCAGCAGAATCCGCAGCGGGACGCCCGTCCATTCGCTACAGCTCAGAAGGCCATGGCTCCTCTGCGGATCCCTGGCGGGCCGCGCTATCTGCTCACCGCCGCTATTGCCGGCACATTCGAGGAAGTGGATTCTCGAGACCGACGGCAACCGATGGAAGTCTTCCATCGTGAAAATCAACGGCCGCTCGACTAAGCCATGAACCAATACCTCGTGACGGCGAGGATCGATTTCAGGCACTCCCGAATGATGAACCTCGTAATGCAACGCGGAGGGCGTGATGATGCCGAATAGGTCCTGCAATGGCGTTCTGCTATAGCTTGTTGCCGGTGTGATTGACTCGGGAAAGAAACGAACGGATTTTTCGAACGGCGACCGTTCCCCGTAAGCGCGGCGTGGCGCCCCCAATTCCTGCGGGAAGCCAATCGCAGGGACCGCCGTAGCTCCCAGGGTTGCGCTCGCCGTCGTTAAAAATGCTCTTCTGGTGAGCCCCTTCCTTTTCATGGCTTGCTCCAAACATGGCGCCCGGAGATTTCGGGAAAACCGAAAACGGCCATTCTGTGAAAGTCAATCGAACATCGACGATATTCGATGGATAGGTGTAAGCTAACACGCATCCGAAAGTTCCTCCTTATACGTTCATGATCAGGCGCGCGGCCCGAGGGAATCCCGCAACGCACTTGCGGTTCACCCGGTAATACATAAATGTTCCACGCCGTTCCGCAAGAACGAACTGGCAACCGCGCAGAATCTTCAGGTGATGCGATATTGTCGGCTGCCCGATTGGAAAATGTTTAACAATGTCGCAAACGCAGACCGGCTGCTCGTTCGTCGCCAGCAGGTTGAGTATTCGAATGCGCATCGGATCGGCCAGCGCTTTGAAACAGCAGGCGTACTGCTCCGCACGAGGCTGTGTAAGCTTGGGGGACTTCACCTCGGGGCAACAACCGGACGTCGCGCATTTTGTGTTGGCGGCCATTACCATCGATTCTTACGCTCCGTAGCCTATCAAATCCATCGATGATCATCAATGAATCATTCTCGTCGAAATTAACACCGGATGCCTGGCCACGGGCATCACTTGAACCTGAAACTGCGCCGCAGTACCAGTACGCACACACACACGACTCCTTGAATTTCCCAAAACAAAATGCTAGCGTTCCGCGTGATTCAATTAAAACAG
>JBEKHG010000014.1:0-75965 GCA_050012395.1 Candidatus Acidiferrales bacterium
TCCCGCCGAGTAACAGGCTAGCAGGAAAACACCCTGGCCGATGGTTTCGCGGGTGGCCGCAATGGCCAGCACGCCGGCAAGGATCGGGCCGATACAGGGCGTCCACCCGAAGGCGAAAGCAAAACCCATCAAAAAACCGCTGACGATGCCGGGTTGACCACCGAGATTTCGAAAATGCACGTCGCGATTCAGCCAGCGCGTCATGGCCGGTCCCAAAAGAAAAATTATAGCGACAGAATAGAAATGAACGGCTTTCAGCGCGTGGCCGGCAATCCCTGGCCGAAAATTCAGAACGACACCAGCTGCCACCAGAAGAATTCCAATCACGAATCCGGCACGCAGGGAAATCTTCGTGAGCCATCCCACCAGGTGCAATCCGAACAAGACGATCAGCGCTCCGGCCAGAGGGGCGAGGAGGCTGCGGTTGCGGACTAGAAAGGAGCCTACCGCGCTTGCAGAGGCACCAAACGTGATGAACACGATGGAGAATCCGAAAACGAATGCGAGAGCAGAAGTGAGCAATCCACCGCGCGGAGTTTGTCCTTCTTTGAGTTGCTCAACGCCGATACCGGAGAGCATCGAGATATAACCCGGCACAAGAGGCAGCACGCAAGGCGAAAGAAAGGAGACGAGTCCTGCAACGAAGGCGGCTAATGCGGAAACTCCCATTTTTGTCTTGTCAGCCCTTTTGAAACGTTCCGGCGCTCCGGCGAGCGCCCCGCGCATAATCCAACTTGTTATACTTACACATCCATTAGACGCGTGCTTGAGCTTTTTGACGCGCTGGCGCTGCGGCAAAACATTGGATCGCGAGTGTGCCAGTTCGTCGCCTGTTCGAAGGCAAATGCAATTGCCAGTAAAGTTGCTTCTCCCCATTTCCGGCCGATCAGCTGCAGTCCCACGGGCAATCCATCGCGGGCAAACCCACACGGAATTGAAATGGCTGGGTGCCCGGTCAAGTTGGCGGGCCGGTTCAGGCGCACGAGAGCTGAGCGGACCGCCTCTTTTTGGCCGTCGATCATTACTTCGTCTTCTCCGATGTGCGGGGCGGCGATCGGAACCGCGGGTGCCAGAATCGCGTCCACGCGCTGGAATGCACATTCAAAATCTCTTTCAACCTGGCGCTTCACTTCGAGTGCTTGAAGATAATGTGCGGCACGTACTTGGGTGCCCATTTCCAAGCGACTGCTTACGTCCTCACCGTAATCAGCCGCTCGAGACGGATAAAACCCCTGTGATTGGTGATAGTGAGTGGCTTCGGCCAAGGCGATCTGTGTGGAGGGCTCCTGGGAATCGGCGAGATGCGGAAGGGATACGTCCTGGATTCGACCGCCAATTTCTTTTAATGCTTTTGCTGCAGCGTCAAGGGCGAGCCGGACTTGAGGATCGACCCGTTCAAAGAAATATTCCTTTGGCCATCCCAGGCGAAATCGACGGAGGCGAGTTCGTTTTAGCTTTCGAAAATCAGGCCGGATCGCACCACCGGGATATTTTCCGGCAATCGCTTGCAAAATGATGCAGGTATCTATGACACGGCGCGCGAGGGGGCCCGCGTGATCAAAGCTGGGCGCGAGAGGAATTACACCGGAAACGCTGACCAATCCATAGGTGGGCTTCAGTCCAACAATGCCGCAAAGCGCAGATGGAATACGAATCGATCCGCCGGTATCCGTACCAACAGAACCAAAACACATACCCGCTGCTGTGGCTGCCGAAGAACCACCGCTCGAACCACCCGATATGCGATCGATTGCCCAAGGATTGTGCACGGCGCCATAATGCGGATTTTCATTTGTGATGCCGTAGGCAAACTCGTGCATGTTCGTTTTGCCGAGGAGAATCGCTCCCGCGGCGGCAAAATGGGCGGCAACATTGCTGTCTTGCTTGGGAATGAAATTCGCGAGAATTTTGGAACCGGCCGTGGTGCGGATACCGCGCGTGTAGAAATTGTCCTTCAGGGCAATCGGAATGCCGAAGAGAGGATTACTGATGTTTGCTCGGCTTCCACGCGGTCTGCGGACAAGTTCACGCTCGGCCAGGCGCGCTTGCCTTCGCGCGCGATCGGCGAGAACAGTTAGGAATGCGTTGATCGAAGGATTCAAGCGCTCGATTTGCTGGAGCGCGGCGTCCACCAAATCGACGAGGGAAATCTCTTTCCTGCGGAGCAAGCGAGCGGCCTGCTCAATGGATAGAAACGCCAGCTCGGATTCCGGTGTCGGTGTCACGCGGCCCGCTTCAGAAAATTTTCTCCGCGCGCCGCAGTGTTCCGGCTGAGCCGAGATTCGCGATGCGGAAAACGATCAAGTATTGGTTTTCGTTGCGAATTGTACCGAATGAAAACCGCCGGTACTCAAAACCAAACCCACAGCAGGAGCCGTTGTAACTGGCTTCCAAAATCTGGTTTTGAAACGCTTCCTGAGTAAAGTCGTAACTGAGTCCGGCGGTGACGTTCAAGCCGACTCGTGTCAAATCGCCGTAACCCACCAGGGCGCGAACCTGATTCGAGCGGGTTTGGAAAACGAAATCCGGCGGATTTTCGTCGGGCGGTGTGGGGAGATTGGTCGTGGAAAAGTGCGCCAGCGTCAAAAATGATTCCTTATAAGGCTTAAGTTTCAGCAAAGTTCCAATCGCGGTCAATTGATTTCGTTGCGGGTCAAAATTGAAGATGAATTCGGTGTCAAAGTGCTTGCCCGGTTCGATCACCAGATCGCTAATGATGGGAGAAAAACGGCGTGGCGAGGCGGCAAAAGCGAACGGTGTGATGTCGTCCAGCGCTTGAAATACGTTGCGCTGGCCGTTTATTAAAGCTCCACCGAACGTTGGGTTGAAGTAATATTTTTGCAGCAGCCGCCAGCGGATCACTTCTTCTGCATCGCCATCTTTTTTGCGGCGATAGAGCCGCTGAGTAATTCCATACTGGATTTCATTTGTGTCGGTCAACGTTTCGTCTTCATCAAAACGTATGAACCGCGCGTAATCGTTCACCCCGTTCACGTAGTTGTAAACGATGTCAGGCTCGATCGCGTGTTTCCATTTTGTTCCGGATTTGTCCCAGATACGGTCGAAGGAGGGCGGACGAAAATCCACGGAAAATTCTTCAGTGGTGCGGAAAAAACCTTGAGGGACGTAGACGTTATTCTCCTGCTGCCCGCCGTAATAGGTGGAGCGCAACGTAAAAGTCGGTGTCACATCGAGCCAGTTTCCGAAGTGGAGGGGTATCGTTACGGTTGGCGCCAGCTCACTTCGCGGAACAAAATTGGGAGTATCCAATGGCTCTGCTGTGGCCGTCTCGCTGCGATGGACGGCATCTGAAAACCCTTCAAACGAAAAATAAATGGGGAGCTGAGGAAAAGGCGATTGGTCAACGGAACTGAAGCGCACTTCCGGCGCGGCACGCAACGAAACGTAAGTGTCCGGCGAAGCACTCAGATAGTTCTGATAGCTCAACGCCGCGAAGTTCAGACTGAATCCGCGAAAATTATTGGTGAGGAAAGCGGAGTTGCGTACCTCGGAGTTCACCGCTTGCGTATATGTCTCGCTCCAAGCCAGGCGGTAGGTCAGCGAAGTCAAGTTGTCCAAGTCGGCCACGGCGCGCCAGCCATCCGGCAACAAAGCGGTAAAGAGCAGGCGCGCTTCATGACCGCCCTGGTTAATGGCGGGCACCGGAGGCTCCCCGGGAATTTGCGGCTGTTCCAAACCGCGGTCGATCACTCCGTTGTAGGTGATGTCAAGTTTGGCATTTTCCCATGGACGCATTCGAAGATCTGCACGCTGGCCCCAGCCTCTTCTGCTGTAATACGTTCCACCAAGGCTCGCATCCATCCAATCTGTGGGCGCCCAATAATAGGACTCGCCCAAAATGTAT
This sequence comes from Candidatus Acidiferrales bacterium, assembly GCA_050012395.1. Classification (GTDB taxonomy): domain Bacteria; phylum Acidobacteriota; class Terriglobia; order Acidiferrales; family UBA7541; genus Palsa-295. The sequence continues at coordinate 3,866 of JBEKHG010000014.1, forward strand.
CCCTTGCTCGAACTGTCTCCGATATTCGGAATCATGAATCCGGATTCACGATCTTTCCCGGCGGGAAAAGTGGCGTAGGGAAGATACAAGACCGGAACAGAGAAAACTCGAAAGTCGCCGTTTTCCAAGTGCACGGACTTTTGCAAGTAAACGGTCGCTTCCGGCGCATAAAATTTCCAAGTGGGCTTGTTCGGATCACAAACGGTCATCCAAGCTTTTTTAATACGGTAGGTGTGCTCATCCAGCCGCTCGGCTTCTTCGGCCTCAAAGTAAAGCGGATTTGAGCTGACCAGCAGAATTGGCGAGGGCTTGCGCTCGATCGAAAATGTGGCGCGCACATGCATGAACGTTCCATGACCGGTGCGCAATTCGTAATGTGCTTCGTCCGCCTCGACGTGCTGGTTCATGTAATCGAGCTGGACGTGGCCACGGGCGATGGCGACGTAGGTGTCTTCGTTGTATTCCACGTGGTCGGCGCGCAGGCGTGAGTTCTGGTAATGGATATCGACGTTTCCGTCTGCGTAGTAAATTCTCCCGACCTGGCGTTGTTGGTCTGCTTCCAGCGTTGCGGTTTGGTCTGGCTTGGCGCCGGCTAGCGGCGAAGCGTCGGTTGCCTGTGTCGACTTCTTCTTGGCGGAATCTTGCGGAAGCGGTTTTGCGGTATCTTGCGCTAAGGCCAAGCCAGAAACCACGAAGGAAATAATGAGGGCCAGGAAAAGAGAATGCAGCTTGGCGGACGGCAGAGTGAGTTTCGCGTGTGGCATCAGCGGAGAATGCTGAAATACCTCGAAAAGGGTGGAGAAAAGAAAGTTGAGCCTAACATGCGCCTGCCTTGGCCGCAATCGCACGGTTCTTGTTGGCCCTCGAGGTATTCAGAATAAACGGACATGCGTACGGTTGCCTGATAGGCGACATCGCACAACATCCGACCTCGGTCGTTTTGGTGTCGGCCTGCTAACATTGCTGCCGTTCCGCCACTGGAGCTTCCGCAGCGCAAAACGGACCAGTGATAAGAATATGCACGGAGTGTGGCGCCCTCTTGCTTGAGGTCGCCAACAATTGCTCTTTTTGTGACGCACCTCTCGCCGAAGCGGGCGAAAATCTCGAACCGGTGGCGGTTGGCGCCGGAACAATCAGTCGCGCTTCGTCTTCGTGTACACCTACTGTCTCGGTCTCACTCGAAGAACAACCGGTTGAACCCGAATGGCGTCGAGAGGTTTCGCGCCGGCTGGAGGACTATCGCGCGCGGCGGGGACATCTTCGCTCCGATGATTTACAGTCCGGGTTGCCTTTTTCCCGGCAGACCAGGATCAACGAAGAACAGGCGGCTCAGGAACGCCAGCGAGAAGCTGAGCGCCAACGCCAAGCGGAGCGACAGCGCGTGCGAATGGCGCAGCGCAAAACTGAACGTGTGGACATCTGCGTTCAGCCCGAACTTGATTTTTCCACTGCTACGCACGAGCGCGCGCATCCCCAGACTGCTCTAGTGCCGGTAGCAAGTCTGGTGGAACGGCGAAAGGCTGGATTGCTTGACGGGATTTTTCTGGGACTAACTTACGCGGCATTTCTCGGGTTATTCCGATCGCTCGGCGGGCAGCTTGTGGTTGAAAAAACGGACACTGCGGTATATCTCGCCGCTTTTTTTCTTTTCTACGGGCTATATTTCTCTCTCTTCACTACGTGCGCTGAGGCTACCCCTGGTATGCAGCTGCTCTGCCTGACCGCCGTACGGCTCGACGGAACCGTTCCGGATACTCGCCAACTCCTGTGGCGCAGCTTTGGTTACTTGCTCGCGGGCGCTACTTTTATGCTCGGTTTTGTGTGGGCTTTGTGGGATGAAGACCACTTCACTTGGCAGGACCGCATCTCGCAGACATATATCACCGGATCGATGCCGCTAATCGAGCAAGACGCCTTCGAGGTTCCCTCAGCACGGCCGACGTTTGCCCGGAAGTAATTACTGCATGACGAGTACGGCACAAACCCTATAAGTTGTTGAAGATAAAGGTGACTCCGCTCAGATCGCGGTTCGTTTGGCCAGATCGTCTCCAACCCGCAGAAATCTCGACATAGCTGAATTTCAAACCTGATTCGAAGGCCACGAGCTATCTCCAATGGTATAATTATTCGTAGGCAAGGGGCGTCGCGCGATGCAAACCTGCGGAGCGGCGACGCGTCTAACCAGATATCGCCAATACACTGGGGCATAAAAAAGGAAAATCCTGTGAGCCCACTGTCGAAGAAAATTGTCATTATATTGTCGTTGGTTGTCATAGCGTTTGTGGCCACTGGGTACGTGCGGGCGCGCTCGAACGACGAAAAGGCCTATCGCGCGCTCACGGTCTACAGCGAAGTTCTCGATAAAGTTCAGAACGACTACGTGGACGATCCCAACATCGGGCAAGTGACCAGCGGAGCGCTTCATGGATTGCTCGATTCGCTGGATTCGGAATCGGCCTACCTGAGTCCTCTGGAATACAAAGACTTCAAAGAAAAGAGCACCACCAGCGCGGCGGGTGAGGCTGGTTTGGTCCTCATCAGGCGAGGTTACATTGGCGTGCTCGGATCCATGCCGGATAGCCCGGCGGCTAAAGCTGGATTGCGAATCGGCGACATCGTTGAAAAAATTGCAGGGTTCAGTACGGCGCAGATGGCCATTGGCCAAGCCGAGTTGCTGCTTCGCGGAATGCCCGGAAGTGTTGTAAAGCTTTCGGTGATTCGACGCGGAAAAACGGAGCCGCAGGACGTGGAGCTCACGCTGGCAAAACTTCCTGCGCCTCGCCTCGTCGAAGATAAATTGCCGGGCGATATCGCGTACCTTCGTGTAACGGAATTTAGCGCGGGTACGACAAAACAGATCCACGAGAAACTCGCGCAATTTCAACATCAGGGTCTTAAGAAGCTGATTCTAGATTTGCGTGATTGCCCGTCTGGTCTGGATGTGGAGGGCGTTTCGACCGCTCAATTATTTGTTCCGTCTGGAACAATCACGACGCTGAAGGGCCAAACCATCAGTCCGGTTGTGTCTTCCGCGGAACCTTCGAAGGTTGTTTGGACAGAGCCGGTGACGGTACTGATTGGAGTGGGAACGGCGGGCCCCGCGGAAATTGTTGCCAGTGCGATTTCGGGCAATCATCGCGGGGAGACGGTCGGCGACCGCACCTACGGTACTGCTTCGATGCAAAAACTTATCGAAATGGATGACGGCTCCGCTCTGATTTTGACGGTGGCAAACTATTACACGCCGGACAACAAGGAAATTCCCGCGAATGGAGTTGCTGCGACCGTCGAGGTTCATCCTACGATTGATGAGGCCATTGCGGCGAACGATGAGACTCAGCCGGTTCCCTCCGAAAAACCGGTCTCTGCGGATGACCCGGTCGTCAAAAGAGCCATTGAAGTGCTGGAAGGAGTTCCTGCTCCGGTGCGAAAGGCGGCTTAGCCGCTCGTGGCTCAATCGCGCGAAACAGCGCGACAAATTTTTCTTTTCTCTCTTCACAATAGATTCCGCCTTCGGCGGATTCTTTCCTCTATCACCGCATTAGTCGTTTTCGTGGCTTCGGGATGCGGGACCAAGAAAATCTCCAAGACTGAGATTCGCGCGGTTACTGGCGAAATTGTCTCCGCAGCGCAAAGGATTTGCGGGCACAGGTCGGAGGTGACGATACGCCCCGAGCTTCAGCCCTCTAATTCGGGCGCGGGTGGACCGTCGGTTATGGACAACATCTACATTTCGCTTTCCGATAATTCCGAGACAAATGCGATCAGAAAAACTTTAGAGAAGATCGCGGATCGTCACAAACTTTCCATGGTGGAAACCAGCTCGGCGGGCGTGGTGCGTTTCGATTATGCGTTTGACGGGGTTCGCACGCATACAATCCACGTGGTTAGGCCTCTTAGTGCACGGACGCGAGCACCAGCTACCCACGGCCGTGAAAATGCGCGGCTAGCGATTATTATTGATGATCTGGGCTACGATCGAAGCGCGGCGGATGCGTTGCTCGCACTTGGTTTTCCACTCACCGTTTCGATTCTTCCACATTTGCCATTGTCTTCAGAGGTCGCGGAAGAAGCCTATCGCCGAGGCGACCAAGTGATGCTGCATCTTCCCATGCAGTCAGAAAGCCCGACAGCAAAAACCGAGGAAGTGGAATTGCGTGTGGGGATGGACGCAAGGGAAGTGGATTTGGCGTTAGCCGGAATGCTGGACACGGTGCCGCACGCGGTAGGCGTAAACAATCATCAGGGTTCGCGCGCGACGGCAGACCCTGCATTGATGGCAGAGCTGATGCCGGATTTACGCCAGCGAGGACTATTTTTCGTCGACAGCCGCACGCTGGCCTCGACCGTGGCTTACGACACTGCCGAGAAGTTCGGAGTGCGCGCGGCATCGCGGAAAGTGTTTCTGGATGATTCAGCGAATCGTGAAGCGATTCTTCGGCAGCTTGAACTCGCCGCACGAGACGCAGAACGCGATGGATCAGCTATCGCAATCGGACACCCCAGGCCTGACACCATTGCCGCACTTGCGAAAGGATTGCCTCGCGTGGAATCTCAGGGCGTCCGCTTAGTATTTGTCTCGGAATTGGTGCAGTAGATTCTAGTAGTCGCCGCCTTCTTTATCGAAAAGCGGTGTGCATGGGACCAGCGTTGCGCTGGTGCCGTCGTGAACTGCAAATTGCACACGGCGTCCGCCTGGATGCATGCCCCACAAACTTCCCGCGCCATACTCTCCATTCTTGTTCAGCGCGTAAAACTGAATGTGGAATTGCTTCAGCCGTTCCGGGAAAGGTTTGTAATTCCTGGCAACGCGATGCAGCGCTTCCAGGCATGCGTCGGTAGGCGACATACCTTTACGCATCATCTCCACAATGGTGTGGCCGCCGGAGATTTTAATATTTTCTTCGCCGCGTCCAGTGGAACCGGCGGCGCCGATGTCGTTATCGACGCAGAGGCCCGCGCCGATGATTGGAGAATCTCCCACACGCCCGGCAATTTTCCAGGATAGCCCCGAAGTGGTGGTAGTGCCGGAAATATCTCCCTTCGCATCTACCGCAAGGCAATTAATGGTTCCGGTTTGTGGATGCATGACGACATCTTCGATATGCTCGCGCCACGCCATTTTCTCGGGGGTGTCGAGGAGTTGCACGAGTTTTTCTTTCCACTCAGGACTATCGAGGCCGGGGCGCCAATTTTCAGATGAAGATGCTTTCCAGGCAAGCCACGCGATTCGCGACCGGTCAGTGAGCAAATCCATGGTCTTGAATCCTTCGTCGACCGCAAACTTCTCCGCGCCAGAACCTACGATGAAAACGTGGTTGGTCTTCTCCATCACAACTTTTGCGACCAGCGATGGATTCTTGATTTTCTGAATGGAACCTACAGCGCCGGCGCGTCGCGTAGGACCGTGCATCACGGAGGCGTCGAGCTCGACAACTCCGTCTTCATTGGGCAAGCCCCCATAGCCGACGGAGTCGTCGTTGGGATCGTCTTCCACCTTGGTAACCACGGCGAGTACAGCGTCGAGGGTGTCCCCACCGGATTTGAGGATTTCCATGCCGTCATTCAGATGCTCAAAGCCATTGGCTGCAGAAACGATCAGCGGGCGAGCGGCTTTGGTCGAAGCTTGCGTGGCCGCTAGCCGAAAAGCTGCTTCGGCTACCGGCACGGAAGCCCCGAATAGACGTCGTGAGCCTGCGGCCACGCTGCTTGCCAAAGTAGAGAGGAAAAATTTCCTACGAGTCCAGTTTTCCATTCATATCCCTCGACAACGATTTTGCGAGCGCAGCATAGTTCCAACGAAGCGCGGGAACAAGCGGAATCGTCGCGCTAAAAGTACTATTTTAGGGTTTAAAACCTACGCTGCGCCAAAGTTCGGCGCAGTTGTACATGATGCCGTTGGTGATAACGAATTCAACTTTGCGAATGTTGTGAATGGATTCCAGCGGATTGGCATCCACAATAATCAGATCGGCACGCTTTCCTACCTCCACGCTACCGAGCTCCTTATCGAGGCCCATCACTCGAGCAGACACAATTGTGGCGGCCTGAATCGCTTCCATCGGTGTGAAACCCGCCTGGACATACAGTTCGATTTCTCGGTACAAGCTGTGGCCCGGGACTGTCTGGTCGGTGCCCGCGACGATGGGAATTCCGGCGTGGTGAAGCGCGCCGACAATGGCTATATCCTTTTGAACTGCTCTCTCGAGAAGAGGGGCGACCGGCGACGCTGGTCCGGCCTCAGCCAGGATCGATGCCAGCTCTGGAGCAACTTTGGCAACTCCAGGCTCGATACTTACTGGCGGTTTTTCTGTGTTGGCAGTGAAGAATTCAAAAAGCGCCAGGGTTGGATCAACCACCGTTCCGTGCTGAACCAAAAACGAAATAGCTTTCTGAGCTTCGGGTGAATTCAGATCGATATCAGCGGTTGCTTTAAGGCGATCCAGACGGCTTGCATTCGCGGGAAGCGGCGGGAGCATAATGTCCGCGATATACTCAATGTGGTTGATCTGATCCTGTCCGGCATCGATAGCCTGATATGCGGTGAGGCCTTCCGGAACATGACCGGTGACGGTCATGCCGAGGCGATGCGCTTCTTCGGTGACTACTTTTAGCTCCTCCAACTTTACAGAGCTGTAGATTTTCATCTGCTGGAAGTTGGCGTCGTGATATTTGTCGGTCCACATTTTGGCTTGCTCGGGCGTATCCACACGTTCAACGCCGAGTGCAAGCGGACCCGTGCCGTCAACGATTCCTGCCAACAACAAGCGCGGGCCAAGGCCGCGGCCCTGGGCAATCGCATCGCGCACGGCGGTGATGAACTCGAATTCATTACCGCAATCACGGACGGTGGTGGCGCCTGCCGCGAGATAAATTGGTCCCCATTCGACCTGCTCGAAATGAGAGTGCATGTCCCAAAGTCCGGGAAGGATGGTCTTGCCGCGTGCGTCAATTTTTGTGGCGCCTTTGGGAATTTTTATTCCCTTTCGCGGGCCGGCGGCAACGATCTGTCCTTTTTCAATCACCACGACTGACTCGGGCAATGGATCTTTGCCAGTGCCATCAATCAGAGTTCCGCCGACGAGCGCCAAAGTTTCAGCGCGACTTCCTGAGATTCCCTTGGAAAGATCGGCCAAGGCTGCCATGCCATCGGAGCCGGCTTTTCCAACGAAGGTGCCCAGCGCGGATTCGTATCCGTCGCGAATGGCCTCGAAATGATCGAATTCGGCATCGGTCGTAACGGCGGCAACAAGATTTTTCTTGGAATCGAACCAAAGTGTTTCGCGTCCCCAAATCAAACCTTCGACCGTAAAGCGATCGAGCGTCTCACTTTTTCCATTAATGCTGATTTGATCTTGGCCGCGAGGCTCAATTTTGACGCGCCCGGAAGGAAACGTAGTCAGTTCGATTGGCGAGCTGTGCGAAGCCCAAAAACGGACCATCAGCATTTGCATGGTTGCCGGAGCGTAGCCGGCGATGGTGAAAAATTGCGCGGGGCGTGCTACCTCAGTCCATTTGTCGCGATTGCGCACGCGGACTTGGCTCGATTGCACTTCGACTGCTTCGTCGATGGAAGTTGAGCGGGAATTCTGGCCCTTGATTTCGAACGCTTCAGGAGTTAGATCTTCTGAACCGCGGAATGTAGCTGACAGCGGCACCGGCGTGCCACGGTCGGTAAACTTGAACTCCATTTTTACGTCGAGCGAATTGCCGTCGCGTACGATTTGGAAGGTTTCCTCACCGATAGGATTCTCAAATTTGTGGAGAATGAACTTGCCCTGCTCAGCGATCACAGCGGCCGATGACAATGCTTGCGTTTGCTGTGGCTGATTCTGGGCTGGTTGCTGTGGCGCTTGAGCGAGCAATGGCGACGCCAAAATCAACGCAAATGTAAGGGCGCTAAAATTGAGAATTATCAATTTTGACTTCAAGAATTCCATAAGGTCGTCTCCGAATCGCAAGCGAGGATATCCGCACCGCGGGGCGGCTGCAAGTTAAGAAACACAGGAAAGCTTTGCCGGCGGCTTGATTTTGTTACACCGACCGCGCAACATGGCGGCGACCAAAAAGGAGCCGCGAGAGATTATTTGCCGGCCCGGAAGGCAATTTCATTGGGGGTAGAAATGCGAAGACTCGTTTTTCTTTTGGGCTTGCTTTCGGTGTGTATCACGCTGGTGGCGCCTGTCGAATATGCGCAGAACGCGACTGGTGCGCCAAGTTCGTCGAACGCAAAATCGCTCGACGAGGCGATGAAGGCGATGTTCGGCGTGCGAATCTTTCAGCAAGCGGAGATCTCGGCAGATGGGAAATTGGTGGCGTGGGTGGAGTCACTTCCCGGCCCCGGTGGCATGCCGTCGTCCGATTCCGCGATCTACGTTGCTGACTTGAATGCACCTGACGTCGCGAAGCGAATTGCTGCAGGCGGCGGCAAAGTTGCGCATGAAGAACACGACATCGCGTGGTCGCCCGACGACAAGAAAATTGCGTTTTTGTCCGACGCCGCAACGAACGGGCAGCTTCAGCTCTTTGTAGCGAACGTGGACGATGGCAGCGCGAAACAATTGACGCATCTGAAAGGTTTTCTCGCGAGTCCCGCCTGGTCCCCGGATGGTCAGACGATTGCCCTACTTTTTACCGAGAACGCCACACGCGCAGCAGGACCCTTGGTTGCTGAAACGCAGGATGAGGGTGTGGTCTCTGAAGAATTCTTCGAGCAGCGATTGACGACAATAGATCCTGCAACGGCGAGGGTGCGGCAACTTTCCCCGGCGGACATGTATGTTTACGAATTCGACTGGGCTCCTGACAGCAAGCGGCTGGTGGTTACTGCGGCGCATGGCAACGGCGACGATAACTGGTACATCGCGGGATTGTTCACTATTGAGGCGAACTCAGGCGCGATGGCGGACGTGGTCGCAAAACCTGGAATGCAGATCGGGGATCCGAAGTGGTCCCCTGACGGAAAATCAATTGCGTTTATTGGCGGCTTGATGAGCGATGAGCCGATTGTCGGAGGGGATGTTTACCTTGTGTCCGAAGAGGGCGGAAAAGCACAAAACCTGACTCCGAATATGGCGGCGACGGCGAGCTGGCTTATCTGGGCTCAAGACTCCAAAACAATTCTGATCGCGGAATATGTTGACGGCACGACCGTGATCCATGAAATCAGCACGACCGGAACCAATGGAAATACACACAACATTTTTTTGGACGGCTCCATCCTGTCCGGCGATTTCGGGATGCAGTTCTCAATTTCAAGGGATGGCAACACGCTGGCGTTTGTTCAACAATCGTTCGATAAGCCGCCAGAGGTTTGGGCCGGAAAATCGGGCGAATGGAAACAAATCACGCATCGAAATGATGGATTGAGACCAGCTTGGGGCAAGTCGGTGAGCCTGCATTGGAACACGGACGCTGGAAAAGTGCAGGGTTGGCTGACCTATCCGAGGGATTTTGATCCGGACAAAAAATATCCGCTTGTAGTGCGGGTGCATGGCGGGCCGTCGTGGGCAGTCACTCCGGTGTGGCCGACGCGCTGGGATTATGCCCTCGCGCTGCCTTCGCAGGGTTACTTCGTGTTGCAGCCAAACCCGCGGGGAAGTTATGGGCAAGGCGAAAAGTTTACAGCAGCGAATGTGAAGGATTTTGGCTATGGCGATTTCCGCGACATCATGGCGGGTGTGGATGAAGCTATAAAGTCCGCGCCTATTGATCCAGACCGCATTGGGCTTACAGGTTGGAGTTACGGCGGGTACATGACCATGTGGGGAGTAACGCAAACGAACCGGTTCCGGGCCGCGGTAGCGGGGGCAGGCCTTTCGGACTGGTTGAGTTACTACGGCGAAAATAAAATCGACCAGTGGATGCCGCCTTTTTTTGGCGCCAATGTTTATGACGACCCTGCGGTCTATGCGAAAAGCTCACCCATTACATTTATCAAGAATGTGAAGACGCCTACGCTGTTGGTGGTGGGCGATAGCGACGGAGAATGCCCGCCCCCGCAGTCGTACGAATTCTGGCATGCGCTGAGGACACTTGGAGTGCCGACACAATTTGTGATTTATCCCCACGAAGGTCACGAGTTTGCTGATCCCGCGCACAGCCGCGACGTAATCGAGCGGGCGGTGAATTGGCTCAATCAATACCTGCAAAACCGACGCTAAAATCTCTGAAATCTGGTGCGTGCCGGGCAACCCGAAGAAGAAGCTTCGAGCCCGGGTCGTTGCCTTTTTTTTGCCTGTCTATGTGGCCAGTAGGGGTTCTAGCCCTAAAACTGTTCGGGCGTTCTATTTCCATCGATCGATGTGGAATGTAATCTCCAACCATTGCCTCGCGAGTGTCCAACGAGGCGAAGAAGGAGCCTATGTCCCACTGGATCGGAACTACCTCCCCTGCAGATGCTGGAATGAATGACTTTAAAGAATGCTTGAAAAACCTTCGCGACGGCCATGCTGATGAAGCGCTTCAGCACGCGCGGCGCGCTCTTGGCATCGCTCCCAAGAACCCCTTCTACCTTTCCTACACAGGCTTGCTGGCCGCGCTATCCGAGAAACGTTTCGGAGACGGCGAAAGCCTATGCCGGGAAGCGCTGGGCATGAAGCACAACCACGCTCAGTTGTACTTGAACTTGGCGGAGGTTTATTACCAGGCTGGAAGGACTCCAGAAGCGATTCAAACTCTCGAAAAAGGGCTGGTATCCGCAGGACGCGATTTTCGAATTCGCAGAGCGCTGGAAAAAATTGGAATGCGCCGCGCGCCAGTGCTTACTTTTCTGCACCGCAGCCATCCGATCAACGCGCGGTTGGGAAAATTGCGCCATCGCTTGACTGGGCCGCATAAAGCCGCCTAGCGCGAAGAAGTGATTCCAGGCGCTAAAGCTCTCCTCCTTGCCGTAACCGGGATGAGGTCACTGGCGGGTGATCTTGTCCCGGCCCCCTTTTCTTCACAGAGATTCTTGAAAACCAGGAAAGCCAACTCTCTAACTCGGGCCAAGTGGAAGAAAGTATTGTGTGCCTTTCACCGGCTGGCGGAGACGCCGGAGAAGTTCTTGCAAATCCTGATTGCGCTCGACGAAATCTATTTCTGAAGTGTCCACTACGAGCAGGTTCGACGCTGAGTAGCGGAAAAAGAAATGCTCGTAGGCGTTTGCTACGGCTTCCAAGTATTCAGGAGAAATTTGCGTCTCTGTAGGATCGGCTTTCTTCGAAACTCGCTTCGAGAGAACGTCCGGCTTCGCTTGCAGATAAATAACGAGGTCGGGAGGGGGAATCGAGGATGCAAGCATGTCGAAATAACGCTCGTAAAGCTTGAGCTCCTCATTGTCGAGATTGAGGTAGGCAAAAATTTTGTCGCGTTCGAAGAGAAAATCGCTGACCACGGGTCCCGCGGCATCCTGGGACTGAATTTGAGAGAGGCGGCGATGGCGCTCGTGGAGAAAGTACATCTGAGCGCGGAAGGCTGCGCCGCTTCGCTCGTTATAAAAATCAGCGAGGAACGGATTGTCCTCGCAATCGAAGATTCGGCGGGCGTGAAGCTGCTCGGCCAATACTTTCGCAAGAGTGGATTTGCCGACGCGTATGGGGCCTTCGACTACTATGTGGCGCGGCGATTTGAAGTTTGGGCTGGGGGTGCTCACGCGCGAAATTATAGCAGAGCGTACAAATTGTCCCGCGGTTGGGACACCGATCAGGACTGGGAGACTTCGGTGCTCTTGCAAGCTACCAGGATTTTGCGATTACCGTGATAATGTGAGCGAGCGAATTCACGTCGCGAGTGTCGATCACTTCAGCGGGCGAATGTGAGTAGCGCAAGGGCCAGCCGAGAGCGATGTCCAACGAGCCGTAACGGACGAAGGCCGAGCCGTCATTGCCACCTCCGGTTACACCGTACTGCACTGGGACCTGATTTGCGCGCGCGAGCTTGATGACTTTCTCCACCAGGTCGGAAGGGACGATGTTGGAATTATCGACTGCACGAATGACGAAACCCTTTCCGATTTCGGCGTCGGCAAAACGCTTCGATTCAATCGGCGAATCGGAACTTACGAAGGTATCGATGGCAAAAACGTAATCCGGCAGGTGGCCTTCGGCCGCCAGGCGTCTTGCGAGGGCGGCTGCGCCGACGAGACCTTCTTCTTCTCCCGTAGACCAAACGAATGTTACATCACGGTCTTTCAGCGGGCCGCCCAGAGCCCAGACGGCAGAGATCAGAGCCGTGTCGCCGACACGGTCATCAAAACTTCGGCCATTTGCGCGTGTGCCGAGAAGTTTTCGATACGCTTTTGGAATGGTGACCGAGTCACCTACCTTGATGCCTAGTTTTTGCACTTCTTCGACGGTTCGCGCGCCAACATCCACGCGAATTGCTTTCTCGGGTTCATGCGGCCATTCAAACTTTGGTTCGTCCCAACCATTCGGGACTTCGACGATGGCCCCATAGTCACCGTTTGCGTTGTGCACTAGCGCCGTATGCCCGGCAAAAAAGCTTAGTTCGCCGCTTCCGCGCCATTCGACTTCCAGACGGCCATCTTTCGAAATGGATTTAATTTCGAAACCAATTTCGTCCATATGCGCAACAACTAGAACGCTCGGTGTCTTGGTTCCGGCTGCGGCCGTGCCCAAACGCAAGATCAAGTTTCCTGCTTCGTCGGTTTGAGGCTCGACCCATTTCGGTAGAAGTTGTTTCACTTGCTCTCGGACGGGCCCTTCGTGATAGCTCACGCCGTAGCTCTCTGTCAGGCGGCGCAAAATTGCTTCCGTAGACGGAGGATTAGAAGCAAGTGCCCCATCGTGCTGCGACGAGTCATGCCCGCCGTCTGAAGATGCGCGCGACGCGGTACTTCCCTGCGCGTAAAGCTGTAACAGGCTTTCCAAACTCGCGAGATCCGCAGTGTCGATCAATTCGGCTGGCGTGTCCGACCAATCCGTAGCAATTCCCAGATGCGCCGATTTCGCAGGCATTGGAGGCGGCGGAAGATAACTTCGTGGAAGCGGAGACGCTGAGAAATCCGTATTAACCGAGAACTTGTTGGTATCGGCGAGCTGTTTCAGCTCGGCAGCGAGACCTGCGGGAGTCCCGTTGGTTTCTTCAAGTCCGATAAGAATTCCGCTACCCGGTTCCCGGCGTGGCGCTCTGTGCATGCTCTCCGACCCCGCCACAGCGCCTCCGGGAGTGAGTCGCCCCAGATAAATCATTTCGTCCAGCTTTATGGTGCTCAAAATTCGTTGCAGCCCTCGAGCGCCGGTCCATTGCTGGACCACGAAAGCAATCGTCAGCGTTCCCTTCACCTTCGAAGGATCAATCTGACGAAGTAAATCAACAAGCGCGGCTGCACCAAATCGATCACCGATGGACGCGCCAGCCATCTTGTTATAGCCAAGTTGTATTGGCTGGCGATTCATCGCAATCGGGTTGAGAACTGCGATGCCCTCTTTGCGAACCTCAGCGCTGGAAGTAGCGCCGATATCTACGTACATGTTCTCTAGATCGGAAGATTTTGGAGCGTCGGCGCGGGCGCCCTGAAGATGCACGGAAAGACCTGCGACCACCCCATCTATCCATTTTCCGCTCGCATTTCTGATCTTGACCGGCTGCGCGGAATACAGTTCGTTGAAGATTGGAGGCAGGCCGGATTGAGGAAGGCGTTGTACACGCAAGTAGCCGTCGTCCGTAATACCGCTCACAACGAAGCCGGGCTCGTCGATTGGTGTGACGATGAGGCGATTCGGCGCGCCGGAGCCTATGGTGACGATTATGTCGCCGAGATTGTCCGTCTTCGGATGGAACGCTGAGATTTCTTCTCGAATTTTTTCGGAGAGTTCGTTCTCGTAACCGGAAACCGCAGGTGTAGCAACGAAGCTTTTCAAGGATTGATCCGTTTCGTTTCGAAGTGTCGCGAGATTCGGAGATTGACTCGTTTGCGCCGGGACGGACTTAGAATTTGCGAGACTTGCTGCGAATAGAAATGAGAACAATGCTGCAAAATGTAGATGTCTCATGCGGTTCCTTTAACCCAGCTATGACGTATCATGCGCGGCAAAGCTCGGCGAGTATTGCGTCACGGCGATCGAGAGCAATTTGGTCAACGCGTTTCAGCACCAAAGAGTAGGCGATTGCGACGAAACCAGCGAGAACCAGGAAAATAACGGCTGCCAGCCAGATCATTCCAAATGCCCTAGCGATTACGATCGTTACGCCAGCCAACCCGAAGACCGCGAATTGAATGCCCAGGCTGGCAAAGACAGTTGTAGTTGAAGCACGCTGTTTCCCGAAGGCTCCATAGTCAATTTTCTTCGCCGTGTAAATTGAAAGCAAGTTTCCTGTCGTTAAATTCAGAAGAAGCGCGAAGGCAACACCTGTGACGGTGGCGGCGGTTACATCCACGGACGGCGGATGAAACATGAAACATACCGCAACCCAGACCATGACTACTTCACAGGCAAGCAAGAGAGCGTGGGTGAGATTTTTGCCCATCAGGATTTCGCGGAACCTGACCGGACATACATAGTAAAACTGCATGCCTGCGGCATCTGCTCCGAAACAGTTGTAAACGAGGTTGGTGAGGATCAGTAAGGCATACGCCGCGCCGACCGGAAAAGCCAGGTCTGGAGCGTGCGATAGAAAATTGCTCTGCCGCCCGGACGTCCCTGCCGGCCCCAGGCGAAAAATCAAGAGAATAACCACCGGCATAACAAAGGTGAACAACATCGGTCCGCTGCGCGAGAGGTAATGAACTTCTTTTTCGAGCATCGCCACCACCGGATTCGGAATGCCCGAGATGTTCCAGCTAAGACGGAGGGCACTTTTTTCTTTTGGTGAAGCTTTGCGCGCTGCCGCTTCGCTGAGATTCTCTCCGGTATATTGCGCTCGAAGACGGACGTTAAGCAGCCAGAGAATTGCCAGCGCATAAACGGATTCGAGAGCGAATGCGCCCAGCGCCGGCGCAAACGCGCCTTTCGCTGCTCTGGCGATCGCCGCGGCGGCTAAGCCTGGCGGAAGCACACGCTCGTAAGGCAAAGCCTGCGCGGTAACTCTGGAAGCGTCGGGATGGCGGTGTTCGCCATATCGGGACATGAGCGGGCCGATGAATTGGAAGCAGATAATGAATATGAAAAAAACCGCGCCCAGAATTTCGCGCGTGCGGCGTTGAGCCAGCCATCGTTCGACCCAGGCGAAAATCATACGGGCCAGGAGAACGTTGAATATCGCGAACACACACAGAACAAGGGCGGCCCAGAAGAAAAGGCTGGATTGAGCAATGCCGATTCCAACAGTCAGACCGAGCAGCCAGAGACAACCTATGATGGTGGGCGGGTCCAAAGATCCGTACACCAAACGGATTAAAAAGTAGGACGGGAAAGAGAGAGGAAATCGCAGCAAATTCGATGAGTCCACATTTTCGGAGAAAGCGGAAGCCATCACCGGGAAAAGCTGCCAGAACAAAAACACGGGCCAGAGCAGGATCGCGATCCACTCCACATTTCCATGTGAGACGAAATACCAAGCAGCCACGCCCAGACCAAATGAGCCTCCCAGACCGGCGACGCCAAACATCAAAAACATTATGCCGCGCGCCACTACTTCGAGCCGGCCATGAATGGTGCGCAGACCATTGACGAAGAGCTGAAAGCGGACCCGGGCGATAGCAGCGAGTTGCCCGCGCATGAGGGAACGAGAGCTCAGCCCAGCCATGACAATTCCTGCTCGGCATGGCGTGTGCCGCCCACGATGCGAAGGAAAATTTCCTCCAGCGTTAGTTTTTCTCCTGGTGCGGAGACCGCGGATCCGCCAGGGGATGTACCAGCTAAGGCCGCAGCAGCTTGCGCTTCCACACCAGCGCGCAGCTCTTCGAGCGAGCCTTGAGCCACCAATCGACCGCGATGGATGATGGCGAGGTGACTACAAAGACGCTCGACAATTTCGAGTACGTGCGAGGTAAGGAAAATCGTGGCACCGCGGGCAATCATGCGTTGAAGCATGGCTTTCAGTGTGCCGGACGCAATAGCGTCCACACCTTCGAAAGGTTCATCGAGAAAAAGCACTCTGGGCCCATGAATAACAGCGCCAGCCATCGCTAGCTTCTTCTGCATACCGTGAGAGTAGTCGGTGACGAGAGTTTTCGGCTGATCGGCTAGCTGCATGAAATCCAGAAGTTCGGCTGTGCGCTTGCCCGTGGTTTCGCGGTCGAGGCCGTACATGCGGCCGACGAAATTCAGATATTCAGCCCCGGTTAGGCGGCCGAATAAAGCCATGCCTTCGGGCACCACGCCGATCTGGCGTTTAACGTCCACAGGATTTCGCGCGAGATCGAGGCCAAGTATCTGAATTCTGCCGGAGCTTGCCGAGAGCAAACCGGTAAGCATTTTGATGGTGGTGGATTTTCCGGCGCCATTGGGCCCGAGAAACCCGAAGAATTGGCCTGGAGCAACGGACAGGTTCACATCTTGCACGGCAACTAGCTCACCAAAACGGCGCGTCAACCCCTGCGTTTCGATTGCGGGAGCGTCCATAGATTTCCGACTCTAACATATTCGCCGAGGTAGGCACGGAGGGAGTCCCGCAGAATCGAGATGTTTAAATTCCTGAGCTGAGGTTTTAGCGAGTGTTGATGGGGGCAACAGGCAGCGCGGACGCTTGCGGAAAGACTGCCAGGACAGCAGGCAACTCCAAGCGAAACGTGCAGCCGCCTTCCGGGCGATTAAATCCTAGAATCGTGCCGCCATGTTCCTGCATGATGCCGTAACAAATACTGAGGCCGAGACCTGTTCCCTTCCCCACTGGTTTCGTGGTGTAGAACGGATCGAAGACCTTTTCGGGATCCTGCATGCCAGGGCCAGTGTCAGAAAATTCCACGATTACATTGCTACGCTCGCGCAACGTACGGATCATAAGAATGCCACCGCCGCCTGTCTCCATGGCATCGACGGCGTTGCTTATCAGATGATAGAAAACCTGAAGCAACTGGTTCGGGTCGCCCCGAACCGCGGGGAGAACGCTGCGGCTCTCCAGTTCGATGCGTATGTTTTTTCCACGCAGATCCAGGTTGCGGAGCTGGACGGCACCAGTGAGAACGGTGTTTAGGTCGAGCAACTGTTTTTCTGCCGGCACCTGGCGCGCAAAGCTGAGAAGATTATTCACAAGATCTTTTGTGCGCCGGGCCTGGTCGCGGATTTTTTCTCCCAAAGAATGCGCCCGTGTGCTTTGGGGATTTTCAACGGTGAGCACATCCGCATAGCCAAGGATAGCGGTAAGCGGATTATTTATTTCGTGCGCGGCGCCGGCGGCTAGCTGTCCGAGCGAGGCCAGTTTTTCGGACTGCACAAAGTGCGTTTGCAGACGTTTCACGTTTTCGAGCGATTCCCACAGCTCGTGCACTAGGCTCGTGCGTTCCTGGTAAACCAAATGCTGCCTGTAGAAGACTAGTGATGTCCCGACGAAGAGGGTAATCAAGGTTACGAGCAGACGAAAGCGCTGAACGGGCATAGGAGCGTCACTGAGGAAAACATCCCACGCCGCTAGACCCAGGGCCGCGAGCACGCCAAGCATAGCCAAGCGAACCGGCCATTGAGTGTTCCTGCGATTGGGTGCAGGCGGGCCTTCGGGTTCGAAAGCCAGGTCGTGGGCGACAATTCCGGTGGTTCCAAGCCATACAAATGCGGCAAGGGCCGGCAGCCTGACCAAGGGGCTACTGTAAATGGTCTGGTTAAACACGGCAACGGCGGTCAGAATAAAGCCGACAATGTAGAGAGAAGTCGCGCCGAAAAGGTGGCCGTAAATCTTTCGCCAAGTGCCCGTGGAACGGAAGAACAGGAATCCAAACCCGATTACAACCACTAAATTTTCAATCATGTAGCTGCCTATATCGTGCGATCTGAACAAGGTGATATTGGGCGAGATTGTCTTCCATGGCATGGCCGCAAAAATATAAACGTAAAGCCAAAGAATGGAGAGAAGTATCAGATCGAGCAAACCGAAACGAAGCGTCTCACGCATTTTTCTGGCATGAGGCGCCAAAGCCAAGGCCGCCATGAACGGCACGGTATGAAGAAAAAAAAGAAGGTCGATATAAAACGGAATATATCCAGTCAGACCGACTACTAATTGTCCATAAGTGAGTACGAGGATGCCTGCAAGCCATAAAGTGCAGCCGAGGGCTAGAAGCATCCAAAAAGCGTTACGACGCCGATAGGGGGTGGCGGCATTCCAGAGCAGTGTCGTGTTGGCAAAAAGCGGAGTTAAACAGGCGAGGAGATAGCTCAGAGCCGTTTGCGTTGAACCGCGCGGCACAAATAGACTGACCACCGCGTAGCCGCCAACAAAAAATAACCAGGCTCCCCAGATAAGGACAGATAACCGAGAGGATTTCACTTAGATAAACGCCCGAATTCAATTCTACCGTACGGTTAGAGACACTCGGCGGCGAAGTTCAGGAAAGCATTCTAATAAATAACTGGGTACGAATTCATTCGCCAGAGCGCAGGATTTCCCCCGATGGATTTCGGCTTTCTCCTGGTGGTATGCTTCGGCCTTCCTAAAATTCCAAGCGTGAGGTTCACGTAATAGCAGAACTCGTGAAACGCTATTGTGGAATGAACTGCATTCGGCGCAGAGAGTTTTTCCCTATTCCGCGAGTGCGTCTCATCTCTAAAATGAACCGAAATCCGAAGAAACGAATCAAATGGGAGACTGGAGAGCAGTTGATTGCGTTCTTCATTTTCCGACTGGAACGCCAGAATCATTTCGTGATTGGATAAAAGCAACGAAGCGATAAGCGTAGCGAATCGGAGACAAATATGAGTAGGGGACGCAAGATCGCAATTGGAGTGGTAGTGCTGATAGCCGCCATGGCGGCCGCAGTCTTGGTGATTCGCTCGAAGCATGGTGCGGGAGGACCTCCGGGAGGAACCCCTTCTGTTGAAGTGGTGCAAGTGGAACAGAAAGATGTCCCGATTTATGGCGAGTGGATCGGCACCCTCGACGGATTCACAAACGCGGACGTAAGGGCGCAGGTTACCGGCTACCTGTTGCGGCAGGGCTATCAGGAAGGCGCATTCGTCAAGCAGGGCCAGTTACTTTTCGAGATTGACCCGCGGCCCTTCCAAGCGGCGCTTGACCAAGCCGAAGGGCAGTTGGCGCAGGCCAAGGCCAACCTTGCGAACGCCCAAGCAGTCCAAGGCAGGACGCAGCTTGACGTCAACCGCTACATTCCTCTTGCGAAAGAAGAGGCCGCGAGCCAGCAGGATCTCGACAACGCCGTTCAGAATAACTTAGCTGCCAAAGCCACCGTGGAGACATCTGAGGCGGCAATCAAAACCGACGAAGCGGCCGTCGAAACAGCCAGGATCAATCTCGATTTCACTCGCCTCATCTCACCGATCGACGGCATCGCCGGGCAGGCCCAGCTTCAGGTGGGTGCCTTGGTAAGCCCGAGCAGTGGAGTAGTGACTTCCGTTTCCACCGTGGACCCTATTAAGGTTTTTTTCACCGTCAGTGAGAGCGAGTATCTCGATTGGAACAAGCGGTTCCCGACGGAAACCAGTCGACAAGCGGCGGACAAAAGTCTGCGGCTCCAACTGATTCTTGCCGACGGCTCAACCTATCCGCGCGACGGCACATTCTACTTCGCGGACCGCCAAGTGAATGTAGGCACCGGGTCAATTCGGATCGCAGGGCTATTTCCCAATCCCGGGAATATTCTGCGTCCTGGCGGCTACGGCAGAATTCGAACGGCCGTCCGAGTACAAAAGGATGCGTTGTTAGTGCCGCAGCGTGCTGTGTCGGAGCTGCAAGGCAGCTACGAGGTGGCAGTAGTGGATAGCGAGAACAAGGTGAGCATACGGACAGTCAAGGTCGGCGACCGTGTCGGCTCCTTCTGGATTATCGCTGACGGCCTCAAGCCCGGAGAACGCGTGGTCGCCGAGGGAGTGCAGAAAGTGCGTCCCGGTGCGCAGGTAAACCCCAAGCCGTATGTGCCGGATGGCGCGACGGCGCAGGCCAGGTAAAGGCCATGTCCAAATTTTTCATCAACCGCCCGATCGTCGCCATCGTGATTTCGATTGTTATGGTAATTCTCGGCACGATCACGATCCTCAGCTTGCCTGTCGCCCAATTTCCAAACATTGCCCCGCCCGAGGTGCAAATTCAAGCGACCTATGTCGGAGCGGATGCGCTAACGCTGGAACAATCTGTTGCTACGCCGATCGAACAGCAAATGAGCGGCGTGGACAACATGAACTACATGTACTCGCTGAACGCCACCGCCAATGGCGGCATGACCATGATCGTGGATTTCGATGTGAAGACAGATCCCAACACGGATCAGATTCTGGCACAGGCGAGAGAGACGCAGGCGGCTTCGCAACTTCCGGCCGATGTCACGAACTACGGAATCACGGTCCAGAAATCGGTGACATCACCGTTGATGCTGATCACGTTGTACTCCCCTAACGGAACATACAACGCGGACTTCCTTGCCAACTACGGCTACATAAATATTCACGATCCATTGGCGCGTTCCACGGGTATCGGGAACGTGCAGATCTTCGGGGCTGGACAATATGCGATGAGATTGTGGGTGAAGCCGGACCAATTGGGCAAGCTGGGCATCACCGTTACCGACATAATCAATGCGATCCAATCACAGAACACGGTGAACCCAGCAGGACAGGTGGGTGGCGAGCCTGTGCCCAAAGGGCAGGAGTACACCTACGCGGTTCGCGCGCAAGGACGATTGATTTCCGCCGATGACTTCGGACAGATCGTGGTTCGCGAGACGCCCGATGGTGGAGTAGTCCGTGTGAAGGATGTCGCGCGAGTGGAACTCGGATCGCAGGATTACTCGGTAATGGGCCGGCTGAACGGCAAGCCTGGAGCGATCATCGCGGTTTACCAATTGCCGGGCTCGAACGCGGTGGACGCTGCAAACGGCGTGAAGAAATTGATTGCCGGAATGAAGCAGACCTTTCCGCAGGACATGGATTATGTGATTTCTCTGGATACCACGAAGGCAGTGACGTCCGGCATCAAGGAGATTGTCGAAACGCTGCTGATCGCCATCGTACTGGTGATCCTGGTCGTGTACATCTTCCTGCAAAACTGGCGCGCGACACTGATTCCGATGTTGGCAGTGCCGGTGGCCTTGGTCGGAACATTCGTCTTTTTCCCGCTGTTCGGTTTTTCGATCAACACGCTTTCTCTGTTGGGGCTCGTATTGGCCATTGGATTGGTGGTGGACGACGCAATCGTGGTGGTGGAGGGCGTCGGGCGCCATATTGAGGAAGGCCTCTCTCCCAAAGAAGCGGCCTTTAAGGCAATGGACGAGTTGACTGCGCCAGTAGTCGGAATCGCGTTGGTGCTCTCGGCCGTGTTCGTTCCAACCGCGTTTATTCCCGGAATTACCGGCCGTCTTTATCAGCAATTTGCGGTCACCATCGCCATTTCCGTGCTCCTTTCCGCTTTCAACGCGCTTACTCTGAGTCCGGCTTTGTCGGCTCTTTTGCTTCGGCCTAAGAAAGAGACCAAGGGACCGCTGGGAAGATTTTTTGCCTGGTTCAACAGATCGTTCGAGAGCGCGACAGATGGTTATGTACGGGTTTCCGGCGCTCTGATTCGCAAGAGTGCAATCGCACTCGCTCTACTGGTGGCGTTCGCTGCGGGGGCGGCATTTTTTGGTTCACGCCTGCCATCCAGCTTCCTGCCCGATGAAGATCAAGGCTATCTTTTTGTCAACCTGCAACTCCCCAACGCAGCGTCACTGCAACGTACAGACGAAGCTGCGCGACAGGTCGAGAAAATCCTCGCAGATACTCCCGGTGTGAAGTACACGTCGAGCGTAATCGGATTCAGCCTGTTGAGCTTCGTGCGAACCAGTTACAACGCGTTTTTCTTCGTGACGCTGGATGACTGGGATGCCAGAAAGTCGAGAGCGGAACAGTTCCAAGAGATCAAGACACGACTGAACCAGCGACTGAGTCAGATGCCTGAAGCAATCGCGTTTGACTTTTCACCGCCTGCGATTCCGGGAGTGGGGACTTCCGGGGGTTTTACATTTGTTCTGGAGGACCGGGCCGGGAAAGAAGTGGAGTTTCTCACGCAGAATCTGAACACGTTCATGGCGGCAGTGCGTAAACGTCCGGAGATCGGTTTGCTGGGCACCACCTATCTATCCAGCGTGCCGCAGCAGTTCGTTACGGTAGATCGGGACAAGGTGATCAAGCAGGGTGTGAGCATCACCGACGTCTATAAGACCCTGCAAGCATTTATGGGCGGATACTTTATCAATTATTTCAACCGGTTCGGCCGGCAATGGCAGGTGTACATCGAAGCGGAAGGCGCATACCGAACACGCGCGGAAAACGTGGGTCAGTTTTACGTTCGAAACAATAGGGGAGAAGATGTGCCGCTTTCCGCGCTGACAAAATTCGAGCCCCAAACCGGACCAGAATTCACGATGCGATTCAACGAATACCGCAGCGCTCAAATCTTCGGGAGCGCGGCACCAGGCTACAGTTCCGCTCAGGCAATGAAAGCGCTGGAAGAAGTATTCGCTCAGACCATGCCTCGGGACATGGGCTACGACTACAAGGACATGTCCTTCCAGGAAAAACTGGCGCAGCAAGGTGTCTCCCCCACCGTTGTCTTTGCGTTTTCCCTGATGTTCGTCTTTCTGATTCTGGCAGCGTTGTATGAAAGCTGGTCGCTGCCATTCAGCGTGCTACTTAGCACGCCGGTAGCGGTGTTCGGTGCATTCGCCACGCTTTGGTTAAGGCGCGTAGTCGCTGGGTGGTTTTATCCGCCTTACATGGTGCAAATCGAAAGCGATGTGTATTCGCAGATTGGGCTGGTGATGCTGATCGGGCTGTCGGCGAAAAACGCGATCTTGATTGTGGAGTTCGCAAAGGACGAGTACGAGCAAGGCAAGTCTCTTGTGGACGCTGCATTGGCAGGCGCGAGAATCCGACTCCGACCGATCTTGATGACTTCATTCGCGTTCATCCTCGGGAGCGTACCGCTGTGGATAGCTACAGGGGCTGGGTCGGTCGCGCGCCAGATCATTGGTACGACGGTCATTGGAGGAATGCTAGCGGCCAGCGCCATCGCCATATTTCTGGTTCCGGCGATTTTTTATTTGGTCGAGAAATGGTCAGGCGCTGGTAAGGAGCCGGCTCCCGGTGGAGTTCAACCAACGCCCGCGCCCGCGGAGGGAGACTGACATGCGCTACAGACTGAATCACGTGAAAGGCGCATCGGAACGGATCATGGAAAGTCTGCGGCCGTTGATTTCGCTGTGCTTGATGTCAGTTCTGGTTTCAGGTCTGGTGGGCGGTTGCGCGGTCGGTCCTAATTACCACAGGCCTGCGGTGCAAATTCCCGGCACTTTTCGCGATACAAACGACAACGCGCCCGTTCAACCTCAAGCGGCGTCTTTCGCAGACTTGCCGTGGTGGCAAGTCTTCCAAGATCCACAACTCCAGGAGCTGATTCGTATTGCGCTGAAACAAAATTACGATTTGCTGCTAGCGACGGAACGCATCAATGCCGCGCGTGCACAATTGGCGATAACGCGCTCGAGTCTATTTCCTCAGGTTCAAGGAGCCGGCAATTTCGCAGGTGGCAAGGAACAATTTTTTCCGCTGAAAGCAAACCTATTGGAGCTAGCGGCTGACGCAACCTTTCAGGTGGATTTATTCGGCCAGTTGAGACGCGCCACGGAAGCGGCGCGTGCCAGGCTGCTCGCGACGGAAGAAGCCCAACGAACTGTTACGCTGACGCTCGTCAGCGACGTGGCAAGTGCGTACTTCACACTTCTTCAACTCGACCTTGAACTTCAGATCACGAAAGACACGGTAGAGACGCAGGAAGGTTCCGTGAAGCTCACTTCGCTGCGATTGGATCATGGTGTCGCTACGAAACTCGACGTACTTCAGGCGCAGCAAGTGCTTGATTCCGCCAACGCGCAGATTCCCGACCTGGAAAGACAGATTGGTCAGACCGAAGACGCGATTCACATTCTCCTCGGCGATTACCCGGGGCCTGTGACACGCGGGCTCAAATTGCCGGAACAATTTATTCCACCGAATGTGCCGGCAGGCCTGCCTTCCTCGCTACTCGCTCGGCGCCCCGATATTCGCCAGGCTGAACAAAATCTAATCGCTGCCAACGCCGAAATTGGCGTCGCCAAGGCTGCATTCTTTCCGCAAATTTCACTTACCGGAGGCGGCGGCGGAGCCTTTGGACGTAGCAGTGCGTTTACGAGTTTGATGGGATCTCAGACTGCCCTCTGGGCTTATGGCGCGAGCGTAACTCAACCGATTTTTACCGGCGGCGCTCTTCGCGGAAATCTTCATCTGACCGAATCGCAACACGAACAGGCTTTGCTCTCTTACAAACAGGCCATCCAGCACGCTTTCGGTGACGTATCTGCTGCGCTGATCGGATATCAAAAGCTGCATGAAGTTCGGCTGCAACAGGAGGTGTTGGTGGCGGATCTGGAGGAATCGGTGCGGCTTTCAGTGATGCGCTATCGCGGAGGCACAACTACGTACTTGGAAGTACTGGACGGCCAGCGGTCGCTATTTTCTGCAGAACTCACGCTGGCGCAGGCGCGAGGAAGTGAGTACCAAAGTGTGGTGCAGCTTTATCGAACACTTGGCGGAGGTTGGCAACAGCAGCTTTCGTCATCTGGTTCGGCCATGCCTTAGGGAAGGCATTCTATCGGTCCCGGAAGGAAAACTTTGATTCCAGCGAAAACGGTTTTCCGTCCACTTCCGCGTAAGGATAGACGAAATAGTTTAGCGGGTCGCCCTGCTGCGGCGGGTTGAGGCGAATGTCGCGCCCGACAGTAAACTGCAGGCGGTTATCGTCGAGGGCTCCGAAGAAATAATCCTTCTTGTCCGGATGCTTCCAAGCTTCCGAGGCATCCACTGGAATCCACCCGTAAGGCTCAACATAGAACTCCGCCCAGCAGTGATACCCCGGGACGGTCCCGTCATGCTGATCTGACGGCAGCGGAAACCCGATTTCGAAACGCGCAGGGATTCCGGCTGCGCGCATCATGCCGATAAACAGTGAGTGAAAATCAGTACAGTTTCCACGCTTCGCGGTGCAAGCCCAGATAGCATCACCGTTACCCCAGCCTGTGCCGGACTTGTCGTAGCGCATCGTAGCGATGACGTAGTTGTAGATGGCCCGCGCCTTCGCAAGCGGGTCTTGGAGTCCATGCGTCTCTTGGGCGGAGAGTTCAGCGATGACGCCGTCGAGAGGAACTCGCCGGTCCGGTTGCAGGAACCGCTGAACCTCTCGCGAGGTCAGTGCTGATTGCGCGGTAACCGGGTGTGCTTCGAGCACTACCCGATCTTCGTGGCGGGTTACTTCAAAGCTTACGCGCACTTCCGAAGGTTCGCTGCCCTTGGCCACTGGAATCTGCAGATACACATATTCATTGCCGTATTCTGGATCGCGATACTTCGTATAGGTGAAAGGAGTATCGATCTTCAGGTTGGCGATAGTCTGGTACGGACTCGATTGCGGCAATGGAATCCAAATCCGTGAAGTTTTGGCGTCTGCGGGCAGAGCAGGAATTCGCGCAATATAGGTAAATTCGAAATTGCGTGGCGGCGCATTCGTGTCCGAAGAAGCTGAAACCGCCGCTATACCAGCGAGGGCGATAAAAGCGAGCATCAAAACAAGAGCTTTATGCGGTTTCATACTTTAAATCTCCTCGAAGCTTGGCCGGGAATCCGCTCGAAGGTGGCAATGGAGTTCATAGTGATAGCATCGAGTTCTGTCCATTTGCAAGTACCTCTCCAACTCCCGGGATACGGCCCTGCGAATAAGCAATCCCTTGCGAGTTGTGGCGAGCTCATTCAAGATTGATCGGCAGCGACCCTTCCGATTGAACTTGAAGTTGTTGCGGCGCTTGAATTTGACAAGGAAGAAAGTAGAAATTAATCTGACGCTGTAGAAGCATTGGCAGGCTCAGAGGCCGTGATTTCACGAGCAAGGGTCCGCCGGGAAAGCAGAAAATCGAGGAACTGTTGAGTGCCGGCCCCGGATTTTGTCGATAACGTAATCACCGTCATACCTGGACGCACCGCTTGAATATTACGGTTCACGCTAACGGCGTCGAATTCCACCGCTTCAGCTAAGTCGGCTTTCGTGATTACGGCAACGTCTGCGCTGTTGAAAATCGTAGGGTACTTTAGAGGCTTATCCTCCCCTTCCGTTACAGAGAGTAGAACGAGCCGAAGATCCTCGCCGAGATCGTAGGAAGAAGGGCACACAAGGTTGCCAACATTTTCGATGAACAGAAAATCCAGTTCGTCAAGTTTCCAACCTTCCAGCGAGCGTTCAACCATTGCGCCCTCTAGATGACATACGGTTCCAGTGATGATCTGTTTCACGGGAGCCTGGCTGCGAGCGAGGCGAGCGGCGTCATTTTCCGTGGCAAGATCTCCGACCAGCGCCGCTACGCGAAATTGCGGGCGAAGCAAAGTGAGTGTCTTCTCCAAGAGAGCAGTTTTCCCTGCACCGGGACTGGACACGAGACTCACGACGAAAACGCCTGCTTCACGAAATCGCTCGCGAAGTGCGCGGGCAACGATGTCGTTCTGCTTAAATACTTTTTCTCTCACTTCAATGATGCGGGTCTTTGAGCTCACTCCTCCACCTCTAGACCAACGACCAGCAACTCTTTACCTTGGACGACTTCACCCGTCGGGGTTCCGCACTCGGAACAACAGAACATTTGTGTTGAATGGACTGGTCGCCGCGCATCACATTTTCGGCAAAAAACTAAAACTGAAACTTCTTCGACCTGCAGCCGAGAGCCTTGCAATGGCGTATCCTCACAAGCCATTTCGTAGGACGAAAGTAGTGCCTCTTTTACAACTCCCGAGAGAAGTCCCAGGCGAAGGTGAACGGCCTTAATCTGTACACCGCCTCTGCGGTCTGATTCTTCCTGAGCCAGCTCAAGAATGCTCATCGCGATGGAAAGTTCGTGCATGATCGCCTTATGAAGAAATCTCCGGCTTTGCATTTGCCATATCGAACTGGCCGAACGATGCCAGAGCTGCTTGTCCCAGGCTGATACCCCCGTCGTTTGCTGGCACAGCGTGGTTGGTCAAAATTTGAAGACCGGTCGGATTCAGCAGCGTTTTCAAATCCTCGAGGAGCAGTTCATTCTGAAAAACTCCGCCGGAGAGGACGATCGTATCCAATTTGTTTGCCTCGCAGAGTGCAGTTACTGCATAAAAAAGACCTTGCGCAATTCCCTGCTGAAACGCGCGAGCGCATTCGCTCGCTGCACGACCCCAAAACCGATCGTGCGCCAAATTCAGCAGTAGCGGACGAAAGTCGAGTTCTCCGTCGACAAAAGGAAATGAGTAAGATTCCGTGGCTTGAGCGCTGCGCGCGAGTTGCTCGAGCCACATCGCAGCTTGTCCTTCGAAAGTGGTTGCGCGGGTGAATCCCAGCAATGCTGCTGCCGCGTCAAAGAGACGGCCAACAGAGCTTGTGGTGAAGGTCCGCAGTTTATTGCTCACTAAGTTCGTGGCGATTCGATAGCGTTCGGGAAAATCGAACGGAGCCGCTGCCAGATCGGGTAAATCTTCAATTTGAACGAGGAAACCTGCGGCCGCTTGAACCGGATGATGTGCCGCCGCATCACCGCCGGCGAGAACTGCGCTACGAAGATGGGCCACTCTCTCAAACCCTTCGCAAATGCTGCCAGTGAAAACTTCACCGCCCCAAATGCTTCCATCGTCTCCGTAACCAGCACCGTCAAAGCTGACGCCCAGAACCCGTTTGTTCCATTCGCCGCGCTCAGCAAGCACAGAAGCTACATGTGCGCGATGATGTTGCACGCTGTGCTTCTCAGGCGACGAAAGACCTGCCGCGAATGCGGTGGACGCGTATTGGGGGTGGCAATCGTGCGCCACCAGCAATTCATCCCAGCAAACTTCATACATCGAAACCAGGTCGTCGATCGTTTTCTCAAACGCCTGTAACGACTGGAAGTGCTCCAAGTCTCCAATATGTTGGCTCACGAATGCCTGCCCATCCACCACGAGCGTAATCGTGTTTTTTAGATCCGCGCCCACCGCGAGTATTGGCCGCTTGGAAGGAAAAATACTTACGGCGCTGGGCGAGTAGCCACGGGCTCTACGAAGTATCATTGTGCCGAAAACTCCAGCACGGGCTATTGAGTCATCCACGCGTCGTGCGATCGGACGTTCACCAATCAGGAATGCATCCGCAATATGAGAGAGTCGATCGAGGGCCTCTGCGTCTTCGTAAGCAATCGGCTCGCTCGAACGATTCGCGCTTGTCATTACCAGGGCATCCGGCGCGCCTGCAGCGAAAAGCAAATGATGAAGCGGGGTGTAGGGCAACATCACGCCTAATTCGTGATTGTCAGGAGCCACGCCGGGAAGCTCGGCTTTTGCGGGCGCGATCACAATTGGCCGTGCCGTCGATGTTAAAAGCGCTTCCGCGTCGGCCGATACATGGATGAGTTCTCGGGCGACTTGCAAATCCTTCGCGATCAAAGCAAACGGTTTCTCTTTGCGATATTTTCGATTTCGCAGCGATTGCACAGCATCGGCGTTTCGAGCGTCGCAAGCGAGGTGATATCCACCCAAACCCTTGACTGCGAGAATTTTGCCAACTTGAAGCATCTCCGCTGCTCTGAGGATGCTCCGCTCGTTGCCGCGAATGTTTTCTTCGCCCGCTTGTAAGTAATATTCGGGGCCGCACTCCTGGCAGGCGACTGGCTGGGCATGAAAACGTCGAATACAGGGATCCTCATATTCGCTCGCGCAATATTCGTCGAGCGGCCAAGACTTCATAGTCGTGTTCACGCGGTCATACGGCAGACCCAGGATTACGGTGTATCGCGGCCCGCAGTTCGTACAGTTAATATAAGGATAAAAATAACGCCTGTCGGAAGGATCAAATAGTTCGCGAAGGCAGTCGTCGCATACGGGCAGGTCAGGCGAGATTCGAACGGATGGCCGTTGCTTTCTCTCGTTTTCCCGAATTGTAAATTCGCAGTATCCGACCGGTTTCGTAGCGTGAATTTCAATCTCGGTGATATCCGCTGCCGGGGGCGGTTCAGTCCTTAGCGCCTGAATAAATCTTTGCAGTCCTCGGTCTGCGCCTTCCAGAAAAATCTCAACACCTTCTTCTCCATTTAGCACCCATCCTGCTAACGTGTTAGCATGAGCCAATCGAAATACGAAGGGGCGAAATCCCACGCCCTGCACCACCCCACGAACTTTGATTGAACAAGCGGTCGGCATTCTGGATTAATCCAGGCTGACGATGCAGCCGCGTCCTTGCCAGCCCATCTGAATCACTTTGTTGCCATCCACGAGAATGGGAACTGTACGCGGGCCATCGACCAGAGAGCGCATTCGATCGCGCGCCGCGGGATCGGCTTCCACGTCGTATTCGACGAACTCAGTTCCCTTCCATTCGAGCCACTCACGCATTTCCTGCGTGTATTGGCAGCTCTTTGTACCGTAAAGTTCAAGAATCGCCACAGCCTAAAACCTCCAGACTCTCTCGTATGACGTGATAAATCGAGGCTTGAACTTCCTGAATGCGCGGAATGTAATCGCAATGAACGATCAGGGGGTGGTCGGCCAATCCTCGACGATTAACTTCTCCGCCGTCGTAGCCAAGTAAAACCACCGTCAACAGATCGCGTTTTCTTGCCTCTTCGAGTGGCATGATGAGGTTTCTGGACCCGCCGCTGGTGGAGATCGCGATTGCGACATCGTTTGGTTGGGCCTGCGCGATCATCTGGCGAAGGAAAATGACTTCCGTGCCAACATCATTTGCGATCGCGGTGATGTTCGCCGGCTCAAGCGCGAGCGAAACCGCCGGAATAGGCTTCCAGCCCGACGGTGGTGCAACGCAGTCGATGGCCCAATCGTTCGCATCCGTGGCGGAGCCCCCATTGCCGAAGATAATCAGTTTGCCGCCACGCCGGACGCGTTCTGCGATCGCAGAAGTGGCCTTGCTGATTTGTTCTGCCTCTTCGGCTGCAACTTGTGCGCGCAGTCTTGAGTCATCCGCAACTTTCATTTGGATGGAGTTGGCAACCTCGGCGATGACGTCTGCAGAAGGTTGTTTCTCACGCCCGAGAAAAGGGTAGAGAAACTCGGCTTGGCCTACGTCGTGGCCCAATTCGCGGCGCTCGAAGAAGACGTGTACCGTCTCCCAAAGCGTGTGATAAAGAACCTCGACTAATTCCTGTTGAATGAATGGATCCACATTTGCTGGCGGAATTGCATAAGAACCTTCGAGTCCCGGAAAAGCGAAGGTCATCGCTTTGCGCGCGCGCGCAGAATCTAGTGCTGCCCAAACCTCAGGGTCTCCTTCAGGAGGACCAAACCCCATCACGATGTCTTCGGGACGGACAATCGCCTCCAGCCACGGCCGGAACAAGATCGAAAGATCGAGAGCGGGGAGTGCGCGTTTCCCCACGATAACCGGATGAACGAACTCGACAGAGACGTGTTGCGCGTCTGTTGCATAGGGGCCTTGCCCAAATGCGAGCAAGCGGCCACCGAGAAGGAAGCGTTCAGACATTTCGCGGCACGCGTGAGCAAGTCGATTCGCTTCGCGGGTGAAGAAGGATTCCAATACTTGGTTCCTCGCAAGGAGGCGCTGTTCAATTTGCGAGGCGAGTTGGCAATCTGTGGCCATTTTATCTTTACTTCACGCCTAACAAATACGCGGCAGTGGATCGCCGACCAGCATATCGACGATTCGGCTGCCTCCATAAAGAGTCGTGACGAGAACCGAGCCCGCGGGTTGTTCGCGAATTTCTCCGATGATGCGGGCTTCTTCGCCGCCGGGCGTTTCTTGCAGAGCCTTCAGCGCAGCGTAGGCAAATTCAGAAGCGACCACCGCAAGAAACTGTCCCTCGTTTGCAATATGAAGCGGATCCAATCCCAGCAATTCACAAGCTCCGCGCACGGCGTCGTGCACCGGAACTTTGTCCTCAAAAAGAACGATTCCCAAGCCGCAATCTCTTGCTAGCTCGTTTAGAGATGTGGCCGCGCCTCCGCGCGTGGGATCACGCATCCAGCGAACGCCCGGTCCCGCAGTTTTCACCATAGCCTCAACCAGAGGAAAAACAGATCGCGTGTCGGACCGCAGATCGCCTTCCATGTCGAGTTCACCGCGTGCCAGCAAAATCGTGATGCCGTGATCGCCGATCGGCCCCGAGAGCAAAATTTTATCGCCAGGCCGCACAGACTGCGGATTCACCTCGACGCCGGACAGCAAAGTACCCAGCCCCGTCGTGCTGATATACATGCCGTCTGCTTTGCCGTGCTCGACGACCTTGGTATCTCCGCCGGCTATTCTCACTCCGGCTTTTTGAGCGGCGCTGGCGATCGCCTGGATTTCAGCTTGAAGTATGTCGGTACGCAATCCGGCCTCCAGGATTAAGCCGACAACGATTGCTTCCGGCCTCGCGCCGGAAACCGACAAATCATTTACGGTTCCGTTTACTGCCAGCTCACCGATTGAACCGCCGGGGAACACCAGAGGCTTCACTACGAAGCTGTCCGTGGTTAGGGCCATCTGTGCGCCGTTGATGCTTAAATGCGCGGCATCGCCCAGCGAATCCGTTGATGCGCCGAAAAAAAAAGGAGCGAAAAGACCTTCTACAAGACGCCTGCTGGCTTTTCCGCCCGCTCCGTGCGCCATCTCAATTTGAGGTTCGCGAAAGCGGATCTTTGGAGCGGAAATATCGAGCTTGGCCTCGCTACTCACGCTGCCGAGCCGATGCTCGTCACCAGAGCGGCCTTCCGATGTTCGTAATTGTAGTAAGCGGCGCATGATCCTTCCGACGACACCATCAGCGCTCCCACCGGATTTTCCGGCGTGCATTCTTTCCCGAACAATTTACATTGCGCAGGTTTCAAAACACCTTTCAAAACCTCGCCACACTGTGCGGCCTTTGGATCGGTGACGCGGATTCCCGGAATGTGGAAGCGCTGCTCCGAGTCCCATTCTGCATATTCGTCCCTGATGCGAAGCGCCGATTGAGAGATGAAGCCCAGGCCGCGCCATTCAAAGTACGGGCGAAGCTGAAATGTCTCGGCCATAGCGCGCAACGCAGCGCGATTCCCTTCCCAGGGAACTACGCGTTTATATTGATTTTCAACTTTCGCTTGCCCTTTTTGAAGTTGGGCCAGAAGCATCACGATCGATTGGAGAAGATCAAGAGGTTCGAAGCCGCATACCACGATCGGCTTGCGCTCGTTTTTCGCGATCCACTCGTAAGGCCTGCAGCCAATCACAGTGGAAACATGGCCGGGGCCGATGAAGCC
Organism: Candidatus Acidiferrales bacterium; assembly: GCA_050012395.1. Lineage (GTDB taxonomy): Bacteria > Acidobacteriota > Terriglobia > Acidiferrales > UBA7541 > Palsa-295. The sequence goes on from JBEKHG010000014.1 coordinate 36,214, forward strand.
ATCCAGCCGCATATCCGGGGAATCCAGAATCGCGCGGATGGCGGGAATAATCGTGACGTGATTACAAAATACTGAAAAATTATGCAGGCCTTCGGATTTTGCACGCATCAACGTCAAAGCCGTTGAAGGAGCGGTGGTTTCAAAACCAATGGCAAAAAACAGCACATGCTTTTGCGGATTCATCTTTGCGAGCTTAATCGCGTCCGAGGGGGAATAAACGATACGCACGTCCATGCCCCGAGCTTTGTGTTCCAGAGGGCTACCGTTTGTTCCGGGTACTCTCATCATGTCGCCAAAGGCGGCGAAAATCACATCGGAATCAGCCGCAATGGACAAGGCATCGTCGATGCGACCCATAGGAAGTACGCAAACCGGACACCCGGGCCCGTGGATTAATTCGATATTCGGCGGCAAAACATCTTTCAATCCAAAACGATAGATGGCGTGCGTGTGCCCGCCGCAGACTTCCATAAGCCGGTAATGCTTGTTGGGATCGGCCAGGCGCTCAATTTCTTCAGCAGCTTTGTTGATCAGTTGTGGATCGCGAAATTCGTCTACGTATTTCATTTTCGCTCCCCCGAATGATTATGAGGCCTGTTTATCCTCGAGATCTTCTAACCCATACCCGCGAACTTCTTGCACTGCTGCCTCGCACTCGCCAAGCATTGCAAGGGTTCGCATTTGGTCGATCGCCTCCACTTCGCTGATTTTGCTCATGGCGAATCCAACGTGAATCAAAACCCAATCGCCGGAGACTGGCATGTCGTCCTGCAGGAGACCGAGGTCAACTTTGCGACGCATTCCTACAACATCTATAAGAGCGCTATTCGGATTGTCGGAGGCGATCTCGACGATTTTTCCTGGTATGGCTAAACACATATGGCATCCTCCCGGCGTGTTCCCAATCTCATTGTGAGCGCTCATCGCGTGAATCCTTATTGCCGCACGCTGTTTTCATCCGAAACCTATATTTACCGTGGCCATTCACCATCCTGAATTTTCGATACTAAGGACTCAATCACCTTCGCTGCTTCTGCCACCATAGCCGCGACAGGTTCGCTAAGGCCCATTTGGCCCTCTTCCGGGCCCAGTGTCAGTGGCTCGCAGCCAACCAGCAAAATACGGCTTAAGCTTCCGCCGCCCATTGATTTCGCCATGCGAATCACGTTCATCGGATTCATGCTATGCGCGTCGACCGAGGTTTGAGTCGACTCTTGAGAATCCAGCGAATTCAGATCGGGCTCGATCACATAAAGGCTTCCCGGCTCCTCTCCGCGCGGACATGCATCCACAAGAATCGTGACATCGGAGCCATCGAGCAACGCATACGCCAGGTCAAAGCCCCGTATACCAAAATCGATAGCCTCGACACCGTCAGGTAATTTCCGGCCAACTAGGCATTGCACGACTTCCACGCCGAAAGCATCGTCGCCGAGGAAAATGTTTCCAATGCCCGCTATCAAAATGCTCGGGGTTTTCGCTTTTGCGTTCTGTTCCGCGTCTTCCATGGGAAGCGGCTCGACCTCTTCGGGATCGAAGAAGAAGCGATGTCCCGGTTGCCGCATGAGTCCTATGTCCCGGCCCGGGTCATCATCAGCGACTACGCACACATGGAATTTGCCCTCGTAGTCTTGCTCGATGGACTCGATCATCGCCGTTTTCCCAGCGAGAGCAATATCCATCACGTCGCCACGCTTGCCGGGGTTTAACCGCACGCGGTCGCCTGGCTTAACTTCAACTCCCGCAATGTTCAAACTCCCCGCGGGCGCTTTATCTTCCAGGAGCCGCCACTCCCATTCGTTCATCGCTTTGCCTCGTCCGCTTGACGCAAACCGCGCAACACTCCGTGAAGTTTCATGAAATGTTCCATGGGCATCGATTCCGTGCGTTCCAGGATTTGACGCGACCGCTCGTCGGCGTGGCGCATTTCTCGTTTTTCGTCTTCGGTCAAAGTCAGAATGCGCAGTGCAAGAATTTCGTCTATCTCCGTCCCGTCGAAAAGGTCACCGGGGCTTTCCGGCGCAATTTGCGGATAATCGTAAAGAATGATTGGAGACGAAAGCATGCCGTCTCGTTGTCCTTCTTCGCCCGCCAACACGGGCCAAGTCCCTACGTTTTTGCACGCGGCGACAATTTCTTTGAGCGAAGCGGGAGGATCAATGAGCGAGACGAATTCTCCTCCGTCGATACTCAGAATGGTATGGGCAGAGAGCAGGGACTGCTTGAGAGCCAGCTCGCGGTCCGCGATGGTTTCGCACGAGACGTCCGCCGTTTGGATTGCCGTGGCGTTTAAGACGCGCACCGTGATTTTGTGCACTCCATCGCCCAGCGATTCGGCAATCACATCTATCTCGGCCGCAAGGGACTTTTTTGTTCGCCCAATAATTCCGACGATACGACCATCAGTGCAACTGCGAACAGGTTCAACTTCATGACCACCTGGAAAATTATGGACTGACGAATCATGCGAGAAATGGCCATCGGAAACAGAAAGCGGCGGAAGCACGATTTCGCATTCAACAGCTTCCTGCCAGGTTTGAAGAATCCGTCCCTCCACTTCGAGCGATTCAACGATTCGACAATCCGGTTCCTTCTCTCCGTTGAAATCAGCCGGCCAATTATCAACCGGAGCATCAAGTTCACCAATCGTCCGAGCGATCGCCTGCAGAAAGCGAACTTTGACGCCGAGTTTGGCCGATGACCTAACGACTACAACGCATTCCGTTTGCATGGAGCAACTGTCGGCTCCCCTCTGCATTTCGCTGTAAGCCTGGGGATATACAACACCGAAATTCCATCGCTGGCGATTCTTCACCGATGACGGCCGGTAGGGGTACAGCATGTAGCCCTCGTATAGGACGGCGTTTGCGATGTCTTCCACAAGTTTCGCGTTCACAGTTGCACCGTTTCCTCGCTTCCAGCCAGCACCCGCTCGACCACTTGTTCCCAAGTCGGGATTCCGTGGCGCACTTTATATTGATAGAGACGGTCAAACACATCGCGCCGAAGGTGGAGCCAGGTGCTGTTGGGATAGTAATGATCGATCACATCTTTCCAGACTTTGACGGGCAGCTTAAATTTTGCTTCCTTTTCCCATGATATCGGTGAAACCTGAAGCCGGTCGTCCTGGCCGGGGTAAAAAACCGTGCCGCTGAAGAGAAAATTGAGCGGCAACTCACCTTCTGAGAGTCCGTGGAAATATTTCGTTGCTGCAACATTGAAATCGAAAGTGCACGGAACCGGCAGATCGACGACTGTCTCTTTCGCAAATGGTGGAACTACCATGATGGCGTGCGTCCACAACAAGTTCCGCAAAGTTTGGCCCCAACGATCCGGCTCGCCAAACAGATCTTGAAGTTTTGCCTGTTCCTTCGGACTGTAATGGCGGCGCGTTACTTCGAGCTGGATTTGGGCCCGGAGGACCACCGCGTGAATCGCTTGTTCGTCGCCGTTATTGGACGCGCGTATCCTGAACGAAAGCAGCGGCGCGGCTGCGTATTGAACCGCTTGCGCATCTTCCACCCTAAAATCCAGGTCAGGCATTCGCTTCCTCACCGACCTCTTCTGCTCTTTCCCTCAAGCTGGAAAAGAATTTAGTCACTTCGCGCCAAACTTCCGTCCCGCCCGAAAGACCATGCCAATTGAGCCGGATCAGCCCGACGAGCTTGTAACACTCGTCGATTGGAACAATGTAATATTGCGCAGCAACACCTCTCGCGGCTCCCACGCGATTTACGAGAAGCGCTTCTACTTCGGCCTCTATTTCACGCAGCGCAGGATTATCCCGTTCAATGTCTCCCCAGGTCTCAAACGACAGCAATGACTCAGTAGCGCCCGCCGGACCTGGATAAAATGCCGACACTTTCCCTTCTGCGGAGCTCTTGAAAAAAAATGCCATCTCGATGGGAACCATCAAACCGTCCCATTGCGCATCCGTCATTTTGAATTGCGGCAGGAACTGAATGCGCCGGGGCACGCGTTTATATTTCGAAGCGCTCTGACTACTGAAAAGAATAGCGCAGGCTTCACAGGCACAAACTATTTTTCGAGCTGCAGGATCGATCAGGTGCTGATGTTCGATGGAGAGTTCGGCACTGCACAGTTCACAACATTCAACCGTCGGACGTTTTCTTGCAAACTGGCGCAGCGCATTAAAAGCGTGATCCTTCCGTGCGACCGGTGGATATGGCGAATTCACATTCCGCTCCCGTCAGCTTTGGAAAGTGGCAGCGCCACTCGTACCCGGCCGTTTTCTCTTAACAACGGAACCGGCTCGAGGTGCATGGTATCCAAATCTACGCCACGCCCGGCGTGTACCACGTCATAGTGTTGACTGCAGATGGGGCACGCGAGAACGGTGCCTTTTAACCCCCCACCAGCAAGCGGTTGGCCGCAACCTGGACAGGCATTGTTGTAAGCATACAAGGTCTCTTCAAGCTGGCAGAAAAGAATGTCGCGTCCGGCAACCTGTTCTGTTCGCAGCACACCGGCGGGAATAGCGTCGAGGCCAAGTACGTCTTCCCATCCAACTTCGTCGCGGGCTGCCTCCGTTGCGTGAGCCCTACCATTGTCTTCGAGGCTTGACAGAGGCACAAATCCACCCGCGGGCGGCTGCTCCTGAATGGAACCTTCCACTATTATTGCCGTCACATCGGGCGCTGCATCGTAAATCGCTTCTTCCACGGCAAGTTTAAGCGTGGCAGACGACGAAGGGCATCCATGACAACTGCCTTCCAGGCGCAAAGTCACCCCACCTGAATCATCTACCGCGACGAGGTTCACATTTCCGCCGTGCGATTTCAGATATGGCCGCGTCTTTTCAAGCGCCTGCAATACGCGGGTTTCAAGGCCGTCAGGATGAAGCCCGTAGAGCAGAAGCAAGCTTCGAACAAGCTCATCGCTCCCAAGCGTTTCGATGACGGATGCCCCCGACTCCCGCGAGTCGTGAACGATTTCGAGCATTCGCTCTAGAGCCGCGCCGTGAAATTCCATGAGCGACTGCACGAGCTCTTTCGCCGTTGCCTTCAGTGTTAAGTCTTTTACTTGCTCAATTCGCTGAACCAACGTTTCGATTGATCTTAGGCGGTTCCGAACTTCGTTTGATGTGGGCATGGATGCCTTTTTTTCTGCGTCGATCAAAGACACAACAAAAATCGACACGTCCCCGGAATACAGCAACTCTCGGGCTCGTCCGCCTTAGACCGGAGGGTTCTCTTACGGCTGCAAACCAAACATCGGCGAATGGTGAGTCTCTAGAACCTTGCCATTGCCGAGGTACATATGTACGCCGCACGGCAAACATGGGTCGAAACTTCGAACGGCGCGCATGATGTCGATACCTTTGAACTTGTCGGGGCCATTCTCTTCGAAGATCGGCGTATTCTGCACCGCATCTTCGTAGGGCCCCGGCGTTCCATAGATATCTCTGGGGTTCGCGTTCCAAGGTGTGGGCGGATACGGGTGGTAGTTGGCGATCTTGTGATCTTTGATCACCACATGGTGAGAGAGCACGCCGCGGACGGCTTCGTGAAACCCGCATCCGATGGCGCTTTCGGGGACCTTAAAGTCTGTCCAAGTTTTCGTTCTGCCGGCGTGCAATTCTTCCAGCGCCTTTTCTACAAAATACAGTGCCGCAGCCGCAGAGTAAGCCTGGAAGTAAGTACGCGCGCGATCGCGCTCGATTGCATTGCTCCACTTCGGAATTTTCCACTCGAATTCCACCTCAGGCAGCGACGTAGTTTTCGGTAAATATATCTTCACGCTGTGGCCCGTGGCTTTGATGTAACCGATGTCCACGATGCCCGCAAGAGCTGTAGCCCAGAATCGAGCGATCGGTCCGCCTCCGGTATCTAGGGCGAGGTGGTCTCCCGTGCGTTTATCAAACCAGCGAGGTGACATCACCCAAGTGTACTTGCCGCCGAAATCGCGCTTCTGTGGCCGAGGAATCGTTGTCTGATTCCATGGATGATTTTGATCTACCGAATTCCCCAGCGGGTCAGTCTTTACGAAGGTTTCGGAATTCTTCCAATCGTCGTAGTAGGAGCTGCCCAACAGAATACGAATATTCAGATTGATGTCCACTAGGTTGGTGGTCACCAGCTTGCCGTCCACGACGACACCCGGTGTGACATACATGGCCTTGCCCCACTTATCCATGTTCTTGTAGGTGTAATCGCAAACATCAGGATTCTGGAACGAGCCCCAACATCCCAGCAGGATCCGGCGTTGGCCTACTTGTTCGTAACCAGGGAGCGCTTCATAGAAGAAGTCGAACAAATCATCGTGCAACGGCACGACCTTCTTCATGAACTCAACATACTTCATCAGGCGGACCAGGTAATCGGTAAAGAGCTGAATGGTAGGAACTGTGCCCACCCCACCGGGATACAGCGTGGAAGGATGAACGTGCCGGCCTTCCATCAGACAAAACATCTCACGCGTCATGCGGCTCACTTGCAAAGTTTCGCGGTAGAACGAGCCGGTAAAAGGATTCAAGGCTCGCATGATGTCGGCGATGGTTCGAAACCCGTGAAGATTTGAATGTGGAGACATCGTTGTTTCGGCTTTCGCCAAAACTTTTGGATTGGTCTCCTTCACCATCTGCTCGCAGAAATCCACGCCGACCAGGTTGTCCTGAAATATATTGTGGTCGAACATGTATTCGGCGGCTTCGCCGAGATTTACGATCCATTCCGCAATGTTGGGAGGGCGAATTCCAAAAGCCATATTTTGCGCGTAGGTGGCGCAGGTGGCGTGGTTATCCCCGCAGATGCCGCAAATTCGGCTGGTGATGAAATGAGCGTCGCGTGGGTCTTTACCCTTCATAAAAATGCTGTAGCCTCGGAAAATCGATGACGTGCTATGACACTCGGCCACGTGTCGGTTTTCAAAATCGATCTTGGTGAAAATTCCCAGACTCCCAACGATTCTGGTTATCGGATCCCAGTTCATTTCCACCAAATTTCGAGACTTCGTCGCGGTTTCCTTATTTATTCCCGTAATCGTGGCCATTCGCAAGCTCCTTTAATGTCTTAATAAGACCGCGGCTGATAACCCGTGGTGAGTTTATTGCCTGGATGCCGCCACTTCGGTTCTTTATTCACCGTGTTATTTGTAATCGAACGCAAAGCTCGTATGGTGCGGCCGTATAGGCCAATAGTGCCCGCTGAAACGTGTGATCCCGGAGGCGCATCCATGAACGGCATGAACTTGTCCGGGAAACCCGGCATGGTGCATCCGATGCAGATTCCACCTACGTTTGGGCAGCCCCCGATTCCGGCCATCCATCCTCGCTTGGGCACATTGCAGTTGACCACTGGACCCCAGCAGCCCAATTTCACGATGCACTTTGGAGAACCGTACTCTTCCGCAAAATCGCCTTGCTCATAGTAGCCAGCACGGTCGCAACCTTCGTGAACCGTCTTGCCGAAAAGCCATGTCGGCCGGAGTTGATCGTCGAGAGGAATCATCGGGGCGAGCCCGGCAACTTGATAAAGAAGGTAGAGAAGTGTCTCCATGAAATTGTCCGGCTGAACCGGACACCCCGGAACGTTTACCACTGGCAAGCCAGCTCCGGATTTCCAGCCCCACCCAAGGTAATCAGCCAATCCCATGGCACCCGTCGGATTGCCGGCCATTGCGTGAATTCCCCCATATGTCGCGCATGTACCGCACGCCACCACGGCCAATGCCTTGGGGGCAAGCCGATCGATCCAATCATTCGTCTTAATCGGCTGACCCGTTTTCGAATCGGTCCCTAATGCTGCCCAATATCCTTCGCTCTTAATTTTTTCGTTCGGGATCGAGCCTTCAACGACTAACACGAAAGGATTCAGTTTGCCTTCGGCGGCCTGATACCAAAACTTCATGAATTCGTCGCCGTTTTCATAGGCGAGCACGGGATTGTGTAGGTGAACTTTGGGGAGTCCGGGTATCGCACCCAGAATTACGTCCTCTATGCTCGGCTGTGTAGCGGCGGTAATCGATACGGAATCGCCGTCGCAGCCCAAGCCGGAGGTCATCCAAACTATGTGGATATCGGAAACAGGGGAAGCTCTCTGAGTTTTATGACCGTAAGGAACCGCTTCTGCCATGTCGATTCTCCTTCCCAGTCTTCAAATTATTGCGAATCAGCGTGCTGTCGCGAGTACAAACGCAAACCCTGAAGATGGAGTGCGCGGACTTCAAGCTTTGCAGACGAGAAATACAACTTACCGAAAAGGGGCTCAAGCGGGCGGTTGCTAATTTATATATAAGGAGTTTTCTAGGTTCGTTATAGGGGATTCCCTTAAGGCGCTAAGCATCTGATCTCAAGATAGTTGTAGATTTGCCGCGGGCAAAAAAACAAGAGGCTGCTCGAGAGGATCACGCCGGTCAAGGTTGACGCTATGGGTGACAATAAAATTACTTATCATTCACGGAAGATTTAATTGCATGTTGAACGAGTTCACGGGCGTTACGAAGTGAGAGCTTTTCTTTAATGTGAGCTTGGTAGGACTCCACCGTTTTAGTACTTACGTGCAACTCGTCGGCGATCTGCCGGGTTCCATGTCCTGCGCCAATCAAGCGGTAAACTTCCAGTTCCCGGTCGCTTAATTTTGCAAGCGGGTCTCTGGGTGGGAGCGAGCCATGAACGAATTGCTGCAACATTCGTTTGGTCAAACGCTCGCTTAAGTAAATATCTCCGCGGAGAATTTGTCGAATTGCGGTTAACACTTTTTCTGTCGCTTCCTGCTTCATGATGTAGCCATTCGCGCCCGCACGCAACGCTCGCTCAGCATAAGCTAATTCGTCATGCATCGAAAGAACGAGCACGGGCAGATTCGGATACCTGGTGCGCAGTGTCTTCAAAACTTCCAGTCCGTCGGGGCCCTCCAGAGAGATGTCCAAAACAATGAAATCCGGCATTAAATCCGGAATTACTTGGAGGGCCGATGTCCCTCCATCGGCCTGACCGCAAACGATAAGATCCGGCTCGCGTTCTATGAACAGAGCCAACCCTTGCCGAACGATGGGATGGTCATCGATCAGAAATACTCTGCATTTCGGTGCCAACGAAGGAGCTCGGCTCGCATTCATTGCGTCTATCCTCGATCACTGAGCGGAAATAGACAAACTACCGTAGTGCCGCCGGTGAAATTCTTCCGAACATCGAGCGAACCACCGATCATATTCGCGCGGTAGCTCATGATATTCAAACCCATTCCTGTGTGATCTCCAGGTATCTCAGAGATCCCAGCGCCATCGTCCTGAACGCTCAGTGTCCCTTCTCCGTTCTCGGCCGACAATCCGATAACTACGTGACTCGGACGCCCATGCTTGATCGCATTGTTCACCGCCTCTCGCGCGATGTGGTAGAGGTGGGTCGCCACATTTACGTCGTAAACCAGAACCGAAGTGCTACATTCGAACCGGCAAGTAATCTTAAACAGATCTTGCATCTCTTCTGCATAACGAGCCAGTGCCGACATCAAACCATGAGCATCCGACACCACAGGCAGAAGCCCTCTGGAAAGCTCTCGCGTTTTATTGATCGCTTCGTTTACCAAATTTACGATCTTGGCAGCGTCACCTGATTCCGGCAGCGATTTGTCGTAAAGCTTGCTCTCCAACACTTTGCTCATGAAAGCAATGCCGGTTAAATGCTGGCCCAAACCGTCGTGCAAGTCTTCGCCGATTCGACGTTGTTCGCGCGCGCTCACTTCCAGAATTCCTTTTTCCAGGCGTTTGCGTTCCGTGATATCAATGCCGGTCACGATTACATTCGACCGAGCTCCGCTTTTCCCGGCCAGAACGGTTCCGGACCAGGATATCAAGCGAGGAATACCATCCCTCGTGAGCCAATACGTCTCGCAATCTCGTGCCCGTTGGTCGGACGTCGATTGGCTCGAAATTGCCTTGAAGTTATCCACTTCTTCAGGCATCAAGAACAGGTCCCAAACATATTTTCCGCATACTTCTTCAAACCGGTAACCTGTGGTTTGTTCGCAGGCCCGGTTAAACCGAACAATACGTCCTTGAGGATCGAGGACCACAATCAACGCACCCACTGTGTCGAGAATCGCAGATAGAACGTTGCGCTCTTCCTGTAAGGATTCCTCCGCCTGCTTCAGCTCCGTGATATCGACACCCACACCATGGATGAACCAGGGCCGGCCATCCTGCTTGCGAATCATCTCTGCTTCGCAGTGGAACCAGAGAACTCGTCCATCCCGTGCAAGTACTCGATAAGCGGATTTCAGCGGTTTGCCCGAAAGAAACATTTCTGCAGCTTCGATACTCCAACGTCGTTTATCGTCCGGATAAATCTGCTCGTACCACCGCACGGGATCTTCCAGCCATTCGTTCTGCGAAAAACCGAGAGCAGCTTCGATTTGCGGGCTTACGTAGGCTTCGCCAATTCCCTTGTCCAGATAAGCCATGAAAACCACGGCCGGGATTTGTTCGACTAGAGCGCGGTATCTCGCCTCCGCACTGTGAGGCATGTGATCGGGATTCGTTTTGGTGGCCGCCGACTCAATCTCGTCGTTCGAGGATTGTGTCGCCAGAAAACGGCGTTCCAGAAACACTGCGGCCAATTCCTTGAGGGTATCCTCGGCACCCAGCACATTTGAAGTCGCATCGTGCGGCAGCCCGGACTTATTCAGATCTTCGATCCAATGACTTTCTGCCGTCGGATTTTCAGTCATCTTGCAGCTCCCAACATCATCATGCCTCTGAACGGCGTCGCCAGCTCGGCTCCTTATTTAAAGATGCTTGTGTGAACCTCCGGAGCGCATGAATGGCGCGTCCATAAGTCGCCACTGCATTGGACGAAAGCAGTGAACCGGGCGGCTGATTCATAAACGGCATAAATTTGTCCGGGAAACCAGGCATCGTGCAACCGATGCAAATTCCGCCCACGTTCGGGCATCCGCCAATTCCGCTCATCCAGCCGCGCTTCCCTACATTGCATTGGACCACCGGCCCCCAACACCCAAGCTTCACAATGCATTGAATGGAGCCGTATTCCTCTGCGAACTCGGCTTGCTCGTAGTAGCCGCCTCTATCACATCCCTCATGAACTGTTTGACCGAATAGCCAAGTGGGCCGCAGCACGTCGTCGAGCGGAATCATCGGCGCTCTTCCTGCGACCATATTCAATAGATACAGAATAGTCTCGGTCATGTTGTCTGGCTGCACTGGACATCCCGGGACGCACACGATCGGAATATTCGCTCTCGATTTCCACTTCCATCCAAGGTAATCCGGTAGGCCCATGCAGCCAGTAGGATTTCCGTGCATGGCATGGATGCCACCATACGTCGCGCAGGTGCCGGCTGCGATCACCGCCCAGGCTTTCGGCGCGAGTCGGTCAATCCAGTCGCATGTCAGTATTGGTTGACCTGTCTTCTGGTCTGTCCCAAACGTTGCCCAGTAACCTTCGCTCTTGTTTTTCTCGTTTGGGATGGAACCTTCGATCACAAGAATAAACGGTGAAAGTTTGCCTTCGACGGCCCGATGAAATATGTTCATGAACTCTTCGCCGTTCTCATAAGACAAGAATGGATTGTGCAGTTTGATCTTTGGGATGAGCGGGAATGTTCCGAGAATCAGATCTTCAATACTGGGTTGCGTGGCCGCCGTCATAGCGATGGTGTCTCCGTCGCAACTTAGTCCGGCGGTGATCCACAACAGATCGATTTCAGTGAGAGCGCCCATACGTTGGTAGGGACCTCAATGGCGCAGAAAGCATCGACACGCTTCGCCCGGGGATTGTACCCAATCGTACATTGTCCTGTCGCGTTCTTCTTCTTGCTCTCTGGTCGACTATGATTGCGAATGCCGAGCGTAATACGAAGCAGAAAAATACACGTGTTCCCGTATATCATGTCTCCCACGTTCTGGTATCATCATCGGGAACTCAGGCATAAGGGGAAAATAGTATGAGAAAAAACTGCGGAGGACCCATGCGATATATCGTCCTTGGTGCGCTTGCAGTAGTTGTAGTTGTTGCCGGTGTTACGATCCTTCCGGATCTTGCACGCTACATCAAAATCAGCTCAATGTAGTGCATAAGAGCCGCCGCCGAAGCTGCTCGGAACTTACACGTGTGGATTCATGTCCGCTTCAGCGGTAATACAGCGCGAGTTACCCTGCCACTAGCCGCATCTTGCTCCTATGGTTCGTCTTTGCGTGGATTTACTTCAATCAACGCATCAGATGGAATCATGCTGTGAGGCAGTCCCACGCGAACTTTTCTCCAGCCCAATTCCCCGCTAACAGGGAAAGATACCCCGGAATCCGAGTCAGGTTCTCAAGTTCTGCCTTTCAAAACGATTAATTCTAGAACTCTTCCAACCGGGGCATTTTCTCTCCCGATCGAGCGAGACACCCAACACGAAATCAGCCACACCTTTCTTTGTGTTTCGGCCTCGGCCTTTGGAATCGGGGAACGCCCACGCACTAAGCCTCTAGAGGAGAGGCCATGCACGCAAATGGCGTAAATACACCATGAGGTTGCCTGATCTTCGTCGTTGAGGAACTCATTTCGCGCTCACATTTTCCGATGAGACGATTTAGGCGCTCGGCATAAATTCAGCGTCTGTTTATTTAAGGCTTTCGAGATAGGCGATCAGGGCTTTCATATCATCCGTAGGCAGATCGACCGCGGCCATGGCCCCCGCAGTCATTTTGGCGGTGGGATGTTGCAGCAGATTAGCGAGCTGATCGCCGGGAAATTTCGCTGAAATGCCGACGAGGGCGGGGGCTGCGGCGGTGCCGACGCCGCCGTCACCGTGGCATGCGTTGCAGGACTGAGCCTCGAAGATTGTTTTCCCTTTGCCTGCGAGCGGATCGGCCAAGGCCACATTCGCGGCAACAAGCGAAGCAGAAGAAAGATCCGGCTGGAAAGGCTTGCGCATGTATTCGTCTTCTTCAGTATTTTGTCTGGCGAGTTGTTGCGCGACGCCCGGATCGTGGTGGTCCTGATACTCGCTGCGAAGTCCCAGTCCCACGAGCCCGAACACTACGAAAGCATATGCGCCCATGGCTACTGGGCGTTTCCAGGGCCGCCGCTCAACACTGCGGTCCAGGAAGGGCAACGCGATCACTGCGAGGGCCAAGATCGTGGGAATGATCAGGACGCCGACCACGGAAGCCGCGCCGTGCCAGTATTTCAGCCACTGGAAAATCGGAAGGTAATACCAGTCCGGTCGCGGCACGTATTGCGCATTGGCCGGATCGGCCGCAGGTCCTAGTGGCACGGCGATAAAAAACGCCATCGCGCCAAGTCCAACGAGGAGGAGACCCGTCAGGGAGAGATCCATCAACACCTGACGCGGGTAAAAGGGTTCGGATTTCGCGGTGGGCTTGTATGGATTTTCCGTGACGGGCCCCGCAGCGCCGGCGTTGCGGAACAGGAAAATGTGGGAGGCCACCAAAGCGAAAATACAAGCTGGAATCAAGAAAACGTGAGCCACGAAGAAGCGCGAAATGGTGAGCGTGCCCATCTCGGTGCCGCCGCGCACCAGGCGCGTAAGCGTTTCGCCAATAAACGGGACTTCGCCGATCGCGTTCGTGCCCACAGCCGTCGCAAAGTATGACCTTTGATCCCAGGGAAGCAGGTACCCAGTGAAGGCCATTGCCATCACAAGTCCGAAAAGCGCGCACCCGGAAATCCAAAGAAGTTCGCGCCGCCCTTTGTACGCGCCGTAGATATATGTTTGCGACAAGTGAAGCAACAGCACGATAACCATCGCGCTGGCGCCGTAAGAGTGAAGACTCCGAAGGAAAGAACCAGCAGTAACAACCTTCGTAATATAGGCGACCGTGGTATGGGCGTGGTCTGCCGAAGGAACGTAGTAAAGCGCGAGAAATACCCCGGTGATGACTTGGGACAGAAAAATAAACAGGAGTCCCGATCCGAATATATATGCGAAGCGTGCTCCGCCAGGCACAGGTTCATCCAAAGCAGTCCGAAGCAAGCTATCCAGACCGGTACGGCGATCGAGCCACGCGCGAAAGCCGGATTGCGGAGTTTGGGAAGAATCGTTTTCGTTGCGATCCGTTGTATTCATTTCGCAGAGTCCTTATTCAATCCATGACTTCCTTGTCGGGGACGAGTTGCCGGAAATACTGGAAGATCACTAAAAGCTGGCCATCCTTAGTCGTTGTTTCAAGGCTATCCATTCCGCGAAGGGCCGGTCCGCTGACGCGACTTCCATCCGGCGCAAAGACGGCTCCGTGGCAGGGGCAGACAAATTCTTTCTTGGCGCTGATCCAGGGCACGGTGCAACCCAGGTGTGGGCATACGGAGGACAGAACGCACAGTTCTCCGTGGCTGCCCTTCGTTACATACACAGTCTTTTCGGAAATCGCTTTGCGCCATCCGTCCACCTGATCGATCTGAATGGTTTTCGACAGTGGCTCGGTTAAGGATGAGAAATCGGTTAGCGGTCCCAATGGCGAGGGTTTCAGTTCGGTAGTACGGCGAAGGAGCGGGAAAAGTGCAAACCGAATCAACGGAACAGAAAGCAACGCACCTACACAAAACGAGCCCAAGGCCAGCAGGGCACCCAGAAAGGAGCGCCGCTCCTTAGACGATGGTCCAGACCTGGGAGATTTCTCTCCCGAGATGCCTGCGGAATTTTCTGTTCTTCCGCTCATGAAATTCTCCTGTTACTTAAATCTTGCATTCGCAGAAAATAGGCAGATCGCGAGATATGTTTTCAAGTTCACAAGCTTTCCCGCTTTGCTGGCAAACGAGAAATACAAGCCGCGAGCTTTGGATCTGGCCCGAGACAATCCGAGCGGGGCCGGAAATCAAACTCAACAGAACCGCCCCTACTCCGAGTTACTCGCTTCAGCTCTTTTTGCCCAGACCTCGAATATAACCGACCAGATCCTTGATCTGCGCATCCGTTAACTTGCCTTTATAGGCCGGCATTTTCTTCCCCACGCCATTCGTGACGGCATCGATTAACTGCGCGTCCGTTTTTTTCTGTATGTCCTCTGAGCGCAGGTCCGGTGCGCCCAGGGTCTTCCCCATTTGAGTGCTCCCGCTGCCATCAGCCGCGTGGCATGTGCTGCACTTGGTCTTGAAAAGAGCGCTCGCATCTTGCGCCTGTGACGACGCGGTTACTGCTAGAACTGCAACAGCTAACAAAACGACTGCGCACCCCATTCGAACCGTTCGATGATTCATTTCATCCCTCCCGAGAAATTTGTAAAACTTTAGAAACAAGAGCCAGCGCGAAAATCAGAAAGCTATTTTTCAAAAAGCATACCGGAACGAGAATGTGGCATTACTTCCGTTAAAGTCCTGCAACTGAATTGCCGCCAGTCCAAACGGATTCGTATTTCCGGTTTCGTTGAACCCATAATAATTCCAAGACATCTTGTAAGACAGGTTCCGATAGACATCGATCGCAATCGAAGCGTACGGTCTTTGATAGTTGAAATCGAGTGTGCCGGAAGGCGTGAGAGGGTTCAAGAAAATGGTGTTGCCGCGGACAAAGCTGCCGCCATACCCCACCATGACTGTCACGCGCTTCATGGGTCTCCACATAACCGCAGCATGGGCAAAATGGTCTGTGCTGCTATAGGTGGAAAGCGCTCCCAGAGGCGATGACGCAGCAGTGATCGGGCAGGCTGGACCCGTCGGCAGTAGCGGCACACCGGGAGGAAAACTAGACACAGGAAGCGTGGCCGGTGGTGGGGCTGGGTTTGTGTACGAAGTGGAGTAGGCGAAGCAGATTAATGACTGGGTGAAGACGTTCCAGTAGTTGTACCCGAAATCGACCGACAAGCGCGGAGTCGCCGTCAAGATTGTTGCGAAACTGTAGGAGCGGTCATGTTCCAAGTTGTCTACGGTCGAGACGTTGTCGCGGTTTTCATGAATTTCAACGGCGCCATCTATAGTTGCCCACGGCCGCGGTTTGTAATTCGCATGGATCTTGTAGGACTGCACTTGCCGGGGATCGATCCGCGTATAGGAATTGTCGTTGTAGCCGAACTCAAGATCGCCGGTGATGCGCAGCGCGTCGATCGGTCGAACAACCGCTCCGAGCAGCAACGCATTCTCATTGATAGTGGTAACTAAACGAGTTGGGCTCGCGGCCGCAGGAGCTATATAGGTCATCGAGCCGTCTGGATTGAGCGTGCAGTCGACAGCAGTAGCGGCACCGGCCGCGCAATTACCGCGCGCGGCATTGGTCGGAAAATAGACCAGCTCCGTGTCGGTCGGACCGTCCTGGCCGAACTGGGCGATGGTTCGGCCCGTATAGAGATAGCCGATGTGAGCGCTCACACGCCGGTTGAAATCGTATTGGAGCTCTAAAGTATTTGATTTCAGGTTCTGGCCCAGAAACGTTGAAGCAAGGCCCTCGATTACATCGGCAGCCGAGCCTGCCGAGGTCGAGGTTGCCGGGGCGTGCTGCGGGCAAGTCACCGCAGTATAGGGTGCGGGGCAATTGGCCAAGTTAAAAACCGCTTCACTTTGCTGCAAACCGGCCAAGGCGGGATAGCCGGTGCCGAAAATATTCGTTTCGTCGAGCGCCCACATTCCAGGGATACGCCAGTTGTCATAGCGAAACTCGTCAAGGATGCGCAGCTTGTCACTAATGGAGTACACACTAGACCAATTCGCATTCACGGAGACGCGCTTGGCATTCGCCGGGCCTCCCGTCGTGCTACCGCGTTCTCCTGTGCGCGCCGTGTATCCATTCACCGTTTCCAAGAAATCGGGAATCACATTGTCGCTGGTGCTGTAACCAAACGAACCCGACATCTCGAAATTCTTGAAATAATTTGATTGGAAGCGAAGACGTTCTGTAGGCATAAAATTCCGTGGACGGCCTACTTGGCTATAGGACAAGAATCCATTGCAAGTCGGGGTGGCGGTGTTGACCGTGCCCGTCACGATCGGAGTGGCGCAAGGGAGGGCCTCGGCGGGTGTTTGGGTGCTCCAAATGTTACCGAGGTCCACCGGTGTACCATTCGGCGTGCCCAACCCCGAAGGATTCGCCAAAACAAAGCCGAAATTCTGTGGGTTTGCGATCGGGTTATCGCTGACCACGTTGTCCTGTTTGAAATAGCTCAGAAATTGGTCGTAGGAGATGGTCGTCCGCGGAAGGATTTTGAAGTCGACTCCGGCGCGATAGGAGTTCGTCGTGTAGCTATAGGTCTCATTGAAGTCCGAAATCGTCCCACCATCGGTGGTAAAGAAACCGGGTCCCTGATCGCGGTTGCGCGAGTAACCGAGGCGGAACTGAATCTTGGAGAGCGGCAGCAAAGTAAGGTCGTAATCCTGCATGCGGCGGACAAGGTCCAGCGCATGCAGCGAATTGTTTTGGGCCACGGCCGGATTTGAACAGTATGCCGGAGCGCCTTGTGGAAAAGTCGCCGTAGGTGGCCCTACGTAACAGCCGGTTGTCAAAGACCCCGACGGATTCAAGGACGCTGGGTTCAATGGATTCGCATACAGGTTATAGTCCCAAAAGTTTTTGTCGCGGCGGAATAGCAATCGAAAGTCGTACCATTTATTCTTTTCCACGCGCAGGCGCGTCACGTCATTTGGATCACCGCCATATCCGAAGTTGGTGAAACTCAGGTTGTCAAATAAAAATCCATTGTGATCAAGCGAGCGCATCTGCAGGGTGTAGTCAAATAGGCGCAAACCAGAGTTCAGATTCTCGAATGTGTCGTAGGTGTTCAGGTTGCCGTTGATTTCGCTCGCTCGATACCCGGCTTCGATTGACGAATGCACATTGTAGCCTCCTGAATCAATGCCTTTTAATTCTCCTGAGTCATCTTGGGCATGGGCCGTGCTCGAAAGAAAGAACGCCAGGACAAAGATCGCCGACGGGATCCAGTAAGTCTTCAGGCGAACTTTCATTGCATCCTCTCCCTCATTTAAAGAACGTCGGATCAAAGTTGGATCCGTGAATTTGCGAGTGACACAACACGCAAGACTGGAAAAGGCTCGCCTGGTTGTGAAACGAAGGAGCCCCCGGCGCGGAGCTGAAGGACGAAGTCGTGTGGCACTGCAGGCACAGTAGGTTGACATTGCTGAGTTTCAACATGTGCGGATTCGGGCCGCCGTGAACCATATGGCAGGTTTCACAACCATCCACCTTTACGGGAGCGTGCTCGTAAACAAACGGCCCCTGTTTGTCGGTGTGACATTTGACGCAAATCTGATCCTGCGTTGAGGAAGTCCGCACCTGCTTCGGCTTTACCGTTCCATGAGGATTATGACAATCGGTGCACTGAATCAATCCTTCGTTAACCCGGTGGTGGAAAGGCATGTCGAACTGGGCTTTCTGTTGGAGATGACAGGAGTAGCAAAGCTCGGGCTGGGACTTTACGAGCAAAAAGTCCGAATCTTTGCCGTGATGAGGCGAATGGCAGGAGACGCAACTGACGTCGTTCTTAGAATGCACGGAATTGATTGCATTCATGTGCTGAGTGCCATTCGCATGGCAGCTTAGGCAACGCGCATTAATTTCCTTGCTGGAAGCTTTTTCGAAGAGGAATAGCTTAGAGGTGTCGCTTGGATCAGCAACGTGGAAAGCAGCGGGACCGTGACAATCCTCGCAACCGTGCTTAGCGATCCCGCCTTGTTTATAAGTCTGCTGCCAGTGCGGACTCTTTTCCCATCCGTTGTAAATATCTGCATGGCACGTCTTGCACGCCTCTGCGCCTGCGTAGTCAGAAGAACTCGTCTTAGAGTTTGCCGGGGCATTCTTATCTTGCCCCGCAGATACCGATCCGTCTGAGCTAATCGGTGGTTTTTGGGGTCGTGCCAACGCAATATTCGAGAACAAACAAAATGTAGCAAATAGCCCCGAGACGCGCACCGCCACCGTTAGCGCCATCGAATCTTTCCTCTCTACACGAGAAGGTATCGAATTATGGGAATTCGCTAATTGCGCCAATTACCAAGACACCTCAACGAGAACCAACGCTTGCACGGTGACCTGTGATCTCTTCGATGTGAATGCAATAGAAAACTGGGGTTTCCCGATTTAATTCCTGGCGAGTTCGAGCAGCGGCAAATCCCATTTGCCACCAGAGAAATCTCTTTTCTAGCGACGCTTGCGCTTGTCGTCGCATCTCAGAGTAATATTCCAGCTTCTCTAGCAATTCCTCATACCTTCCTCGGACGACAACGCTCGCCCAATCTTCGTCACTTTGCACTTCGTCCGCCTCTAAACAGACGAACGGGTTCAGGCGCATCCATTCTATTTTTTGCCCGATAGTCGCAAACGCATAGATGCGGTCTGGTTCGTAAGCCAAATAAGTCGGCACTATGTATGGCCTCCCAAAAAAAAATCATCCAATCGTAGGGCGACCCACCTCGCTGAAACTGTGCAAAATTGCACACTTTCGTAAATCGAACTAAGCGGCTCTCCAGCAACCCGATTGTCCTGACGTTCTCGCTCCCGCTGCGCTGGAGAAATATCGCTGATGCTTAGGGTCGTAAGCCTCGGCTTGAACCTCCAAAGATGGATGGGACATAACCCTGAAGTGGTCCATTTCTCCTGCCGAATCCGCCTGCTGGCGCTAACAGACAAGTAGGATTTCCCGCTCCTGTGCCCAAAATCAGTGGTGGTCTCAACCGGTCGATGCCACGCCATCTGATATAAGTCTGCTCTCGAGAGAGGGTGTCGTAGGAGGTCAGGTAAACGGTTTGGGCTTTCTGCGGCGCAGAAGAGCGACCCGGAATAGGAGTGGAGACACAGCGATTGGCTCTAGTGAATTCATGCCAATTCACCGCAAATTACGGGGTTTCTGCCAAACTAAAAGGAATAGAGAGGAATCTCAAGACTGGCTGGCGGAGGGGGTGGGATTCGAACCCACGAGACCCTTTCAGGCCTAACGGTTTTCAAGACCGCCGGTTTCAACCACTCACCCACCCCTCCGGGTATCTCTGAGTTTACTCGGAGCAAGCATATGTTCCAACTAGGTGGAATTATAAAACACGACCGCAGCTAGCCATCCCCATAATATCGCCAGAGCAAATGGTTCGCGCGGTTTCGGAATTCTACAGATCTCTTCCTTGCGAATCTTCCATCTTAGGTATTTCAAACGTGGTCAAAATTCTTGCCTTGGAGATCGTGCATGTGAAGTCCACGCTTTTTTCGTCCGTTCCCACAGTAGGTTCGCCGCTGTCGGTTTTCTTCGGAAAAACAAACACGACCCCGGTCATTTTGCCGTCCTGACCATGCAAAATCTGAGCCTTCACGGGAGCGATTTTTTGCTTAGTCTTTTTTGCTATGAGGAAAGCCGACGCTTGCAATGTCTTGTCATCTGCTGAAGCAAATGGCGTCAAATCGCGGCCGCCCACAAATATCTGATACACATCGGGGACCTTCGCCAACTCTTTTTCCGCATCTTCAGGATTCATTTGGCCTTCCAGAACGGAGTTCCTGACTCCGGCTTCGCGGATCGTTCGAGCCGAAACCCACCGAACCACAAAGATGGCCTTCCCCGACGGAGCGTCCCCGGCACCCGCACTGCCTTGGCCCGTCTTCAGAGCCATTCCGCCGTCGTCCGACATTTCATATTTGGACCCGGCTCCTTTCCATGTGGCGTCGATCTGTACTGTCTTGCACCACGGTGAATCCGCAAAAATTCTCTTAATATCGGTTGCGTCCCACTGTTGATAGGGCTTGGCTTTCCAGGGATCGGAGCTGGCCCACGCCAAAGCCCCCAGCACTAACAGAAACAGCGATGCTAGTATAAATTTTGTCGCACTATTTCGCGCCCCGGAAAATCCTTTTCGAGATTCCATAAGTCCTCCGGTGATGTTCGTTGTTTGATAGACCGTTAATGAAGTGGCCACTCTCCAAAAGCCATTACCTTCTTAGTAGATAATAACAAAAATCGGGTTTGCGCCGAAACGGCTGCTGTACACCTTCCTGTACTTTCGTGTAAGTTGAAATTGGCTCGCCAAGTCTTAGAAGTACCGCACTGCTTTTTCTTGCGTACTGCGTCGAAGATCGATGTTCGCCGGAGCCGCCTTCACATTGCGAGATGCCAATTCGCCGATCGGTTCCAGGATCGACGCCGCAGAAACCTTCCGTCAATTATCTTACAAACACCTCGTGGCTGCGTTGTCGTTGGGCCTCGCCCTTCGCTTGCTTTTCATCATCCACTTTCCGTTCCATGCCGGCGATACGAAGTTTTACGATGAGCTCGCGCGGAATTTGCTGGATCACGGAGTTTACGGACTTTTTGTTCGCGGCCAATTGACCCCGGTGGACATGCGCATGCCGGGCTACCCCATTTTTCTTTCCGGCTTGTATGCCGCATTTGGTCGTTCAAGCAAAGCCGTCATGTTTTTTCAAGTCTTCATCGATTTGCTCACATGTGTTTTGACGGCGGTGATCGCGGGATTGATTGCGCCCGCCGCCAGTAAGATTCGCGTATCCACCATAGCTTTGTGGATGGCCGCACTTTGTCCGTTCACGGCAAACTACAATGCCGCACTTCTCACTGAAGTTCTCTCAACCTTTCTCACAACCGCGGCGGTGTTGGCTTTTTTGATGGCGCTTAGCCGCTCATCAACAATTTCTCCGACTACGTTGTCCGAGCGCCGGGCCTTGTATTCGCAAGCGGCCTCCTGGCTCCTGGTAGGAGTTATCGTTGGACTGGGAACCTTAGTGCGACCGGAGACCCCTCTGTTTTTGCTCTCGGCGGGGATGGTTCTCGCCGTTTACTGGCGGCAGCGCGCCAATTGGACAAAATTGCTTCTGGCTGTGTCCTGGATGTCAGTTGGCTTAATTCTCCCTTTGCTTCCCTGGGCGGCACGCAATGCCAAAACATTAGGCCGCATCGAATTTCTCGCTCCGCGTTACGCGCAAACGTATGGCGATTTCATTCCTCGCGGTTTTTATTCCTGGACGGGCACCTGGATGGTGCGCTTCAGAGATGCCTATCTGGTGACTTGGAAGCTGGGAAAAGAACCGATTCGCGTGGAGGATTTGCCGGAAGCCGCATTTGATTCGAACGCAGAACGAGCTCGCGTGAAACTGCTGCTTGCTCAGTACAACAGCAATTTGCAGATGTCCCCTCTTATCGATCGCGAATTCGCCGGGCTCGCCGAAGAGCGAAAAACACGTCGGCCAATTCGGGCCTACGCCGAAATTCCGCTGGAGCGAATAGGTGCAATTTGGTTCACCCCGCGCATCGCTTTACTTCCCTACTCGGGAAGGTTGTGGCCTCCGAAAGAAATGTGGCGAAATGAAAGGACGGGCTTCACCACCACAATCGGATTCGGCATCCTAAACTTTGTCTATGTCGCACTGGCCACGATCGGAGCCTGGCGTTTTCGTAAGCAGCCCATAGTCGCATTTCTCATAGCTCTGGTTTTGATTCGTACGGTTTTTCTAACACAATTACAGACCGTCGAGCCACGCTACGTGAT
Source organism: Candidatus Acidiferrales bacterium (assembly GCA_050012395.1). GTDB lineage: Bacteria > Acidobacteriota > Terriglobia > Acidiferrales > UBA7541 > Palsa-295. The sequence goes on from JBEKHG010000014.1 coordinate 58,625, forward strand.
CGTCTGTTATCCCGTGATTTTGGTTCTAGGCGCCTTGGCATGGTCCCAACCTGCCAGGAGATTGTCGGCACTCAGCAATTAGTGTGGGCGTTTCCTATGATACGATTTATGCGTCGCTGGCAGTTTAAGGCTGTAATCATATTCGGAGGTTGACGGTGCGAAAATCCAGCTCGCTCGCAGTGATATTCGTTTTTACAATGGCGGGATTCGGTTTTGGCCTGCTGCATGCGCAAGACGCGTCGCAACCTTCCGCCCGGCAGCCCGCTCAGGAAAAAAGCCCTGGGCCTGATGTGCCCGCTTACCACGCGACTCGTTCAAAGGATTCCTTGCCCGAAACGCTTGATCCTTCTCAATTCCCGGATCAGCAAACCAAGAATGCTTACGCGCTGGCGGCGAAAGTTAAAAACGTGCTTTATCAGCAGCCTTGCTATTGCCATTGTGACAAAGAAATGGGACACACCAGCTTGCTGAGCTGTTATACCGATCGGCACGCTTCTGTTTGCTCGCTATGCCAGAAAGAAGCGGTTCTCGCATATACGGAAACTCAAAAGGGAAAAACTCCAACCCAGATTCGCAAAGAGATTATCGACGGAAAATGGAAAGACGTGGATTTGTCGGTATATGAAACGCCGGCGCCTTCGAACTAACAACAGTCTCGCGTCTGATCCGCGGCGAGCCCCTTCCCGCTTCTCACAATGAATCCGTTGTCGGAAGATCAGTGGACAGGGTGAGATGACGGTCCCGACGGCCAATCTTGCGGTGTGAAATCGACTCCCCAAAAATGCGGGCTGGGCGACAAAAACTCGATGCCCACGCGCGTGCCTTTTTCAGATGTATCTCCGAGATAAACCACGCGACACTCTTGCTCTTCTTCAGTTACCGGATTAATCAGCACCAGATCCGCGCCCATCGCAATTTCTTCCTGCAAATAGAGCAGCCCTCCATGGGCGTTGATCACAATCGTTTGGCTGTTTTCTCGAAACTTCCGGCCTTGAACGCTCTTTCCCGTGGCGCGTACGGGTATCCGCGTGAAAACACGCGAACTTCGGCGTTGAGCGCTGGTTTGGCCGTTCACCTGGGTCTCAGTCATGTCTGTTTAATATCGTGCATGCTGCACGATTCAGAGTCAACCACGCACCCTACATGGAGTGCTTAATAACACAGTCCGGCTAAAAAGCTTGCTGAAATATAGGAAGGTTCCGTAGAATTACGAGTCCGTGCGCTAAGATGTGTCAATCCTAGTCATCGGTGGTTCGCGGCGTCAGGAGCATGAATGAAATTGATCGATTACATTGACTCGCATCGCGAGCAGAATTTGACGGAGCTGAAGGAATTTCTTCGGATCCCCAGTGTAAGTACCCAGAGCGAACACAAGCCTGACATTGAGCGCGCGGCACAGTGGGTGGCGGAGAAATTGCGCGCCGCAGGTTTGGAAAATATTGAAATCGCGCAGACCAAGATGCATCCGTTAGTGTACGGAGAATCTTTGCATGCGCCGGGAAAACCCACCATCCTCTTTTATGGGCACTATGATGTGCAACCCGCTGAACCGTTGGATTTGTGGACCAGTCCGGCATTCGAACCTGCCGTCCGCGATGGAAAGCTATTCGGTCGTGGCACGGCTGACGATAAAGGTCAGGTTCACATCCATTTGAAAGCTCTGGAAGCGCTCAAAAACACGACCGGGAAGCTTCCAGTAAACGTAAAAGTAATGATCGAAGGGGAAGAGGAAGTCGGAAGCGTGAGTCTGTGGGATTTCGTGCAGAAGAATCGCGAGCGCCTGAAAGCCGATGCGTTGGTTGTTTCCGATACTTCCATGCTCGGTAAAGGTGTGCCGTCGATTACCTATGGCTTGCGTGGACTGAACTTCTATCAGATCGAACTCACCGGGCCTGCGCAGGATTTACACTCAGGCGTGTTTGGCGGAGCGGTGCCCAATCCCATCACCATCCTCGCAGAGATGATTGCAAAACTTCACGACAAGAATTTTCGCGTGACCGTTCCTGGTTTCTACGACGACGTTGCTACTGTGTCGGCCAAGGAAAGGAAAGCGCTGAACTCTCTGCCCTGGAGAGAGAAGGATTTTCGAAAAACCGTTGGCGCCCCGGGATTATGCGGTGAAAAAGGATACACCATCGTCGAGCGGCTCTGGATCAGGCCCACGCTAGAGCCAAATGGAATTTGGGGCGGGTATATGGGCGAAGGCGCAAAAACTGTAATTCCTTCCAAAGTTTGGGCGAAAATCTCCACGCGGCTTGTGCCGAATCAGATTCCGGCAAAAATCGCAAAATTAGTCGAAAAACATATTCGCAAACTGCTGCCGAAAGAAGTTAACTGCAATTTTGAGGTCCTCAGCACCGGAAAGCCCTGGGTTGCGCCGTATTCGCATCCAATTTTTCAGAAGGCCATCCATTCTCTGGAGGCCGGTTTCGGAAAGAAAGCTGTGTTCATTCGTGAAGGCGGCTCCATTCCGTTTGTGACTCAAATGCACGATACTTTCAAAGTTCCATGCGTGCTCCTGGGCTTTGGATTGCCGGACGAAAACGCCCATGCCCCCGACGAACACATCGCGCTTGAAAATTATTTTGGCGGAATCAAGGCGGTCGCGCTTTTTTATAACGAACTTGCCTCGTAATAAAAACTTATATGGAATAACGCGAGTTGAGGAAAGGCCCATTTTTCGGGCTTTTTTCAAGGATTTCCTTGCGTTCCGGGAACAGTGCGGCTATAGTCCGCAAGGCATCCCGAACCCCGGGGCCACACAGAAATTACAATGAGGAGGAAAACGTAACTCGATGGCAAATCCGCTGAGCAAATCTAAAATCATTGCACACATGGCTGAAAAGGTCAGCACTCCTGAAAAGCCGGTGTCCAAGAAGCAGGTCGCGTCTTTCTTTGACGAATTCTTCAAGCTGGCCGTAAAAGAAACGAAGGGAGCGGGCAAATTCGTAATTCCAGGGCTCGGCCGCTCGGTAAAGGCACATCGTAAGGCGCGTATGGGTCGCAACCCGGCAACGGGCGAAGCTATTAAGATTAAGGCCAAGACCGTCGTTCGTTTGCGCGCTGCGAAAGCTTTTAAAGACGCCGTACTGAAGTAGTTTCCTTCGGCGCAGAGATTCGCGGCAAAACCCCCAGGCATCCCCGTCCATGACATTCGACGGAGGTTTGGGGGTTTTGTCTTTTCATTCGTACTCAATTAACCGTCACAGGTCGCATGAAGCGAACGTAGTCACCTCATGAGTGGTGACGTATGGCTGAACATTCAGGCCTGTTAACCGACCTCTACGAATTAACGATGGCAGCGGGCTATTTGCAAACCCGCTTTGACGCCAAGGCGACGTTCGAGCTTTTTGTCCGCCACCTTCCTCCCAAGAGAAATTTCCTGGTAGCTGCTGGACTTGAACAGGCGTTGGATTTTCTCGAGCACGTTCGTTTTACAGCCGACGAGATTTCCTTCCTGCGCAAGCATCCTGTGTTTTGCAAAATCCGGGATGAATTCTTCGACTATCTCGCGACATTTCGTTTCACCGGAGACGTCTGGGCCATGCCCGAAGGAAGCCTGGCGTTTCCCGGCGAGCCGCTACTGCGAGTGGTCGCGCCAATCATTGAAGGCCAGATCATGGAAACTTATCTGCTGGCCACGCTCAGTTATCAGACCATGATCGCAAGTAAAGCGGCACGCGTTGTCACCGCAGCGCAGGGGCGCCAAGTCGTCGAATTTGGCGCCAGGCGCGCACACGGCAGTCAAGCAAGCCTTCTCGCAGCTCGTGCTGCTGCCATCGGCGGATGCGAAGGAACTTCCAATGTTCTTGCTGGGCAGCAATTCGGCATGAACACCTATGGAACTCAGGCGCACTCCTGGGTGATGGCCCACGAAAACGAAACAGAAGCGTTTGCTCACTTCCTTGATGCCTTTCCGGGTCATTCGGTACTTCTTCTCGACACCTACGACGTGCGCAGTGCTCTGAAGACAATCCTCAAGATGGGACGCAAGCCGGCCGGTGTCCGGCTGGATAGCGGTGACCTAGCGAAAGACAGCCGTTGGGTGCGCCGTGAACTCGATCGCGTGGGATGGAAAGACGTCAAAATATTCGCATCCGGCGATTTGGACGAATACAGGATCAAAAAGTTGATAGCGCAAGGAGCGGCCATCGATGCCTTTGGTGTCGGAACATCGCTGGCCACTCCGGGCGACGCCCCACATTTGAACTTAATCTACAAACTCGTGGAAGTGGAGCGCGCCGGAGAAGTTTACGAAGCCGCAAAATTGAGCGCTGCAAAAGTTACCTACCCCGGGCGCAAACAGGTGCTTAGGTATTCAAATAGCAGAGGGCAGTACGTCGGCGATAAAATTACATTGGATGGCGAACCATCCAATGGCAGCGAGCCCATGCTAATCGAAGTGATGCGCGGCGGCAGGCGTACCGCACCGGCGGAGTCGATTAGCGTCTTGCGCGGCCGCTGTATAAACAGTTTGGCCCGGCTTCCCCAAAAGTTTCTGCAAATTAATCGCTCTGCAGTTTATCCTGTGCGCTACAGCCAGCGGCTAAAAACCATGCTGGAACGAGTGCGGCGAAGAGTTCGTCGTTCCACGTTAAAATAGGTTCGTTCCCTGGATTAAAGGCCTATGCAGAAAAACCGGATCGTCTTATGGGAAGTGGACACCCAGCAGGACTTCATGCTGCCCGGAGGAAAGCTCTACGTTCCTGGCGCAGAAAAAATCATTCCTAACATTAAGCGGTTAGTGGATGAGGCGCGTGAAGGCCGTGTGTTGCTCATTTCCAGCGCCTGTCGTCATCTGCCCAATGATCCGGAATTCGAGATCTTTCCGCGGCATTGCGTTCGTGGAACTCCAGGCGAACGCATCATTCCCCAGGGACTAGCACAAAAAGTACATTCTGTTCCGAATGACGGAAGCGCGAAGCTGCCCAGCTCAATTCTTGATAATCAGCAGCTCATTCTCGAGAAGCAAACTCTGGACGTTTTCAGTAATCCTCATACCGAAGCAATAGTCAATCGACTCGGCGAAGATACTGAATATCTGGTTTTTGGCGTGGTTGTCGAACACTGCGTGTACCTGGCCGCAAAAGGCTTGATAGGCCGCGGTCACAAAGTATCGATCGTCAAAGACGCCGTCGAAACCTTAAAAGGCGCTGAAGGGCAGCGTTCTCTAGATGAACTCAAATCCCTTGGCGCAACCTTCATTTCCACCGAACAAGCGATCGCAATGGTTGCCCGCGCGCCTGCGGGTTAACGCCGTTGCCATCACAGAGAAAATAAAATGTTTTCCGACCAACAGCAGCTGGCTTGGAAATTGCTTCAGCAAGCCTACCGGGTGCAAATGCACGGCGACTACGACCAGGCCGTCGAGCTCTACACAAAATCGTTGGAAATTTTCCCAACCGCGGAAGCGCATACTTTTCTTGGCTGGACTTACCATTTCCAGGGAAAAGTGAATGAAGCTATTGCGGAGTGCAAACGTGCCATCGAAGTGGATCCCGAATTCGGCAATCCGTACAACGACATCGGCTCTTACTTGATCGAGCTAGGACGCTTCGATGAAGCGATTCCCTGGTTAGAGCAAGCCATCGCCGCCCCCCGTTACGACCCGCGCCACTACCCGCATTTCAACCTCGGTCGCGCCTACTACGCCAAAGGCATGATCACGAAGGCTCGCGAATACTTTCAGGAAGCACTGCGCATCGAGCCCCAGTACACCCTCGCGCGACAAGCCATCGAAAATATCCGCCGCATGGTCAACTAGATTGGCTGAGCCGTAGCATTGCTCGGCTTGAAAATTCTGTCGTACAGCCAAGTGAGCCCGGCGGTAAGAACTCCCACCGCCGATATAATCCACCACATTTGCTGCGGCCTGTGAATCACTTCGCCATAATAGTGCACCAAATATCCGCCTAACGGTCCCGCGATAAAGTATCCAATGGCAATCGGTAGAAATGCGTAACCCATATAAAGCCCTTGTTGTCCCGACGGCGCCAGTCGCGAAACATACTCGTAATATCGGGACGCTTGCGTAATTTCGCCAATGGCTACCCCCACCAATGTCGCCACTAACATTGGGATCGTCGGATGAATCGCCAGGAGCATCCACGAAAGCCCCGTTATCAGGAAACCCAACGCCATAGCTTTCACCGCCGGCATTTTGCGCGTCAAATATGCCGCCAGAATTTGGAAACAAATTACGATGATGGGATCCACCGCCAATATTAAATCCACATTCGCCTTGGAATCCACATACCCGCGAATGAAAAGTGGAACAGAAACATATTGCTGCCAGAACACAATGTAAAAACCGGATGAGATCAAAAGGAAAAGCACAAATCTAAAGTTGCCCAGCACAACGAACATGTTCCCGAGAGCCGTGAAGACGCTGCCGACTTTCGCTTCTCCTGAACGTCCTGGCTCACGATAAAAAAACAACGTAGTCCAAAACATCAGGAAAACGCTCAGAGCGGCCACGCGAAAAACACTTTCGATTCCCCATCCCAACTGTTTCCGGACCAGCCACGCAACAATAGGCCCCAGCGCCCCGCCAATGTTCACCAACGTGTAGTAAATGGAATAACCCAACGACCGTACATTTTCGCTGGACGCGCGCGCCGTCGTTCCAGCTACGCACGGCTTCACCACCCCCGGACCCAGAGCTGGAATCATCAGTATGGCGAGCACCAGCCATTTATCCCCCATGGCGTGACGCAATGATTCCATCCAGGTAGCCGAGAGAGAACCAAGGAGAAAATATCCGGCTGTCATCACCAGGTAAGCAAACATCAATGCCCGGCGAAAACCAAAACGATCTGCCAGTGTCCCTCCAAGAATCGGCAAAAACCATACAACCAGGCCAAACGTGCCCACCAGCCATCCGGTAAGCTCACTCGAAAAATGCAACTGCTCGCTGAGATAGATCGCCAGAACGGCGGTCGTCGCATAGTAGGCGACGCGTTCGAAAATTTCCGTGAAGTTTGCAATCCAGAATGCCGGTTCGAACCCCAACCGGATTTCGCGAACCCGTTGTGCGAAGCTCAACTTCCCTCCGAAGCGCGCTCTATTACACCCGAGGCGCATTTCGCAGCGCTGCGCCGGTCGCGATTGTAGCGGAACGACCGCCTCTCCGCTCCCGATTTTTGCGCCACATGATATGTTAAGATTGCTTGTTTGGTCTGACGCAATTCACGCAAACGATGCCCACTGCAACGATGAAAGCTCTGCGCAAGACTCGCCCCGAGCGGGGCGCACAACTCGAATCGGTTCCTATTCCTACTCCCGGCCCTACAGAAGTTCTTGTGCGCGTCAACGCCGCCTCCATCTGTGGCACTGACCTTCACATCTATGGTTGGGATCGCTGGTCCGCCTCTCGCATTCACCCACCCATGACGTTCGGTCACGAATTCTGCGGCACGGTAGAAAAAGTCGGCTCCGAAGTAACCTCGATCCATCCCGGCGATTTTGTCAGCGCCGAAATGCACGTGAATTGTGGACATTGCCGCCCTTGTCGCATGGGGCAGCCGCATGTCTGCCAAAATGTGAAAATTATCGGAATTGATGCCGACGGCTGCTTCGCTGAATTCGTCATAATCCCCATACGCAATGTCTGGAAAGTTGATCCCGCGATTCCCAAGCACTATGCCGCAATACTCGATCCGCTCGGTAACGCGGTCCATACCGTTCTCGCGGGAGAAATCGCAGCTCTGAATGTGCTTGTCACCGGTGCTGGACCAATTGGGTTGATGGCCATCGCCGTGGCGCGTGCCTGCGGAAGCGCCATGATTTTCGCCACTGAGGTTAACCCGCATCGTCGCGAACTCGCCAAGAAAATGGGCGCGGACGAAGCACTCGACCCCAGCCAAGGCGACGTGGTTGCGCACGTCCTCCACGCAACGGACGGAGCGGGCGTCGATGTCCTGCTCGAAATGAGCGGGCATCCGACCGCGATTCATCAAGGCTTTCAAATGCTCAGACCCGGCGGACGGGCCTCACTTTTGGGAATTCCGAAGGATCCCGTCACATTCGATCTCGTAAACGATGTCATCTTCAAAGGTGCGACAGTTCAGGGAATTTACGGCCGTAAGATGTTCGAAACTTGGGTGCAAATGACGGAACTTCTGAAGCATGGAAGACTAAATCTCGAGCCTTTGTTCAGCGAGCAATTGCCGCTCGAAAAATTTGCTGATGCATTTTCACTGCTTGAATCTGGGCAAGCCGGTAAAATTCTGTTCTACCCTAATGGTTCGCCGAAGTAGCGCTCCGTCCAGGTGACAGAGTTAGTCCCAGCACATTGTTTTCCAACAACATTTTCACCCACGCCAATGCTTAAATTTGCGCTTACAATAAGTTCTCGTCATCACCATTATTGATTACAGTATCGGAGAACTCATGAGCACCACAACCGCGCGGCCTCAACTTCGATATTTACACGATGCTCTCGAAGACTTGAAAGCCAAGCACCTCTATTTCCATCTCAAAGTTCTGAGAGGCGAGCAGAAGCCTCTCGCAAATTTCGACGGGAAAGAAGTAATCAACCTCAGCTCGAATAACTACTTGGGCCTGACTACCTATCCGAAGCTGAAGCGCGCGGCCATCGAGGCTACCCGCGAATTTGGCGTCGGCTCCGGAGCTGTTCGCACCATCGCCGGAACCATGGAAATGCACATGCGCCTGGAAGAACAAATAGCTCGCTTTAAACAAGTGGAAGCCTGCGTCGTTTTCCAATCCGGATTTGCGGCAAACGCCGGAACAGTGTCAGCCATTCTCGGCAAAGAAGACTTAATCATCTCCGACGAACTGAACCACGCCTCCATCATCGATGGAGCGCGCCTGTCAAAAGCCACCATAAAAGTCTTCAAACACAAAGACACGGCCGATTGCGAGCGCATCCTGAAAGAGACGGAAAATTGGAATGGCAGGAAATTGCTGATTACCGACGGTGTTTTCTCCATGGATGGAGACATCGCAAATTTGCCTGCGCTTTGCGATCTAGCCGAAAAATATAACTGCATCATGATGGTGGACGACGCGCACTCTTCAGGCGTGCTGGGAAGTCGCGGTCGCGGAACAATCGATCACCTGGGATGTCACGGGCGCGTCGATATTCAGGTCGGCACACTAAGCAAAGCCATCGGCTCCATCGGGGGATACGTTTGTGGCTCGCGCGATTTAATCGATTTTCTGTATCAACGCGCCAGGCCGTTCCTTTTTTCCACCTCACATCCACCATCCGTTACTGCCACATGCCAGGCCGCATTCACGCTGCTGGATTCAGAGGCAGGCGAGCGCCTGATTAAAAGACTCTGGTCCAACACCAAGTTCTTCAAACGCGGCCTGAAAAAGCTGGGGTTTAACACCGGCACGAGCGAAACTCCCATCACCCCCATCATGGTAGGGGATGCCGAAAAGGCTTTTCAGTTTTCGCGGGAACTTTTTGCTGAGGGTGTCTTCTGCGTTGCGCTGGGGTTTCCAACTGTGCCGCTAGGTAAAGCCCGCTTGCGAACAATCGTGACCGCCACGCACAAGCGAAGTGAGTTGGAGCGCGCGCTTGAAACCATCGAACGTGTCGGAAAAAAACTCGCGATCAATTAAATCGAAGTTCGCGCGTGCGATTTACGATCCAAGTACCCGATCAAATAGCCGGCGCCAGTTGGGGACGCGTGTATCGATAAAGAGCCATCACCATCGCCCCCATTCCCCAAGCCACTACAAGAAACGAAATCCAATGTCCGACGTAGGGCAGCATTCCAACGGCTCTCAGCAGCAAAAGCCCTAACGCCAATCTTCCAAGGCCAGCTCCCACTCCGACCCCGCTACCCAGGATTTTTTCCCCTAACCAAGACCCTACATAAACCTGCGCAGAATAGATGGCGATAAGATAAAGCAACAAAGTTGAGATTCCCACTCCCAATCCCACGATCGTAACGCAAACTATGATCGCAGCGATCGGCGTGGCGAACAAAAACAGCAATCCAAAGCCGATCGCTTGCGCACTCTTGCCACAGGCGCGCTCCACATCGAAGAAAAATCCAGGCGCCAGCAACAGGACCACAAGCCCAAAGACAAAGCTCGCTCCCCATAGCAGGATTTGGTGCCAATAAAACCTTGGCGAAGAGTAATTGGGACCATGTTCGTGCTTCGCCAGTGTAAATTCGACGGGACTCCCGAGTTTCGCCGAAGAAGAGACTTCAGCCTCGCGATTTCCTTTGAATTTTGTGTGCCCTTTGATCTCGGCGTTGGGCCCAATATGAAGGGTGTCGGCCTGAAATGACGCGTCACCGCCCAAGGAGCCATTCACATCAAAACTTCCGGCGAATCCCAACACGTCACCGCCCACGTGACCATTCAGCTCGGCGTTGCCCGCTCCCACAGTTACGGTGCCGCCGACCGTAGCGGTTTCAGTCAGATCCAATTCCTGCGCCCATGCCATCACATTTTTTCCGACTTTGTTGTTCAACGTCGCATTCTGCACAAAAGTGCGCACGTTCCCATCAACCGGACCGTTTACAGTCAGTTGTTGTGCGAAGCAAATGATGTCACCAGTTATGTGGCCGGTCACAATCACGCTGCGCGACCACACGATCAGATCGCCGTCCACGGTGCCACTGATCTGCGTGCGGTCTGCAAAAACAATGAGGTCAGTTTTAACTTCCTCGCCGGCCGGCAAAGTGTAATTGGGGTCGCCGTGTTTCGTCTCCGCAGCGGACGCAACGGGAGGTATCGCCAGCGAGCAAATCATCGCTCCCAAGACGACCGCGATCGTCGTCAGGCCTCGCCAACGCCGGCGCAGCAACCACATTGCGACCAGACCAAGAGTCGCCACAGCCAGAAATTCCATTAGGCTTCGCATCGCGTCCCATCCTTTCCAAAATGCACCGCTGAAAAAAAGCATGGTGAACAGATTTCCCTGAGTAAAACCGGCTTGTGCCGCCTGCGCCCGCCACGGCTCAACAAAACCACTCCAAAGTGTGTAAGCCCCGCCCGCACTCAATCCCAGTGCAGAAATCCATCCCCACGGAGCCGCGTTCCGTTCTCGCCCTTCAGTTAGGCGTGCCGGAACCAGTTCGTCGTCTCCTACCAGCGATTCGCGCAACCAAATCCCTTCGGTTTGCAGCGCATGTAGCAGTTCGCGGCAGTCGGCACAGGAAGCGGAGTGCGCCGCAATCTCACGCGCGTGATCGGCATCAAGCTGCGATTCCAGGTAAAGGAGCGCGGTCATCTCGTCGAAATGACTCATCTCTTTGCTCCTCCGGCACCGAGGGCCAGCGAACTATCGGTACCTGCCAGCACATCGCGCAATTGGTGGCGCGCGCGCAAAAGTAAAACACCAACAAATGCGCGCCGCACTCCCAGCGTGTCGGCGATCTCCTCATAACTCATTTCCGCGAAGTAACGTAACACCAGCGCCATCCGCGCTCGATCCGGCAATTTCTGCAGTCCGTTGCGCACTTCTTTGCTCCCGTGTTCCGCCTGCAACCGCTCTAGCTGGCTTGGATCGGGGTGCTCTAGCGGCAACGTCTCCAACTCGCCGGTCTCCAGGTCTTGGCGAATCCGGCGGCGTCGCAGCATATCCCAACAGTGATTGCTGGCTACCTTGTAAAGCCACGCGGTAAACGGCCGCGTCGAGTCGTAGGTCCCGAGTTTTTGTCGTACCTTCATAAATACTTCTGTCGTTGCATCCTCGGCGTCCTCCCGCGTGGGAAGCGCCCTGCGACAAAACCGAAAAATCGCCGGCGCGTACATCCTATAGAGCTCGCCCCAGGCGTCTGTATCGCCCGCCCGGACTTGGGTAAGCACTTCCGCTATTTCGGCAGCGCTCATCTCTCCGGTGGTCTTTCGTCGCTCCATATATCAATACGCAGAGGCCCTTCAGAATATTTCACTTAGGTTACAAACAGGCGGTCCCCTATGGCCGCCGCGATTCGATGAGCCTAGCAAATGCCTCCCGAATTTCGGAGATATTCCGCGAAATAAAAGCGGCCCGGAACCCATTTTGCCGGGAAGCCGGGCCGCCGAACTGCCTTAGCTATGTCTTTGCCTGAACTAGAACAACAGCTTTACAGCAAACTGTATGCTACGCGCGCCGCCGCCTCCCAGGACCGGATTACCCAAACCGACATCCGACGTTTCCGTGATTGGGTAAAATCCCAGGCTTCGGCCGAGCGGGAGAACATTCCCATTCATTCCCGACCCCGTACTAATCCCATTGGGTGCGGCGTCAGCGAAGAAAGCAGGAAGCAGCGGACTGGCAAAATTGGGATGGTTTGCGATGTTGTAAAAGTCTGCGCGGAATTGAAGTTTGAAACGTTCATTGATAGAGGTCATTTTACTGATAGCAAAGTCCAGATTTTTGTAGTCTGGTCCCAACAGCGAGTTACGCCCTTCGCTACCGAAATGCCGGGTTCCCGGAACACAATTCGAAGTGTCTGTCCCTCCAACCAAAGTGCACGGCACTGAGAAAGAAGCCAAATTCAGAAACTCCGCCGGATTACTGTAATTGTATTGGATCGGTGCTACCACATCGGGCCGCCCGAATCCTTCTCCGCTTCCGTCGTAGTCACCCTCATATGCGTAGTTCAAGCTGAACGGATGGCCGCTCATCAGGGTCAGAATGCCGCTGAACGACCAGCCTTCGCCAAATTTCTTTAGTCTATCTATTTTCGCCAAGTCATAAACTGACGACATCACGAATCTATTGCGCACGTCGAAGTTCGACGGCCCTTTATTACCTCCGGGATTTGTACTGTCGTTCGGTTGCGCCGCGTTGGGAACGTAGTCTTCGCCATCGCTCGCGGTGTCAATCGAATGCGACCAGGTGTAGGAAATCTGATTGTTGAAGCGATGCCAATTACGTTGTGTCAGCGAGATTTGCATCGAATTGTAATTTGAGTTCGCCCCGGTTTCGAGCTCGTTAACAAAGAATGGTGGGTTGGGAGCAAGAGAACTCAACGGCGTGGTGAATCCCACGATTGGCGCGCCCGGACATTGCGGTGTTCCGCGCGAGATAGTGGCGGTAAATCCGCAGAATTCGTCGATTGTGGTGATCTCCGCATGCGTCGGTTGATTGATATCGCGGAAATAGAAGAGTTTTCGCCCTGTCGAGCCTACGTAGCCCACTTGCAGCACGGTATTCGGCAACAACTGTTGCTGGATATTAAGATTGTAATTGTAAACGTACGGCGTGCGGAGGTTCCGAGACACCGTAAAAGCATCCGTACTGCTGGCAGTTCCCGGCGTGACCGACGCCGGATCAAATACTGGAACTGTCGGCTGGATAATCGTATCGCCCACCAACGGATTCAGAGGGTTGGTAACAACGGGCAGTGCCGGGTTCAGATTGTAAGTTATGAAAACAGGATTCGGGCCAATGGGATTGTACGCCGGACCCGTGTTGTCTGTGTTATATGCGAGTTGCCCGGTGAAAAAATCCTGAGAGAAACCATCATAAAAAACCCCCACACCAGCCCGAACAATCGTCTTGCCTTTTCCGAAGGGGTCATACGCTGCGCTCAGTCGAGGAGCGAAATTGTTGAGGTCCTTAGGATAGAGCTGGCTCGGTCGCACTAGCCCCACGCTCGGGTTATAAATACTAAACTGATTTCCATCCGTGCCAATCACTCCAGCGTAATCCCAGCGAAGGCCCGCATTCACGGTTAGCCTGCTATTCACGTGGAATCCATCTTGAACGTAAAAGCCCCACGAATTTTGATGAGTGTTTCGGGAAGTATTTCCGAAGTTCTCGGTTGCACCGCTAAGACCGCCGGCTAGGAAGTCTGCAAGACCATTGAACTCAAGCTCACTGCGCGCAACAAGGTCGTTAAACGAATTCACCGTAGTCCTTCGGAATTCGCCCCCAAACTTGATGTCGTGACGACCGAGTTTCCACGAAAAATTGTCAAAGAACTGCCAATTGGAATCTACCCGATTTCGCGGGTTGGCAAAAGCCGAGGACCCCAGGTGCGCGAGGCCCCCCACCTCGATGGTAGGCAAACCGTAGTCGCGTGGATTTGCGGGACCCAGAAGATCGATTGTGTTTAATTCCAGCGAAGCGTTAGGATCGCCAAAAATCGCAGCGTCCTGAGGGAAAAATCCATTGCGATAGCGATTCCAGCCAAATCGCGCTTCGTTCACTTTTTCCGGCGAAACTGTACGGACCCAACTCACGGATACTAGCTGGGTGCGAATCGGAGCGTTCGTGTTGGTATTCGGCAAATTGTTTCCGCCACCCACTCCCAGCGGAAAACTCTGGTGGCTATTACCAAAAAAATAACGTCCCGAAATCTGATTGTTAGGATTCAGATTTTGATCGATCTTGATTAGCGCGCTATCGAGATTATTCGTAGCCGGTCCGCCGACTGCCGAAGTCGTAGGCCATACGTTGGTTCCACCAGAACAATGGCCGTTGCTGTTACACAAATTGTAGAGATTCGAGATCACCGGATTGATAACGGCCGAATTGCCTTGGATACAGGCGATAACAGTAGTCGTGCACGCGGCTGTATTGCCGCCCAGGGTCGCGATAGCTTGAGCGTAATCGGTGCCACTTGTATTCGCGGGATCATTTAGTGTCGGCACGGAGTTAAGCGAGGTAATCGCCATTCCTTCGCGCTGCCCTTCGTACGAAGCATAAAAAAACGTTTTGTCTTTTACGATCGGTCCACCGACGGCGCCCCCAAACTGGTTATTGCGAAAAGCGTCCTTCGGTTGTCCGTCAAAATTAAAATAATTTCGAGCATTCAATACGGCATTTCGAAAATCCTCGAACGCGCTGCCGTGAAACTGGTTCGTTCCACTCTTGGTAACGATGCTCACCACCGCGCCCGAATTTCTTCCATACTCCGCTTCGAAATTCGTCAGCACGTTCAATTCCTGTATGGAATCTTCGGGAAGAATCGTCCCAGGAACGCCAAACACGCCGCCCTGGTTGATCGCCGGCAAATTCCTGTAGCCGTCATTCATATCCGTGCCGTCGAGCAAATAGTTATTCGAACGCCCGCGGCTCCCGTCTGCGCTAAATAGCCCGTACGATCCTGGTGAATCACCGCCGCCATTCGGCTCACCCGCCGTCCCCGGGACCATAATCAGCAGCTTGGTATAGTCGCGCCCATTGATCGGAAGCTCTTCCACTTGCTGGCTTTCAAAGGTCCCGCCGAGAGTGTCGCTCGCCGTTTCCACCGTCGGCAGCGTCTCGCCTGAAACCGTAATGGATTGCGAAGTCGCTCCCGGCTTGAGCGTCGCGTCTACGCGCCGTTCCCCAGCCACGGTCACCGTTACACCTGTGGTGGTAACTTTCTGAAACCCCTTCATTGTGAAGGTCACGTCGTAAGCCCCCACCGGAAGCTCGGGCATCAGGTAGCCGCCATCCGTGGTGGTCTCCGTAATGCGATCCGTGCCGGTATCGACGTTATGCACTGTCACAGTAGCGCCGACTAGCAACGCACCCGTGCTATCCGTCACGGTGCCCAGGATCGTTCCGCGAAACGTTTGGGCCTGGCTCGGCGTCGCGCCCAAAAACGTGATGAAAAGAGTTGCGAAAATGAACCCGAAATAAAGACTCTGCCTGCGGAAGAAAGTCATGGCACTCCCCTGAATTTTCATTCGAACGGACCAAATTTGTGCTGAAGTCTGATCGAACGGGTGTCCCCCGCCGTTCGGTCACGAGCAGTGCAAAAAAAGATGTAATACCTATAAGCCTCAGCGGGTTAGGAGTCAAGGCACATTCTCGAATTCGTTTAACGCGCTTCCGCCCCGGACCTCCCTCGAATGCAGAAATTTGGCGTTTTGATATACTCAATGTTCGCCCTTCACCGCGCGAACCACCTGGGTAAATGCCTTCCAAAGAGACAAAACGGCTATTTCTTGTCGACGCCATGGGCTACATCTTCCGCGCCTATTTTGCCCCCATGGAGCGCCTGCAGAGCGGCGGCATCCCCACAAAGGTTCCCTATCTTTTCGCCACCATGATGCGCCGCTTGCTCAACAACAAAGAGCGCCGCCCCGATTACCTTGCGGTTGTTTATGACCACAGTGCTCCCACCTTCCGCGACAAAATTTTCGCCGCTTACAAAGCGCAGCGCCCTCCCATGCCGGATGAACTCTCTATACAGATGCCTTTCGTTCGCCGTTATTGTGAAGCCATGCGCCTGCCTATTCTCGAATATCCCGGCTACGAAGCTGATGACGTAATCGGTTCCCTCGCGCGCCAGGCAAGACAAGAAAATCTGGAAGTTTTTATCGTGACCAGTGACAAAGACCTGATGCAGCTGGTCGAAGAACTGATGGGTGTTCCGCCCCACAAAGTTCCCGACGTCATGGCCTTGATGGGCGATTCTATCGACAACATTCCCGGCGCTCGAGATCCGAACGATAAGCCTGCTCCGGGCGAGCGTCGCAAAGCCGGCATCGGCGACGTCGGCGCGCGTCAATTGATCCAGCAATTTGGTAGCGCAGAAGAAGCTCTGAAACGCGCCAGCGAAGTAAAACGCTCAAGCTACCGCGAAGCGCTCGAAAAATGCGGCGAGTTTGTCATGCTCAGCAAACAACTTTCCACCATTCCGCTTGACGCGCCGGTTCCGCTCGATCTTGAAGCGCTGAAGATTCAGCAGCCGCATCTTTCCACTCTACGCGATCTCTACGCCGAGCTCGGTTTTACGTCTTTGCTTCGTGAGCTCGCTCCGGTCCTGGACGAGCAGAAAAGCGACTACACGACGCTTAACTCTCCCGACGAATTGCGAACATTCCTCAAGGAGACGCCTCGCGGCACAGAAGTAGCAGCGTGGCTGACTCTGGATGCCGAAGAACCGGACGACGAAGGCTACGGCACGTACGTCCGTAGCCTGGAAGTTTCCTCCAAGTCCGGAACTGCGCAGATACTCCCCAATGATGCCGAGAATAAAAATCTGGCGGCGTGGAGAGAGTGGCTCGGAGATTCCAAGCGTCCGAAAATAGTGCACGATCCCAAATTGTTTAACCTTCTCGCTATGCCGAATGCTTCAGATCATCGCGATGCGGTGTCTGGAATTCGTCACGCCACAATGCTTTATTCCTACCTCATCCGTCCGACGACCGCGAATCATGAATTCGCCGAAGTCGTTCTTCGCCACCTGAATCGAACGTTATCAGGCGCTCCTGGCGAGCGTGCCGATTTTCTCATTCGTATAGCCCCAATCCTGCGAGCCGAAGTAGAAAAGCTGGACCTCCTGGACGTTTACGAGAAGATCGATCTACCTCTCGCTCCTGTTCTAGCCCGCATGGAGGCCGCCGGAGTCCGCGTTGACAAAAAAGAATTGGACATTATTTCGAAAAAAGCCGAAGAAGAAATCACGCGACTGGAAAAGAG
>JBEKHG010000015.1:0-74716 GCA_050012395.1 Candidatus Acidiferrales bacterium
GAATGGCGCCCCTTGCGCGCATTGAAATTTTCGGCACGGGAGTAGGTTGGGCCACGGCGAGTGAGGCGGCACTAAAAATTAAGGAGGCCTGTTACATTGCAGCCGAAGGATTCGAGACGGAGGAAATCCTCCACGGACCATTTTCGGAAACCGACTCTCGCGGGTCGATAATTGCATTGCTCACTGGCCGCGAGACCGACGCCCGCGCGCGCCAGATCCTGCAGGCTGCCGGAGAACTGAAAATGCTTCGAGCCGCGATCGCGAGTCCTTCTGCGAACCACGATATTTCAGCCGAACAAATATTGGCGGTCCCCGAGACGCCGGAATGGTTCACTGCTTTTGTGCACCTGGTTCCGCTCCAACTCCTTACCTATTTTCTCGCGCTCGAACGCGGGCTGAATCCCGACACCGGCCGTCAAGACCAAGCTGCGCACGCAGCCGCTAGCCGTCACTACAAATACTAGCTGGTCCAACCTGACCGTTCGACCAGTCCCTCATCGTGAACAAGTTGGGGCGCGCGTTCGGCGTCGCCTTGATCGAGATATAGAATTGTTCTCAGGCTCAACCCTGGGGTGACGAATGAACCGAAGAGTTTTGATTATGGCGGCACTTGCGACGATGATGTTCGCCTTAGCAGCGGATGCCCAATTCGCCGGCGGCCTGGGGACGCTTTCAGGAAGTGTGTTGGACGAGCAAGGTAAGCCGGTTGCAGATGCAAGCGTCACGATACAAACGTCCGACGGTCTGCGTCCCCATGCTACGCACACTGATTCGGCAGGCCGCTTTGAATTCACGCGCTTCGAAGCGGGACAATACGACGTCCGCGCTTATTCAAATAAAGTTTTTTCGGGTTGGTCGAAGCGCGTAGTGATTCGCCCAAAGAAAACCACAGAAATTACTCTGCGATTATCCCCTACGGCGAGATAACGGCAGCGAGCAGGGTCCTGCAAAATTCGTCATTCGTATCGCAAAGCGACCATGGGATCCACGCGCATGGCACGCCGTGCCGGAATGCAGCACGCCAGCAGTCCCACCGCGGAAAGAAACAGGGCTACGGCTACGAAGGTCAGAGCGTCCCTCGAGCGAACCTCAAATAGCAAGCTCGAGAGCATCGGCGTCATCAGCAGCGATAAGAGAAGGCCGATAGTGATGCCCGCAAATACTGCAGTCATTCCCTCGACTAACACGATCTTTAGAATATCGCGCGCTTGAGCGCCCAGCGCCATGCGAATCCCGATCTCATTCTTTCGCTGGGCGACCGAATAAGATGTGACCCCATAGATTCCGACGGACGCAAGCGCGAGGGCCAACCCAGCGAGCGCCAGCGCGAGCAGCGTGGTAAAGCGCGCTGAAGCCCGCGCCATGCGAACGTATTCGTCCATCGGGCGCACTTTCGAGAGAGGAAGATTCGCGTCAAGCTTGGCCACTTCCGCGCGAACGGCTCCTATCAGCGACGTCGGATCGCCTTTCGTTCGGATGGCGAAGGCCATGATTTCTCGCGTGGATTGCGCGTACGGCTCATAAATCTGCGGGCGTCCGTTGCCAGTTAGTTGAAGAGATTTGGTGTGCTTCACGACGCCCACCACAACCGCAATGGCTCGCCTGAAATCTCCCTCTTGAATCGTTTCTACGTTTAATTCTTTTCCCACCGCACTTTCGTTCGGCCACATTTGCTTGGCCAATGATTCGTCCACGATAACCACGCGTCGGTGAGCGGCAATGTCCGATTCGTCAAAGTCTTGGCCATCTATTAGAGGTATGCCCAGCGTTTGAAAGAAACCCGAGGTGATGGAGCGGTGGTCGGCGAGCAAAGTGTTCTGATCTTGCGGCGCAGCGCCCGGAAGCCAATAGTAGCTGTACCAATTCGCGTAATCGTCAAAAGGCAAAAGATGAACGCCGCCCACGCACTGGACGCCTGGCAGCGCTTCAAGATTTTTCTTCAATCGATAAATCAAGCGGACGCGATCTTGATCCTTTGGATAACGGCTTCCCGGAGGAGAGATCTGGAAGGTCAATACGTGATCGCTCCGGAACCCTGTGTCCACATTAATCAAGCGCGCAAACGTTCGAGCCATCAAGCCGGCGCCGACCAGCAGTAGAAATCCCAGCGCAACTTCGCTGGTCACCAACAATGTTCTATACCGCTGTTTACCGAAGAAGCCTCTTCCGGCAGCCTTCAAAGTTTCATTTAGATTGGCTTTCGATGCCTCCAGAGACGGTGCAAGTCCGAAAATTATTCCAGCCAACAGGGAGATCGCGAACGCGTAGCCCAAGACCGGGAAATTAA
The DNA here is from genome assembly GCA_050012395.1 of Candidatus Acidiferrales bacterium. GTDB lineage: Bacteria > Acidobacteriota > Terriglobia > Acidiferrales > UBA7541 > Palsa-295. Next base: position 2,288 of record JBEKHG010000015.1, read on the forward strand.
ATTTCACGGCATCGAGCAGCACCATAGATTTGGGGCGAAGCGCCAACAACCATTTCATTCCCCACCAGCCGAGTAACAATCCCGCGAGTCCACCAAGAAGAGAGAGCAAAATGCTTTCGGTTAGAAGTTGGCGAATGATTCGGCTTCGTGACGCACCTAACGTGGCGCGCAGGGTTATCTCTCTGTGCCGCAGGCCAGAGCGAGACAACAAAAGGTTCGCAACATTCGCGCAGGCGATGAGCAACACCAGCCCAACTCCAACGAATAGCGCCAAGATAGCCGGTTGTGTATCGCGGGCGGTGTCTTGTTGAAGGGAGAATGCTTCAAAATCAATACCCGCTTTGGAATCCACTGGATATTCAGCGCGAAGGTGCGCAGCAATGGAATGCAATTCTTCGCGCGCCTGAGGGAGTGTTACACCGGGACGCAGCCGGCCGACCACACGGAGGTAGTTTAAATCTCGCGGCGCGCCCGAAAGATCGTAGCCAAAAGGAACCCAGGCTTGCACGTCCGGCGGAACGCTCGCCTCTTCGGGGAAAATAAGCCGGAACGACGCGGGCATGACACCAACGACCGTCAATGCCCGTCCATCGATGATCATCGAACGGCCGATGATATTTTCGTCGGCGCCAAATCTACGGCGCCACAAGCCGTCTGTAATAATGATAACTGGACCAGCGTTTTCTGACTCATCCCGAGCGTTGAACAAGCGACCCTTGGCGGCAGGAATGCCGAGAAGCGTCAGAAAATTCGCGGTCGTAAATCCCAACTTGATCTGTTCGGGTTCGGCCGTACCGGTCACCGCTGCGCTGCCCACCCAAATCCCGCCGGCGTCCTGAAGCAACTTGGTGCGGTGGCGAATATCAACCAAGTCGGGTCCGGACGATGGCGCGCGACTTTGTCCCGCGCTCTTCATTTCCGTCCAAATCAAAGTTAAACGGTCCGCTTGTGGATAGGGGAGTGGTTTCAGAACCGCGGCATCGAGTACGCTAAAGATTGCCGTGTTGGCCCCGATGCCAAGGGCAAGTGTCAAAACCGCAATTGCAGCGAAGCCGGGATTGATGCGCAACATGCGCAAGCCGTACTGCAGATCAGCCCATAGTGTTTCCAACAAAAATGTCTTGCGATGTTCGCGGCATTGTTCTTTCACTGATTCCACGCCGCCGAATTGCAGCAGGGCTTGACGCCGCGCTTCTTCTGGCGACATGCCGGCAGAGAGGTAAAGCGTCACCTGTTTTTCCAAATGAAAGCGCAACTCTTCGTTGAGGCTTTCTTCCCACTGATTGCCGGGATTCTGTCGCCGCGAGAACTTCATGATTGGCGCTCCTTAACCCATGGTTCCCTCGTGAAGTTCAGGCCCTTTGAAGAATCAACGCTACAGCCAAGGAGAGCCGCTCCCAGTCCGCCATTTCCTTCTCGAGTTGCTGCCGCCCGGTCTTGGTGAGGGAATAAAATTTCGCGCGACGATTATTCTCAGAGGCGCCCCATTCAGCGCGAATCCATTTCTTGCGTTCCAGGCGATAGAGCGCCGGATAGAGCGAGCCCTGCTGTACTTGGAGCGCCTCACGCGAAACTTGCTGGATACGTTGCGCCACGCCCCAACCGTGCATCGGTTCCAGCGCGAGCGTTTTTAGGATCAACAGGTCCAACGTGCCTTGCAGGATTTCCATCGACGGACTCATTCATTTCTCCTTGAGCGAATATCAGAGGATTAACTGCCGGAGTCCAGATGCCAGCCTACGTTGACCCATTTTCCCTGACGCTCGACAAACATTTCCGTGGCACGTCCTGAATGCGTCGAACGCTTTCCGCCCATTTTGATTTCGTAGAGATATTTCGAATAGACGATGGCGGTGTATCCGTATACTTGAACTTCCGTCTCCGGAAATTCCAGGCGCATTAGCTTGCCACCCTTGGCGACAAAATCTTTAGAGCCGGCGAGAACTTCGTTGCGACCTTCCCAGTTTTCGCTCTGATCGATAGCAATCAATTCAGAAGGCAGGAGTTCCGCCAGTCGCGGACTGTCGTCTGAGAACCACGACCGCCATACAGCCTCGCGAGCCGTAAGCAATTCCTGCTTCTCTTCCGGGTCCACCGTTTGCGCTCGCTGGAAATCAGCCGCGAGCGAATCGGGATGCAGCGTGGTATCCGAGCCGATTTGCACCCAATGGCCTCCCAATTTTGCGTAGATATCCAGGATGCGAAGTTTTTCCGGAGAATTGTGGCCTTCGTATTCGTAATTAACATCGGCGATATAGGGAACTAGCGCGACGTCTCCGTAGAAAATGACATTGAATTCGACCATCTTGTAGCCGGTCATCTTCACCGGAGATTTCAGAAATCCGTTCGCACCATTCATGTATTGATCGATGCCTTGCATCGTAGTGCGCGAAGAGTTCTGGAAACCAGTCCAGTCCTTCGCGTGCGTGGCGCGAATCACCTCAGCGTTTTTCTGAATGTAAGCCTGGAAGATCTTGTCGATGTGATTTCGAATAGCGTCGCGGTCGGCCGACCGCTGGTCTCCAGGCACGGGATTCAGCTGCATCGAGCGTGCTGGCGTCGCGGCCAGGACCGCCGCGAGAACCAAAAGTAATTTGGCCAATTTCATATTCCCTCCCCGGATAAAAAGACGGCCCCCCTAGATAAACTAGAGGAAGAGGCTGCCATCGCTCTTGTAGGTTGTCAAGGGGAAGCTTTCGTACCGAGCCAGATGCAGAAAAAGCTGACCGCGAATTCTGGGGTCTATACATACGAATAGAAGAACAGTACTAAAACCCCGGTACCTTAAGAAATGAACCAGCGGAGCCATTGGCCGCTCTCATCGCATATCTCAAAATTGCTCTGCGGGTTGGATGGCTGCGATGCGGGGACGACGGTTCCACAAAAAAAGGAGCCGGGCACGCTAGCCAACCCGTCCAACCCTCCTGCCGGCGTAATTCCTCCTGACCCCCACCGGCAGCGGGGTCTGCCCCTACAAGAAAAACTTTCTTCCGTTCTACCCACCCCATTCGGCTCTGGATTGCGTATAACCAACTGACGACGTAATGTGGTTGAAGCTCCTCGCCCGAACTCTTGGGGTGTTTGGAACTAAATCGCGAGGAGCTCTTAGGCTTGCACAAAACGAAACCAACAATGACCCGCATTGCCCGGAAGCCGCTCGCGATCGCCCTCGCCTGTTTTTTCTCTGTATCGGGTTCGGCTGGCGCCGACGACCTGAAACCGGAGGCGCTCTCCGCATATAGCCATTACCTCCGACTTACCCAAGCCAAGATCGATCAGGAACTCGGGCAAGTAACTCCGTATCTGTGGATCGACGCAGCATCCCAAGCAACGCACCGTGACGCTTACTATGCGGAGTTACACACAGGCGGGGTCGTAATCGAGCGACTCGAGACGCTGGATAATGGCAAGCCAATCACGGCCCCCGGAGCGCTCATTCATCACTGGATTGGCACCGTTTTTATTCCCGGCGCCACCCTCGCGCAAACTCTCGAATTCATGCAGGACTACGACCATAAAAAGGATTATTTCCGCCCGGACATTCAACGTTCAAAAATCCTGCAGCATCAAGGCGACGATTTTTTCGTGAACTTGCGTTTTTACAAGAAGAAAATAATTACCATCGTGGACGACACGGACCACCAGGTTCACTACCACGTGGTGGATGCCACGCACGCCTGGAGCCGTTCACACGCCACACGCATTCAGGAAGTAGAAAATCCCGGCGAGCCCAACGAACGCCTGGATCCGCAAGGACACGACCGCGGCTTCCTGTGGGGTATGGATACTTACTGGAGGTTCCAGCAAAAAGACGGCGGTACTTACGCGGAGTGCCAATCGGTTTCGCTAACGCGGGATATTCCCACCGGACTGGGCTGGGTGGTCGGCCCATTCGTCACCAGCGTTCCGCAAGAGTCGCTGACTTTTACGCTGGTTACCGCGCGCGCTGCCGAGCTTCAGCGGCTGGCCGCACACCTAGCGGAGTGAGCTCCACCGTAGTAGTAGAGGCCGTGAAGGTGGTGGAGCCCAGAAAGATGTCTTCTACTCCGTTGTTATCACGAGGAACCAAATTGCTGGCGAAGGAAAGCAAGCTCACCGTAGTGCCATCCTGACTAATCGACGGCACCAGGCTATTACCGTTAGCGGGTGTCGAACCCGAGCCCGCTCCCTGAGTCACCAGCACAGTGCTCGTCGTACACTCGGTCGTAATCGTCTCGCACGTATTGCGCCCAAAAATATTCTCAACGCCATTCGTAGTGCCGGCAATGTTGGATGAGAACGAAGCGAAGGCCACGTATTGACCCGTGCTATTGATGCTGGGGTATTCGCTTGTGCCGTTTCCGGGGACGCCATTGGTGGTAATGGAAATTAGCGTCGTCGAAGGCGTGCACGCCGTCACGATCGCAATGCATGTATCCCGCAAATAAATTTGCTGTGTGGGACCTGCCCCGGTCACCAGATTCGTTCCGGTAGATGCGAACACAATAAACCTGCCCGTACTCGAAATAGAGGACTCCGAACTGGCGCCGTCGGCCGGAGTCACGCCGTCGGGCGTGGATATTAGAGTTGTGTTTGCCGTGCATTCTTCCGTGAGGCAGGTGCTGCGCTCAAAAACTTCTTGGGCGCCGTCCGAATTAGGTGCAGTTGCCCCCAGATTCGTCGCCACGGATGCAAACGAAACATACAGTCCACTCGAAGCCGTGGAAGGGTTCGAGCTCGGGCCGTTGCCTGGTGTCGTCCCATCGGGTGTCGATATCAGGTAGGTTGTCCCAGTACAAGTCGTCCCGGTTACTCCGCTACAGGTGTCGCGCAAATAGACCTGCGGCGTAACCCCGTCGGGAGAAATACCGGAAACTAAATTGGTGGCCAGTGAAACGAACGCGACATACCGACCGTCGGGACTAATTGACGGATTATAACTGTCGCCATTTCCGGCGGACAGCCCGTCCGCGGACACGGAAACGAGTTGGGTTACAAATGTCGTGGGCGTTACATTGCAGAGGGTGGTGGTAGAGGTCGGCAAGCATACCGGCCGCCAATAGACCTGACTTATTCCAGCAGGCACTCCCACAGTTGTAACCAAATTCGTCGCCAGCGAAGTGAATGCAGCATCGGTTGCTGCCGCATCCAGCGAAGGCTCGGAACTCGCGCCGTTGGCTGCGTTACCGTTGGGATCTGTGCTCACAGCCGTAGTTGCCGGCGTGCATGACGCAACCCCTAAACAAGTATTACGAACAAAAACGACGCCGCCATTATTGGGCTCGTTCAAGATCAAATTATTGGATACAGACGCAAAAGCTACATATTGCCCGGTCGTGCTTGAGGAGGGCCCAACCGTCGTCAATTTGAGGCCGAGCGTGCCATTCTCACAATTCAGAAGGCCGCCGCAGATTCCTTGATTCGCTTGCGATCCGTCCGCAGCGAGATCCACGAGGACGGGCAAACCAAGTAAATGAGTGGGGTTCACGGCGAATGTCAGTGTGTTCGACGCTCCGCCGCCGGGCGTCGAGTTCACCACCTGCACTTGGTTGACACCGCCAACGAGCAAATCGGAGCCAGTCAACGGCGTGCTCACCTGCGTGGCGCTAATAAATGTAGTTGGGCGCTGAGTTCCGTTTACGGTAATGAAAGAGCTTTGGTTGATGAAACCTGTCCCAGTCACGGTCAGAGTAGACGGCGAACCGCCTGCCTGCACGCTAGCGGGACTGACGCCCGTCGCTGTCGGGAGCGGATTCAACACGCTCAATGGATACGAATTCGAAGAGCCGCCCCCCGGTGGAGGATTCACGGGATTTGTGACGGTAACCTGCAGGATTCCAGCCGTCGCGATATCGGTGGAGTTCAACGAAGCGTCAATTTCCGTGGAATTCACATAACCGCTCGGACGGTTGCTGCCATTCACCGCGACGCTGGACTGTTGAACAAAATTTGAGCCGAATACACGTAGCGTAAAGCCCCCGCCTCCGGTCAAGACACCCGAGGGAGACAGGGAATAAATATGCGGAACTGGGCTTACAGTGGGCCCTACGCTGAAAGTAATCGCTTGGGTGGTGCCGCCGCCCGGCTGAGGTGTAATCACGGTTATCATCGCTGTTCCGGGTGCGGCGTAAAATGACGGCGGAATGATGGAGGTCATCTGCCCCGTGTTCACAAATGTGGTGTTCACGGGAGTACCGTTCCACTCTATCTGAGACTGCTGGACAAAGTTTTTTCCGATTACCGTAAGAACGAATGGATTCGTCTGGTTCGTCGTAATGCTTGTGGGACTGATCGACGTCAAGGTGGGCGAAGGATAATTCACATTCTCCCCGCACGATGGCAGAACGATGGCCATGAGAATCAGAAGCCAGAAAGGCAGTCGAAATAATCCCCGCAAATTACTCACCCCTGGTCGATAGGTTGGAACTGCCGGCGTAAGCACAATAGTAGAGACTACTAAAGATGACTCCATGGAGCAATCGGGATGCCTGCCCTCTCAAATTAGCCTGGCGTGAATTTGTCGTATTCTAAGTCAGAGCGCTCGAAACAGGGAGGAAACGTTGCTTCAGTCTCTTCCGCCAGAATCGCGGAATCTTTACAAAACATTAACAACTTTCTCCCCTTTTCGTTCGCAATTCTCTTGACGAATACTGGCGTGCCACTTACTCTGCCCGGCGTGGAAACGAACTCTCACGAAGCCCCTGTTCCACTTATAAATGCGCCGGCATTATGTCCAACTCACACGGCTAAATTTCTGCGCGCTAATCGTGTGCCTGCTGGTGCCGGTGGTCGTGGGTGCACAAGACGCGACATCCTCTAAGCCGGATCCGCAGCCCACGATTCAACAGGCCTCATCCGCACCGGAAGATTCCGACTCAGGCGACATTCTCACTCTATTTCCGCATTCTGACACTGCTCCATTCTGGTTTTCCGGACAAGCCAACATCGTCCTCCAATGGCATCCTACATTCCCGGCGAAATATAGCGGCCCCAATAGCCTGAGCGCACCCGCGCAGAGCGCCACTACACACATCCTCACGTTTTATGCCGGCTACGAATTGACACAGACGACTGAGGTCTTCCTAAACGTTGAGTATGCCACCGGCGGTGGCATTGGGACCGCCCTGGGCCTCGCCGGTTATACGAACTTGGATTCCGTGCGGACGGTACAAGGCGTCGCGCTTTCAAAAGCGCCCTATCTTGCACGAGCTATGGTGCGGCAGATCATCCCGCTCTCTGACGAGCGTATCAAAGTAGATCGCGACGTGTTCCATCTGGCCACATCGGTTCCAGCGCGCCGGATCGAGTTCCGAATGGGAAAACTTGACTTGGTGGATTTCTTCGACACGAATTCCTACGGCTCCGACAGCCATCTGCAGTTCTTAAACTGGACGGTGGACAACAACGGTGCCTATGACTATGCGGCCAATACGCGCGGTTACACCGACGGTGCCATTCTGGAGTACGACGATCATTGGTTTACAGTACGTTTCGGCGAGGCCATGATGCCGAAGGTCGCCAACGGCATTCATCTTGACGCCGACCTCGCGCGAGCGCGCTCTGAAAATCTTGAATTCGAAGTTCGCCGCAGCCTTCTACCGCAGCGCTCTGGAACGGTGCGTCTGCTTAGCTATCTGAATCACGCGAACATGGGCAGTTACGAGGAAGCCATTCGGGATTTCAAAGATGGCGAAACTCCTGTGCCCAACATTATTTTCACGCGCCAACAGGGACGTCACAAATATGGTTTTGGTCTCAATTTCGAACAGGAGCTTACCTCGCATCTCGGACTTTTTGGGCGCATCGGTTGGAGCGACGGGCGCAACGAATCCTTCGCCTATACTGAATGTGACCGCACGTTATTATTCGGCGCGCTCACGAAGGGCGATCAGTGGCATCGACGCAATGATCGTGCGGGCGTTGCTTTTGTAGCTAACGGCATAGTCGCCGTTCACCGGCAATATCTCGCGCTAGGCGGAGTCGGCTTTCTGCTGGGTGACGGTGGCCTGACTTACGGCCCGGAGAAAATCGTCGAAGGATTTTATACCGCTCATCTCTGGCGCGGCTTTTTCATGTCGGCCGATCTCCAGCACATCAACAATCCCGGTTACAACATGGACCGCGGGCCCCTTACCGTAATCGGAGGCCGCTTCCACGTCGATTTCTAAACTTTAAGAGTCGCGAGGGTCGCGTCTTTCGCGATGGCGGGAGCCGCGCTTTTTTAGGCGCTGGTTAAACCGTATCGGCGTGCCGATAAACCCAAATTTGGCGCGCAGTTGATTTTCCAGGAAGCGCTGATAGCTGAAATGTAGCGGTTTCAATTGATTGGTGAATAAAACGAAGGTAGGCGGCGCAGTAGTAGCCTGCGTGATGTAGAAAATCTTCACTTCCCGGCTAGCCGGAGACGTACCGCGGTCCAGGTCCACTTCTTTGAGCCAACGGTTCAGTTCGCCGGTGGAAATTCGGCGGTTACGCGCTTCCACCACTTGGTCGATCACGGTGTACAACCTGTCGATGTGCTCGCCGGTTTTTGCCGAAAGAAAAACTACCGGGGCATAGGAGAGAAATTTCAATCTCTGCCGGACCAACGGTTCGTAATCCTGAATCAGCTTGTTAGGATTCGCGCCTCCGCCTTTTCCGCCCCGCTTTTTCTCGGCGGAAGATTTTTCCTGCGCCGCTTCGAGCGCAAGATCCCATTTGTTTAGAACGATGATAACGGACCGCCCTGACTGTTCGGCGTAGCTCGCGATGGTAGCGTCGTGTGAGGTGATGCCGACGGAGGCATCCGCAACCAATAGTGCCACGTCGGCACGCTCCAAGTGACGCCGCGCCATAATAACGCTTAATTTTTCCGCGATAAGTTTGGTTTTCCCCTTACGCCGGATTCCAGCCGTATCCAGAAAACGATAGAGTTTTCCTTTGCGTTCCAACACAGTATCGACTGCATCGCGGGTTGTTCCAGGTTCCGGCGAAACAATTGACCTCTCGGCGCCCACCAGCTGGTTCAACAGCGTGGACTTTCCGACATTAGGCCGTCCGATGATCGCAATGTTCACATACGGCTTTTCTTCCGCCGTTTCGCCGCGCGGAAAATCTTCGGTTAGCGCGTCCAGCAAGGTGTCCACACCAAACCCATGCTCGGCAGACATCGGGAAAATTTCGTCGCCCAATTCGTAGAACTGCGCGGCGAGTTCGGCTTGTTTCGGTATGTCAACTTTGTTTACCGCTAATACAGGAGGCTTTCCGGCGCGGCGGAGGAGCAGCGCGAGCTCTTCATCCAGCGGAGTGGGGCCGGTGCGGCCGTCAACAACTTGTACGACGCGAGTCGCATTATCAATCGCAACGCGGGCCTGGCGCAGAATCTCTCCTGGGATGCCGGCCTTGTCTTCCGGCACGATCCCGCCCGTATCCACCACTTGAAAGTTTCGGCCTTCCCAGTTTGCGGTGCCGTAAATGCGGTCGCGAGTGATGCCCGGCTCATTTGTAACGATGGACCGGCGTGTTCCAGTTAAGCGATTAAACAGAGTGGATTTGCCCACGTTAGGGCGTCCCACAATTACTATGGATGGCAGTTTGTCGGTCATTGAGTTCCGCACCGGATGCTGGCGAGGGCTACTAGATTAACATCGATAGCATTGGAATGAAGATTTCTAATGCGATAAGGCAGTCGGGCGCATCTGACGAAAGCTTTCCAGTGTGTTACTTTAAGAGTTCGAGCCTGCACCTCCGTCGAGTCCGAAAACCATCATGGCTAAAAAAGCTGCGGCTACAAAATCCGCTGAAGTCACCATCGACGATATTTTTGGTGCAGGCGGCCTGCTCGAACAGAGTCATCCGGGCTACGAGTTCCGTTCATCTCAGCTCGAGATGGCCAGGATAGTGGATGAAGCCTTTCAAAAAAAGCAGCATTCCATCATCGAGGCCGGGACTGGAACGGGCAAGACGCTCGCATACCTGATTCCTGCCGTTCGCAGCGGCCGGCGCGTGGTGATCTCCACCGCGACGAAATCCCTTCAAGAACAGCTGTTCAATAAGGACATTCCTTTCCTGCAAAAACATTTCGCGCCCCACCTGAAAGCTGCGCTGATGAAAGGCCGCAACAATTTTCTCTGTCGCGCAAAAGTGAATCAGATGGAGGGCCAAGCCGTATTGAAGGGTATCGACGAGATTGATTGGTTCTCGCAAATCCGCGATTGGAGCAAACTTACTGAAACCGGCGACCGCAGCGAACTGACATTCTTGCCCGACGATGCCGATCTCTGGCACCGGATCGATGCTCGCAGCGACCTTTGCACCGGACAGAAATGTCCCGACTTCAGCCGCTGCTTTATTACCGCTATGCACCAGCGCGCCCAGGAAGCGGATCTGATCATCGTAAATCATCATTTATTTTTTGCCGACTTGGCGATTCGACAGGATGATTTCGGCTCGATCCTGCCCGAATACTCGGCAGTGGTTTTTGACGAAGCGCACGAAATAGAAGATGTTGCTAGCGATTACTTTGGCCGCCGGGTTTCGAGCTACCAATTTGAGGAATTGTCTCGCGACACTGAAAACATGCTACGCGTGCTGCGCATTGAAGCGGCGCCAGTGCGCAAGCACTTAACGCGAGTACGCGAACGCGGGCGCAGTTTCTTCGAAAATTTTCCAGAACGCGAAGGCCGCTTCGCCTTCGGCGCCGCAGAGAGGAAATCGTTTCTGCGGGCGCATGACGAAGCATTTGAGAATTTGGCCGCTGCGGTGAAGCGCATCGAGACCGAATTGTCCGCCATGACGCCTAAGCCGGAAGAAGTGATCACTCTCGCCCGTCGTGCCGCGGAACTCCGGCGCGAACTTGAATTTTTGATGGAAAGCGAAGAAAAGAGCTACGTCTATTGGTATGAGCGCCGCGGAAAAGGTGTGATTCTGACAGCGACTCCCATTGACGTCAGTGAAATCCTGCGCGAGCAGCTTTTTGACCGATTCGACAGCGTGGTGCTCACGTCAGCAACGCTGGCGGTCGGCAGCCGTTTTGATTACTTGAAACAGCGGCTGGGAGTGATGCCTGCAAAAGAAGTGGTCTTACCGCAGGAATTCAACTTTAGCGAACAGGCTCTGCTTTATATTCCCAGCGCGATGCCCGACGTGCGCCACGAAACATTTTCCGCTTGCTGCGCGCAAGAAATTGTGAAGCTGCTGGAGATCTCGCAAGGGCGCGCGTTTTGTCTTTTCACTAGCTACGCTCAGATGCGTGACGTGTATCAGCGCGTGTCGGCATCGGTAGGCTTTCCGTTGCTCTTACAGGGGGCCGCGCCGAAGTCAGTTCTACTCGATCGCTTTCGCACTACGCCGAATGCGGTGCTTTTCGCCACTGCAAGTTTCTGGCAGGGAGTGGACGTGCCGGGCGCTCAACTTTCCTGCGTCATCGTCGACAAGCTGCCTTTTGCGGTACCGAGCGATCCAATCGTGGCCGCACGCGTGCGAGCCTTGCAGGAAGACGGACGCAACGCCTTCGCCGAATATCAGGTTCCGGAAGCAGTCCTCGCGCTGAAACAAGGCTTCGGGCGCTTGATACGTTCGAAGACCGACCGCGGCGTTTTGGCGATCCTGGATAACCGGATCTCGCGCATGCAGTATGGTAGAATTTTTCTTGAATCCCTGCCTGAATACAAGACCACGCAGGATCTAGCCGAAGTCGCGCGCTTCATGGATTCAAATAACTGATGCCGGCGACCGGCGGTTCGCGCAACGGGAAGGACATGCATGTACGAAGTTAGCGTGGACGAAACGTTTGCCGCAGCGCACAATCTGCGCGGCTACAGAGGCAAATGCGAGAACCTGCACGGCCACAACTATAAAGTGCGCGTGACCCTGGCCGGCGCGGAAGTCGATTCGGTGGGCCTTCTCTACGATTTCGTGCATCTGAAGCAGGTAATTCAGTCCGTGATACGTTCGCTCGATCACAAATATTTGAACGAGCTTCCGCCGTTTGACGTGCTGAACCCATCCGCCGAAAATATCGCGCGCTACATTCACGATCAAACCGCCAAGCAGCTTCACCAGTCTCCAAACGGCGCAACAGTTTCCAGTATCACGGTCTGGGAATCAGATGTAACAGCGGCGACATATCGCCCTTAGCAGTGATTGTTAATAGCGAGCGGGTAATCTCGCAGCTGTAAAACGTATTGGCGGGCAGAGATGCCGAAGACAGTAGAATATAAAACATGAACCGAGCGCTCCTACTAATCGCGATCCCTGCCTTCCTTGTCTCCATTTTCTGGCTTACGCTTGGATGGGGCTGGCGCACCGCGTTGGTCATCGGTTGCCTTGAACTTGCCATAGCGGCCGCAGCGGTGAATTATTTCTCCAGACGGAAGAAGCCGCCGGCAAATCCTGGCTGTGGTGGAGTCATAGGGTAGGCCGAGCCCAAGGTTTTCCGATGCTGATTACCGAAATCTTCAAATCAATTCAAGGCGAAGGCACTCGCGCTGGTCTGCCCTGCATTTTTGTGCGCCTCACAGGATGCAACCTTCGCTGCACGTGGTGCGACACGGCCTACGCTTTCCACGGCGGCACAAAATATTCAATCGAAGAAATCCTGGAAAAAGTGAATCGACTTGCAGGAAATAGCCACAAACGCGTGCCCCTAGTGGAAATCACGGGCGGAGAGCCGCTGCTGCAACAGGAAACTCCTACTCTGGCGCAAAAATTGATTTCCGAAGGTTACACCGTCATGATCGAAACCAGCGGCGAGCGTTTTGTCGGTGTTCTTCCGGGCGCCGTGATCAAAATTGTCGACGTGAAATGCCCCGACTCCGGCGAGCCTGACACCTTTGACATAGCCAACCTTGATGCGGTCGGCTCCAACGATGAAATTAAATTTGTTATCTCCACCCGCCGAGATTATGATTTCGCGCGCGAGTTTGTGACAAAGCACGGGTTGCACGAGCGCGTTCACGAGGTTCTTTTTTCGCCCGCGTTCGCCGATCCCGATGGCGCCTGGCCTGGACTCACCGCTCGCGAGCTTGCAGAATGGATACTCAGCGATGGATTGCGTGTGCGCCTGGGTTTACAATTGCACAAATTTATTTGGGACCCTGCGATGAAGGGTGTTTGAGGCCTAGTCAATAGATGGCGGCAGAAAGACGCAAAGCGGTCGTTTTGCTAAGTGGCGGCATGGATTCGTGCGTCGCCGCAGCCATCGCAAACCAGTCGCACCGGTTAGCGCTGTTGCACACAAGTTATGGCCAGCGCACGGAAGCCCGAGAGCGCCGCGCGTTTGAAGAGATCGCAGATTTTTACGGAGTAAAAGATCGTCTCATGATCCGCCTGGATTCCTTCGTGCAGATCGGCGGTTCAGCACTCACCGACCGCAAGATAGCTGTGCCCGAATTCGATGACTCCGCCGTACACGCCAGCGAAATTCCCATCACCTACGTACCCTTTCGCAACGCTCATTTCCTCTCCGCTGCTGTAAGTTGGGCGGAAGTCATCGGCGCAACCGCAATATTTATAGGAGCCGTAGCGGAAGATAGTTCCGGATATCCCGATTGCCGTCCGGGGTATTATCGGGCCTTCGCGGAGTTGGTACGCCAGGGAACCAGGCCCGAGACACACATTGAAATCGAGACGCCGGTAATTGCCATGCGCAAATCGGAAATCATATCCCGCGGCCTTGAACTCGGCGCGCCCTTAAATTTAACCTGGTCGTGTTATCAATTTGAAGACGAAGCTTGCGGAACATGCGATAGTTGCCGGCTGCGCTTGCGCGCTTTTGCGGAGGCGGGGTTGAGCGATCCTATCGCCTATCGAGCGCGAGTTACGCAATAATAAGCGGCCCACTTAGCAAGCGAGGAGATCATCACATGAGAAAGCTGGTTCGTATCTGGGGAGCTTTGGCATTCATTCTTTTGTTCGCTATGGTCGCGGTAGCGCAAGACAGCGGCAGATTGGACGGCCAGATTATGGACAAAGAAGGGAAGCCGTATCCCGACGTCACCGTTTCGATTAAGAACCCTGATACTGGACAAACTTACACGGTGAAGACCGACAAGAACGGAAAGTTCGTGCAGCTTGGTCTGCGAAACGCTGTTTATGCGATTACGCTCACCAATGAGAAGGACGCCTTGAATTATGGGCCGGTGAAATTCCAGGTCGACGTTACGAGGGACAACAATTTCAAGATCAACTTCAAGGACATCGTTGCCGAAACCGCTGCCGCGCACCCTGAAGAAATAAAGAAAAAGGAAGAAGAAGAAGACAAATTTAAGGCGATGAAAGCCCATTTCCAGAATGGTCTCGCAGCGATGACCGAAGCCACTGATTTACAGAAGCAAGCTAGAACTGCTGCTGCTGATCAAAAAGCCCCACTGCAAGAAAAGCGCGTGACCGATTGTCAGACTGCCGTTACTGAATTCACGCAAGCCGAACAAGGAGTAGGACCTAAGGAGGTCCAAAACCATGCGACGGTTTTGCAAGATCTCGGCGCCGCCTACGAATGCGTCGGACGCTATGATGACGCCGCCGCTTCATTTCAAAAGGCGGTGGACCTTAAACCTCAAGCTGCCGCCTATTCCGGACTTGCCACTAATCTGGCAAACTCCGCCGCTGCGCAAACAGATCCGAAAGCCGCGGAAAGCAAACTCACTGATGCGAACGGGGACTGCGACAAAGCTCTTGCCCTGGATCCGGCTGTGGGCGCCACCTGCTACAAAAACCTGGGAATCGTGCTCAACAATAAAGGCCGTCAGAAAGATGCGGTGGCGCCTCTTCAGAAAGCCACTCAGGCAAATCCTAAGGACGCACAATCCTGGTATCTGATGGGGAGTGCACTGACGGCAATGATGGATTGTAAGCAGGAAGGCGAAAAGATGACCTGCACTCTCGCTCCCGGAACTCAGGAAGCCTACCAAAAGTGTATCGATATTGACCCAAACAGTCCGCTGGGAAAAGAGTGCAAAGAAAACCTTGATGGCGCCATAGCCGCCGCTGGTGGCACGGACACGACCGTTTCAAAAAAGAAAAAGAAGAGCTAACAGATTTGTTCGGCAGGCCGAACCAAGTTTCTACAGAGAAATCCCGTTTCTTATTTGGCTTACGATTTTTCGACTAAGTCTCGCCTCTCGACCCGCCGTCGTTGGGGTGTTATTCTTACGCAAGAAACCTGAGGGATTGGATGGACCACGTGAATTCGAATCAAGCCGCTACAGAACGCCGTCGAAGTGACCGCCTTTTTGAACCAGTGCCTTTAGTCGTACGCGGAATTGATCTTTTAGGTCAGCCGTTTGAAGAACGCACCGCCACACTCGCGTTGAATCTTCATGGCTGCCGCTATTCCTCTAAACATCACCTGCCGAAAAATACTTGGGTCACGCTGGAGTTGCCGCAGACTCAAAACCGGCCAAATGTACGCGCGCGCGTTGCGTGGGTCCAGCGCCCGCACTCAATTAGAGATTTTTTTCAAGTAGCCGTGGAGTTGGAAGACCCCGCAAATATTTGGGGACTGGACGCCCTTACTGAAGACTGGGCAACCGCGGAAGGATCCTCTCAAAACGAGGAACAGGCCGAACAGAAACCCGGCTTCGAAAAACGCGACGATTCGATCCCGTTTAACAATATAAGCCTTCCGAGAAATCCCGTGGACGATAGAAACGATTTGCGCAGTCCTTATGGGTCGGACGAATTTCGTTCCGCCAATGATCCGGATGTCGCGAACAGCCCGCTTTTCCGCGAACTGCGGAAAGAACTGGAGAGACAGTCGCGGGAAACCATTCTGCAAGCCTCCAGGCAAGTGCAGGAGGAAGTTCATCGCGCCGCTGAAGAAAGTGATATTCGGCGAACTGCCGCCGTTCAGGAGTTTTTCGCGCAATGGAAGCCTGAGTTTGAGCGGGTCCAGACCGGAGCGCGAGAGGAATTTTCGAAACAACTGGCCGAGCGGCAAGATGAGTTTCTAGCCGGCCTCAAATCCGAATTTGAAGAAAATTTCAATCAAGCGCGAAAGTTGATGGATGACGTTCACCATCAAATGGAAATGTTGCGCGCGGAGAACGATGCTGCGCACGAATCCGCCAGCCGCTTGGCCCAGGTTCGCTTGCAATTCGAGGCCATGGAACCCGCCAGGAACGCAAGACCTGCGGAGCCAGAACCTAACGAAGAAGAGTCAGCTGCCAAAGAAAATGTCGTGGAAGAATGGCGCATGGCTCTTGCAAAGGAAATGGATGTTGCGCGGGCTCAGTGGAATGAGTTGCTGCAATCTTCGTTGGATAACAATGTCCAACGTCTGGTGGAACGGGTAACCGAGCGTTCCCAGGATATCTTGGGAACAACCGAATCAAAGGTACGTGAACGCATCGCCGAGGCGAGCCTGCCCTTGGCCCAGGCCGCTTCCGAGGCGAGAGAGACACTCATCCAAATCAAAACCTCTCTGGATCAGGAAGTCGCGCGAGCTCGCTCGTCTTTGTCTGAAATCGAATCCGTTGCAAGCCGCACGAAAGAATATTCCGCGCAGCTCGAAGCAGCTAGCCACGATACTTTGAATGAACTCCATCGTCGCCTGGAGAAAATCCTTGAAGCGCAGTCCGCCGAATTGAATCGCCGCGCGGACAATCTTGCGGCCGGAATCTCCCAACGCGTAACTCCGACCCTCGACGCACTCCAGCAGGAGTTTGTAAGCCGCGCGCACGTTCAGGTAGAGGCAAAACTTGCTCCGCATTTTGAACGCGTTCCCGAACTCCTTCGCGAGCTTGCCGCACGCGAGGTCCAAGCCGAGGAAAGTTTGCGGCTGCATCGCGAACGTTTGCGCCAGGCTTCGGAGAACAATCAGCGTGAAGTTTCCGCGCAACTCGCGGCCAGCCTACTCGAAGTGCGCAACGATGTAGGATCCGTGCGCAAAGAAGCTCTGAATAAGTGGAACGAAGAGCTGGATGCAAGCGGTACGCGCGCCGCTCATACCGCCGCCGAATCGATAAGTCGCAGTTCGGAATGGTTTCAGCAGGAAGCACGGGCTCGGCTGCAGGTGCTGGTAGAGCAGACCGTCACCACGGTTGCCGCTGGTTTCGATGAAAAAACCGGTGAGGCCGCGAAAAAATACGGGACGCAATTGGCGGACGAATCTACCAGCCATCTCGCGCTGGTTCATCAACGAATCGAAAGTCTGGCTGCCGATGCGGCCAACCGGGCATGCCGCGAATTCGACCAAGCAGCGGAGGCTGCTGCCAATTCGTTCGGACATGTGTTGCGAGGGATCGCCGGTCGCGAGGCCGAGCAGTTCATGCAGACAGCACAGGACACGGTTCGCGGTCGCACCGAAGACCTCGACCGCTCCGCTCAACAGGTTCTTAGCCAGTTCGAAGCGAACGCGGCAATCTCACTCGAACAGCTCCAAGTCCAAATGTCTTCACAACTCGAAAACAGCATTCGTGAATCTCGCGCCGCTCTCTCCACGGAGTTTGCTACCGCCCTCGAAGGTTATCGGGCAGAGCGCGATCTGCACCTTCAAAATTGGGCCTCTGACTTGGACCGCCTCAGCGGCGAGGCCATTGGCACGTACCAGGAGCGTCTCCAGACAGCTTGCGATTCCTGGATTGTCGCTTCGGTGCGGCGGCTTAGCGAGCATGGACAAAACGTGATCGAATCGATGCTGCGATCCGCCGACCAGGCGCTGCGCGATTCCTGCTCAAAAGTGTTTGAAGGTCTGGCTGAAGTATTGCGCGAAAGATCGGTTAGCGCTGCTGGAGCGGGAGTAGCCGGTTTCGCACCACCGCCACCTAATCGCGACGTAGAATCTTCTGGCCCTCGCAACGAAATTATTTAAGTTTTAGTTTTGGTGCAAGCTTTCGGGCGGCCAAGCCTTACTTTTTTCCAACAACTTCAAGTACTGAGTTAACCACATGACTCACTTGTTCTGCGGTCATACTCGGAAATATCGGCAGGCTCAAAACACGGTCGCACGCGCGCTCCGCAAGAGGATAGGTGCCCCTAGGATCTCCGAGCGAGGAATAAGCCGGCTGAAGATGGACTGGCTTGGGATAGTGAATCGAAGTTTCCACTCCTTTATCTGCCAGTTTTGAAATCAGTGAACACCTGTTATTTACGTAGATCACGAATTGGTGATACACGCATTGGTCGCGGGAGTCATCCACAGGCAAGTCCAGACGTGCATTTGCCAGCGCGCGTCGATACTCGCGTGCGATGGACTGCCGTTTTTCAGTCCATGCATCCAGGTAGCGCAGCTTGATCCGCAAGACAGCGCCCTGAAATCCCTGCATGCGATAGTTATACCCAACAAACTCATGGTCGTAGCGCGCGGTTTGTCCGTGCGAGCGTGCCGCCCGCGCGAATTGCGCAACTAAATCGTCATCGGTCGTAAGCGCGCCGCCCTCGCCATAGGCTCCCAAATTCTTAGTGGGATAAAAGCTGAATGCCGCCGCATCGGCAAGTCCGCCTACTCGCTTACCGCGATAGCGAGCGCCGTGCGCTTGTGCCGCATCTTCCAGCACGCGAATCTTGTGGCGGCTCGCAATCGAACGGATCGAATCCATGTCCGCAGGACGTCCGTACAAATGCACCGGAAGTATGGCTCGTGTGCGCCGCGTGATCGCTCGTTCGATCAAGTTCGCATCAATATTTGCGGTAGTGGGGTCAATATCCACCAGCACAGGTTGGGCGCCGCAATAGCTGATGGCTTCGACGGTGGCGAGGAATGTATTAGGAGTCGTAATTACTTCATCGCCCGGCTGCACTCCGAGCGCTAGCAAGCCGAGATGAAGAGCGGCTGTCCCGCTGCTGAGGGCGACGCAGTGCTTAGTCCCGCAATGTTCCGCGAACGAAGTTTCAAAAGCCTCCATCTCCGCGCCTTGAACGAACGCTGAGGTGTGGCATACGCGGTCGAGAGCCGGCAGGATTTCGTCGCGTAGCTCGGCGTACTCAGATTTAAGATCGAGGAGTGGAACTTTCATTTGGCAGCTCATTACGCGCAGATTAAAACTCTACTGTAAGGCAGCCGCCGCTACAAGAGCATGACCGTCCTAGGCGGCGTCGAAAGGAACACGTGGGAGGCCCAGGGATGCCCCGGGAAATATTGCGACCTAGATATGAGTGAGCGTCCCGGTAATTTTTGTGCGTCGGAGCGCCCAGGAAAAAACCACAAACGATAGTGGAATGAGTACTGCAGCGAATACGAGCAAAGCAAATATGGAAGGGTAGAGTTCCTTCCAGCCCGCGCCAGCCAAAAGTGCAGCGCGCATCCCTTCCAAAGAGTACGTCACCGGAATCAGCCGGGCCAGCATCTGCAAAGGCGCTGGTAAAACCGACACCGGGTACATCATTCCACCCACCAGGCCCGAAACGCCGAGGACTAGCCATTTGGCCGGGTTCCCGCGTTTGAAGAGAATTGAGTAGCTGGCAGAAAGAATTCCCAGTCCCGCGAAGGCCAAAATCGAAGCCAGCAGAATCACCAGCGCTCCGGGCCAATTTGCAGACTGCGGTCTGAATCCAAACAGCAGTGCGCCCCAGGCAAGATAAACGCAAGTTCTTAACGCCAACGCTACAAAAGGATAAACGGCCGATCCGGCAATAATTACCGGAAGGGGTGTTTGAGTCACCAGCAGTGCTTCCAATGTCCGGTTCTGACGCGCTTCCTCCAGACTGGAATCGAAGGCGCCCAGCGAAACGCTCAAGTAATCAAAGAACGCGAAACCCACCAAAGCGAAAGCAAAATAATTTGTACCGGCCGGCAGTTCGCTATTCAGTTCCGGGCTCTGCACGAATCGCGACAAATAATAAAATGTCGCCACACCGAAGAGAGCTTCCAGCGTTTCCAGCAGCAGGGCCCCGCGATAACCGCGTGCAATCGCAAAATCACGCCAGAAAAAAGCTGCCACTTTCCGGACTGTGCGCTTAATGCTCACACACGATCCTGTAGGGGTACGGGGTGGCCCACCAGACTAGAAACCGCCGCCTCCAGGCTCGTCGTGTTTGTGGCCGAGCAGAGTCCCTTCGGAGAATCGAAGGCAATTACCCGCCCTTCGTCCAATAAAATGACCCGATCAGCAAGTTCCTCAACTTCGCTCAGCGTATGGGAAGCGAACAAAAGAGTGGCTCCGCCTTTGCGGAGCACATCCTCTTTCAACAAGCGGCGGAATGCTGCCGCCGCGAGTGGATCAAGACTACGCGTAGGCTCATCGAGCAGCAAAATAGCGGGTCGGTGGAGCAAAGCTCGCGCCAGGCCCAGGCGATGCATCATTCCGGTAGAGAATGTCCGGACTTGCCGGTTCAAATCGTTGTGAATGCCCATCAATTCTGCAATGGCTTCAATCCGCTCGCGGGTGTCCGCCCGGCTCAAATCGTTCATCGCGCCAAAGAACGCTAGATTTTCTCTTGCGCTCAGCCGCGCGTAAAATCCTTCATCCCCGGTGTGGTAGCCAAACAATCGTCGCGCATCGTTGGACTCTCGCTCTACATCGAACCCTCCCACAGTTGCCTGTCCCCGCGTGGGGATGATTAGCGTGGCGAGAATTCGAAGCAGTGTCGATTTCCCGGCACCGTTGGATCCGATGAGCGCCACCGCTTCATTCTCCTTCACGGCGAACGAAACTCCCGCCAGCGCTTTCTCAGTTGCCCGCGCCACAGGATGCGTAAAAGCGCGCCAACCGGTCAGTGCGGGGGCAAAATACTTATCGAGTTCGGTGACGGAAATAGCAGGCGAAGGCACCTAGGGTTTATATCCGAAATGAGTGAGCCGAATCCAGTTCCGTCATTGCCCTGAAACAGAAAGTGCGGTTAGAATACCGTGGGAAGTCACCAGGCTTGGTGCGTTTCGAGCCGTTTGCGAATAGCCGGGCCTGCCGGCACGAAAAAATATTCCAGCCCTGAAGGATTATGGCGCCAAAATGGACGCATCTCTCTCCGTGCATTCCGTCGTGGTCGTCAGCTCCGAGCAAGTGTCTTGTCCGCTTGGTGACGAATCCGCAATATTAAATCTGAAAAACAGCAAGTATTACGGCATGAATCCTATTGGTACGCGCATATGGTCTCTCTTGAGAGAGCCGCGAAGTGTGCTGCAATTGCGCGACACTTTGTTAAGTGAATATGATATAGACGAAAAATTGTGCGAGGAGGACCTATTGGCGTTGCTGGAGAAAATGAAAAAGGAAGGGCTGATTGAAGTACGAATTGTCGCCGCAGGCTAGGTGTGCCAGTGATACTCCGTTACTTCACAGGTTCATTGAGCATCAGTAATAATTAGGGCGACTTTCCTCAGGGAGGCGGGTTGAATCCGAGGATGGGAAATTGGCAGACGTTTTCGCGATTAACCGGAAGTGAGCGGCGCATCGTTCTGGAAGCCGCCACGGGATTGACAGCCACCTGGGTGAGCCTGCGTCTCCTCGGATTTCGACGCTGGAGGAGCTTGCTGCTGTGGACCGTGCCACGAATTACCAAAATCCAGACTGGGAATGATTCCCACAGCACAGTAGCCGGCGTTTTACGGATGGAAGAAGCTGCGGCTCGGAATATGTTTTTCAGCACAAATTGTCTGGAACAATCGTTGGTGCTTTGGTGGCTCTTGCGAAGACGCGGTATAGCCGCCGATTTACGAATTGGCGCACGGAAATCCGGGCAGCGTTTCGAAGCTCACGCCTGGGTCGAATTTTGCGGAATAGCCTTGAACAGCGGTGGAGAAGAGCACCTTCACTTCGCGCCGTTCAAAGAATCCGTAACCTGGATCGGGACGAATTGAGCGGAATCGTCGGCATGTTCGATCGGGGTAGAGTGCCGGTAGATCGTGCGCTTTTGGGTGCACTCACGGATTTTATGTCCTATGCCGCTCCGGATGACCTGGACACCTATTCAGATGGCCCTGTGGGTCTGGGCCACGCTTTGCTGCAAACCACTAGGGAGTCGTTCCTTGAGCGGATGCCCGTGAGTCTTGACGGGAAGTTTTGGATTACTGCTGACGCGCGAATCGATTGTCGTGAAGAATTGCGGGGGGAGATTGAAAAAGCAGAATCAAATCGCCGGCCTGCCGCCAGTGATTCTGAACTGATTTTGCACGCGTATGCCGTTTGGGGCCAAGAATGCGTTCGGCATCTTCGTGGGGATTTTGCTTTCGCGATCTGGGACGCTCGCCGGAAAACACTTTTTTGCGCCCGCGATCATTTTGGGATCAAACCTTTTTACTATGCGGAAATCGGAAGTCTTTTTCTTTTCAGCAACGTCTTAAATTGCGTTCGCTCGCACCCTGAGATATCCGATAGCTTGAACGACGCCGCGATTGGCGATTTTCTCCTCTTTGGACTTAATTGCGACCTGAGTACCACGACCTTTCGCGACATCCAAAGGTTGCCGCCGGCGCATTGTCTGTCCGTTACCGCCGAGGGGGTGCGAATTTTGCGATATTGGTCGGCACCCACCTCTGGCGCCATCCGTTATCGCCATGCCGATGAATATGTGGAACATTTTCAAACACTGATTCAATCATCTGTGGCGGATCGTTTGCGTGCGGACTGCGCCGGAATTCTGCTCAGCGGCGGGCTGGATTCTGGAGCAATCGCGGCCACTGCTACAGAGCTCTCCCGAAGTCCTTTGGGCGCCAGAGATTTGCGTGCCTACACGGTCATTAACAAATTATTGATTTCCGATCGGGACGGGGCCTACGCCCAGCAAGTGGCTGATCACCTCCGCATCCCGATTCAATTCCTGGAAATGAGCGAGCTCGAGCCATTTGAGCGTTGGAACGATTCGCAATCCATCAGCCCGGAACCCGTTGGCGATCCTTTGTTCGCCGGACTTTCCGAAGAATTTAAGAGGATAGCGGCTGATTGCAGGGTCGTCCTATGTGGAGAAGGCCCCGACAACCTGATGTATTTCGAGATGCTTCCCTTCGCCAAGCAACTGCTGCGCGAGAGAGATCTCTCTGGCTTGGTGCGAGAAGTATCCGGCTATTTTAGGGCGCGTTCCACCATCTGGCCGGGAATTCGCCGGCGTATAAAAGGCATCTTCGGCAAAGATCCGAACCGATCTTTATTCCCGTCCTGGCTGGATGCTGATTTCTCCCGCCGATTGAATCTGAATGAGCGCTGGAAAGAATGGAGCGAATTGCCAGCTTCGCGTCCGCACCCCGTTCTTCCGAAGGCACATGTTTCCCTTCAAATTCCGCAATGGACAAATACATTCGAACAAGAGAGCCCTGGCGCCTCGCGATACCCCGTGGAGGTCCGCTACCCATTTCTCGATTTGCGGATCGTAAATTTCCTTCTGGCGCTTCCTCCTTTTCCATTTTTCTTCGAGAAGAAATTGTTGCGCGACGCTATGGTGGGACGCTTGCCCGAGAACGTCAGACTTAGACCAAAAACGCCTTTGGCGGGCGATCCTTTGTCCCAAAGTTTACAGAAGAATGTGACCACTACGGAGCGGTGGAATCAGGTACACTGGAGTATGGACATGGAGCGCTATGTTAATCGTTCGGCTCTCGTACCGGTCCATGATTCGTCAGACCCAGAGCAGATTTCGGTAAATGTACGCCCGCTTTGTCTTAACTTTTGGTTGCGGTCAGCGCGGCCAGTCTTGTATAACTTGCGAGCGGAGGTCCGCAATGCCTAAGCAAGTCATAAGGGAGCTTAAGAAACCTTACTCCGCTCCCTCATTAATCATTTATGGAACTGTTCAAGAGCTTACGAAAACTACTGGTTTGAGGGGTAGTAGGGATGGCGGGACTAGTAGAACTATGTTTAAGACTCGAATGTAAGGTTGTTGTTACTCGGCTTACAAGCTCTCATCACCTTATGTATTAGAAGAATGAGGGACCGCGACGAGACCTAATTTCCAAATAGCAAAGCTTTAAGTCTGAGAAGAAGTGAATCTCGCTTATTCCGTTTTCGGTCTGCTCCTCTGCTCGAATCTTCCCATTCCCGAACTCGTGCCTGCGCAAGGTCCCAGCTCTGACCCAGCAGTAAATCTTCACATGCATGAATCACCGTCCGGAGATCTGTCCGGACCAAAAATTCTCACCTATACGAGCGAATATTTGGATCCAACGGGCCAGCCAGCGCTAAGAATCTGGAAATCTGCGGACGGTCGGTTTCTGCATCTTGTGTACTTCGACGGGACCCAATTTTGGATGGATTACAAGGGAACTGATCTGTGGGCACAGTGGCCCGACAATTTAACGATTGAAGATACCGCGACATACTTGCTGGGTCCTGTGCTTGGTCTTCTTCTGCGCCTGCGGGGCGTGACCTGCCTTCATGCCAGTGCAATTTCTGTCGGTGAACGCGCAATTGCTTTCGTCGGATCTGAGGGAGCAGGAAAATCCACCACAGCGGCGATGTTCGCTCAGAAGGGCTGTCCTGTGATTTCCGACGACGTCGTAGCGCTAACAGAACGGCAAGGAGCTTATTACGTTTTTCCAGCCTATCCATATCTGAGTTTGTGGGCCGACTCGGTAACGGTCGTGTATGGACCGGATAAGAAACTGCCAAGTTTTTCAGCTAACTGGGATAAGCGCCTACTTTCCCTTTCCGCGAACAACCTTAAGTTTGAGGGCAAGCAACTTCGGTTAGGCGCGCTCTTCATGCTAGGCGAAAGGGACTCCCTGCCGAATTCACCCCGTGTTGAATCTTTGACTCCGAAAGAAGGTTTGCTTTCATTGGTGGCGAATTCCTACGCGACGAATCTGTTAGATAAGGACATGCGTGCGGTCGAGTTCGAGTTTCTTGGCCGCATGCTTCAAAGCGTACCGGTCCAACGTCTGATAGCGCACAAGGATCCAAGTAAGATCGACAGGCTCCGCGATGTCGTTCTGCGATCGTTCGACAGTGCCGCGGTTCAGTAGCCCTATTTCCGCAAACTTTTGAAAACAGCGTGCTTTCTTCAACACACAGTCGGCTTTTCGTCATTTTGATGCTCTTCGGGATGTGCCAATCTAGGTAGTGTAGAGAGTCGGCCGTTACCCAGAGCAGGCCGCAATTCCAGGAGGCTGCTGTATGGAGAAGTTATTCGCAGTCCTAGCCTTATTCATGC
Organism: Candidatus Acidiferrales bacterium; assembly: GCA_050012395.1. Classification (GTDB taxonomy): domain Bacteria; phylum Acidobacteriota; class Terriglobia; order Acidiferrales; family UBA7541; genus Palsa-295. Next base: position 27,263 of record JBEKHG010000015.1, read on the forward strand.
TTTTTGGGCTCCCGACATTGGCGCAAGATACGCCTGTCTTTGAGGCGGGCGTGGGGTATCAGTATCGTTCCTTCAATTTCCCGGCGGAGGAGAGGCTTAACATGAATGGCTGGCGGGCGTCCGCAGACGGGAATATTAATCGTTGGCTTGGCGTGACCGCCGATTTCGATGGAACTTACAAGACTTTCAGCGGAGTAGCTTATTCCGTTTACTCCTATATGGCCGGGCCGCAAATTTACCCATTGGGGCACCGTACTCTGGCCCCGTTTGTGAATGTTCTTGTGGGGGGAGCGCATATAGGCGCCAGGAAATGCGGCGGCTGCAACCTTTCCGACACCGAATTTGCCTGGGGAGGCGGTGGTGGCGTGGACCTCACGGTGTCGCGACACGTTGCTATTCGGCTAGGTGACTTCGAGTATGAACGAACAGGTTTTTTCAGTGCAGGTACCGCCGGCAGCCCTTATCAAGATAACTTCAAAGTTGGAGCTGGACTGCTAATTCGCTTCGGGGAAAAATAAGATTCCGAGTTTTATGAACGGCTAGTCTCGATTTCCCGCTTCTTTGCTTCCCTCGTACTTGATATTGAGGCACCGACTATTTCCATTTGCTCTTAACCACGCGGTAACCTAAAGTCTCACTGCCCGCATCAAAGGGCGCTGAACTAATATGCTAAGCCGAGATTATCTGGAGGACATTCGAGATGAAGAAGTTCGCGGGACTTTTTGTAATGTTGAGTCTTTTTAGCCTGCCCGCTTTGGCGCAGGATTCTTCGAAATACGAAGCAGGCGGCGGTCTCGCTTACCGGTCGTTTGATAACTTCAATGGTTCGCGGCTCAGTATGGTTGGATGGACTGCCTACGGCGACCGCCATATCTGGAAGTTTATTAATGTCGCTGCGGATTTCTCCGGCACTTACAATAGAAACACTAATTTTGGAAACACGAGTATTTACAATTTCTTAGTGGGACCCCAGCTCTATCCCTTTGGCCGCCAGCACAAAATTACCGTTTTTGCTCAGATCCTATTCGGAGGCGGAGTTCTTCTCTACCATCTTCCGACCCAGAACGGATTTAATCCGGTTACGACCTCCTATGGGGGAACGTCGTGGATGGGAGGGGGCGGATTGGATTGGCGAGTAAGGAAGCGTTGGGCCCTCCGAGTTATCCAGGCTGATTATGAACAGACGCGGTTTATTTCAGGCTCTCAGAGTCAAGGCAACTATCGAATATCGGTCGGTTTGGTCTATCGATTCGGAATAAAATAACTTTGCTGCCGCGTTCCGAATTCTCTCTTTATTGAAGGCAATTTGGGCTTGCAGAAGAGCCGACGCTCGGTGCGGATTACGAGTTCGTGGAGATATCACTCGAAGGAAAAGGATCGCGCTCGGCGCTACTGATTGCCGCGCTCGGTGTGGCGGTCCTTTTTTGTTACCAGGCGGTCCGCCTCTGGATCGCGGATCATCGCATTAATTCTAACGATCTGAACGCTATCGAGAGAGGCGCTGCGCTAGAGCCTGAAAATGCCGCCGCCTGGGACACTTTAGGACGCTTCCAGCAATTGGATTTTGTGGCTGGAGATCCGAACAAGGCCATTCAAGCTTTTCAAAAGGCCATCCAGGCTGATCCGCTTTCCGCTTATTACTGGATGAACCTCGCGGGTGCGTATGAATCCGTCGGAGATGTGGCCCATGCTCGCGATGCATTCAACCATGCGCGAGAGGTTTACCCCCTCTCCGCGCAGGTTGCTTGGAATTACGGCAACTTTTTGCTTAGGCAACAACAGCAAGCCGAAGGTTATACTGAAATTCAATTGGCCGTTCGTTCGGACCCATCGCTTCTACCTCTGGCAATATCCCGCACATGGCGCTCCAATCACGACGTAAATACGTTGCTGAATCAGGTGCTTCCGCCCGATCAAGAAGCGTATTTTCAAGCCCTCGATTTTTTCGCATCCGCCCAACAGGCGGACGTCGGACTTGCCGTTTGGCAACGACTGATTTCCTTGGGAAAACCTTTCGCGTTGCCACATTCATTTCAATTTCTTGATGAGCTCATCCGGCAAGATCGCGCTGCTGATGCAGTCCGAGTTTGGCGCCAAGCGCTCCTTGCTGCTAGCGTGTCCAATCAGGAACCACAAAATGGATCTGTAATATGGAATGGCAACTTTGCCGGCGATTTTACAAATGGAGGCTTGGGCTGGCGATGGAACAATCCGATCGGCACCTCGATCGACTTTGATGCCGCAATGGCAGAAGGCAAAGGGCGTTCGGTCCGCCTGGATTTCGGCGGCGGTAACAATCCCGATGTCACTCAACCGCTTGAGTTTGTGCCGGTAGAGCCTGCCCGCACTTATCACTTTCGCGGATATCTGCGGACGGAATCGATTTCCACTGAGAGTGGGTTGCGTTTTTTAATCTATGATCCTCATCATCAAGGTGCAGTTGATGTGCAGACCGAGAATCTTACCGGCACTCATCTCTGGAGTCCTGCGGAGCTCCAAGTGGTAACAGGGCCGGAGACACACTTCCTGGTGGTTTCTCTCCGCCGCAATACAAGCCGTTTATTCGACAATAAATTGAGCGGTACGGTTTGGATCGCGGATTTAACGATGTTTCCCGCCAGTGCGAACGAGACGGGAGAACCGCGTTGAAGATGGTGCGCATAGGTCTTTGTATTCTTTTCGCATTTAGTGTGCTGGCTTTCGGCACCGTGGAAGTTTGGTCTCAGTCTCTCCTCGAAATCGCGGCCGGAATGTTGTTCTTTCTGTGGGCCATCATTGTTTCCCGGGATTCGAAAGGGACGATTTATTGGAACCCGTTAAATTGGCCCATTCTAGGCATCCTCGCCATTGGCAGCTCGCAACTCTTGTTCGGAGGAACACCATATCGATATCTCACGCGACTGGAACTCCTCAGATTCGGGGCGTATTTGATTATTTTCTTTCTGTCCGTGCAAGTTTTCCGCGAACGCCCCGACCTTAAAAAGCTGGCGTGGTTTTTGATTTTCTTGTGCTTCGGAGTTTCTTTGTTCGGCATCATCCAGCATTTCACTTCGGAAGGAAGTCTTTATTGGCTTCGCCCGTTGAAAGTAGGTGATCCCTTCGGACCGTACGTAAATCGCAACCATTTCGCCGGCTTTGTTGAATTGACACTGCCGATAGGCTTGGCGATGCTCGTTTTCCGCGGTGTGCCACGGGACGTATATCCGCTCGTCGGCTTGTTAAGCATTGTTCCAGCCGGCGCGCTGATTCTCTCCGGTTCGCGCGGCGGGATTGTCAGCTTCGCATTTGAAATAGCTGTGCTGTGGCTGCTCGCCAGAGTCAAGCAAGCATCGGAACGCCCGCAGTTCGTGGGCGTCGGAATTGTGGCGCTGGCGGCTTTGGCGCTGATCGCCTGGTTAGGCGCAGGCCGGGCGATCGAGCGATTTTCGACGATACATATTGGAGAAGTCACGGTGGACCGTCGGGTTTCGATGTTCCGCGGAGCTGCGCACCTTTTTGAGGATCATCCGATCGTGGGGGTCGGGCTCGGCTCTCTTGTCGCCGCCTATCCGCGCTATGAGACCGTCTATGACGGGAAGCTTGTGGACCACGTTCACGACGACTACATCGAAATGATAGCGGAGACTGGATTACTCGGTGGAATTTGCGGCCTCACCTTCTTGTGGATTCTATTTCGCCTGGCCAAGTCTTGTTACGCCGCAGAGCAAGGACATTTCTCGCGTGCTCTTCGCGCAGGCGCAGTCACAGGCTTGTGCGGGATGCTGCTTCACAGTTTCGTGGATTTCAATTTGCATATTCCATCGAACGCTCTCCTGTTCTTATTATTGGCGCATCTGGCGACTTCACCTCCGTTGGCAAGTGAAGCTGTCGTCACGCGACGACGGGTGCGCGCACGTGAAAGAGATATGCTCGCAAGCGAATAGGGGCACGACGTTCTCGCTAACATTTAAGCTCCACTGCATCCGTCCGCTGGTGCTTGGGACTATTGATATTTGTCGTTTTGGCCACCTACCTCTCGGTTGACACCAGCGCGGCGCTAGGTAATAGTGTTTGCGGGGTTATCTATCATGGTTCCATCCGTCCGTTGCGTTTCGGACTGGCTAACAGCGAAGCCTGCCTTGTTGCTCCCTGTATTGTTGTTACTGGGTGTGCAGGTCTATGGCCAGCAAAAAGCTCCGACGTCCCAACAGACCAATCAGAGAATCCAAGAATTAGCGGGACTGGCCGCTGCCCGGGCTGCCGATACGCCGATTGGAAGCGGCGATCTTATTCACGTGGAAGTTTTCGACGTTCCGGAACTTACTCGCGACTTGCGGGTTAGCGAAACGGGGGAGATCACCTATCCGCTTATTCCCGGCAAAATTCCAGCGAGTGGGTTAACCGCCGACCAACTGGAACAAAAATTGGCGAAGCTTCTGATCGAAAACGGTTTGGTCTCGCATCCGCAAGTTTCGGTTTTCGTGAAGGAGCAGAACAGCCAGCCGGTTTCTTTGGTAGGCGCCGTCGTACGGCCCATGGTTTATCAAGTTATTCGGCCCACCACATTGCTGGAATTGCTGGCACAGGCAGGAGGCGTCACGGATGAGGCCGGCACTTGGGTAATCGTCACGCGTAACGGGCATCCGATAAACGATAAGAATGGCGCGGCCGGGACGATTGACACCACTGGTCCCGACACGCAGACGATCACAATTCGTCTGCAGGATTTACTGGAGTCGGGAAACCCCGCTTTCAACATTCAGATTTACGGCGGCGATGCTGTAAGCGTTCCACGTGCCGGAATCGTGTACGTCGTGGGAGGAGGAATTGCCCAGCCCGGCGGGTACATTCTCCAGAGTCACGGGGAGCAAGTTACAGTTCTGAAAGCTGTCGCGCTGGCTCATGGCCTGACGTGGTTCGCGAAGGCAGATCAAGCGGTGATCATGCGAAACAACACCGACACCGGGCAAAAAGACATGATACCCGTACGCATTAAGCAAATCCAAAATCAGAAATCCGATGACGTCACTATGAAATCGAACGACATTCTTTACGTTCCGGATAACAAAGGTCTCAAAGTTCTCGCCAAAGGCGCCGAGGCTGGAATTACGATTGGGACCGGCTTGGCTATTTATAGACCCTGATCGTGTGTGAACAAGAAGCATCGAAATCAGCGTTGCGGGTAAAAGGATAAATGGAAGAGCCTTCTAGGATTGCAAATCTGCGCGACCGAAAAGCGGAAGCTCTAAGTGTCATCCCTGCGCCTTCGGTGCTTTCCTGGGAGCAAGTTCCCAGGGAACCGCACCTGCTCGATTACGTCATCATCCTGCGGAAGCATCAGTGGATGATCCTCACATTCTTCTTAACCGTAGTTACTATTGTGACTATCGCCTCCTTCAAGATGAAGCCGGTATATGTGGCCTCGGCCCGGGTGGAAGTAGACAAAGAATCGCAGAACCTGTCGCCGTTTCCGGATGCGAACTCTTACGATGAATTCATGGATCTGGAGAATTATCTGGAGACCCAGGCAAAAATCCTTCAAAGCGAAACTTTAGCGCTACAGACGATCAAGTCTCTTAATCTGGAGCGCTATCCCGAGTTTGGCGGCAGTCCGAACACACCTGCCTTTGCTCACAATGGCGTAGCGGCAAGACGCCCCGCGATCCTTGGTGCGTTTTTAGGTCGCCTTAGCGTAAAGCGCGTGCCTACCAGCCGCCTGATTGAAGTCACCTTCGAAGCGGAAGATCCGCAGCTCGCTGCGCAGATTGTCAACACGCACCTGCAGAATTATGTGGAACAGAATTTCCGCAGCAAGTACGACGCGACGATTCAAGCGTCCAACTGGCTCTCTTCTGAACTTGAAGAGCTTCGGATTAAAGTCGAAAAGTCTGAAAACGCTCGTCTTGCCTACGAACGGGCCAATCAAATCTGGCAAATCGACGAAAAGCAGGACATTGCAACTTCCAAGCTCGGGGACCTCAGCAGGGCTGTCACAGATGCCCAAACTAACATGGCGGAGAAGGAGGCGTTTTACCGCATGGCCGTAGCGGGGAATGTAGACGCCCTGCCTCTTGCGCATGGCACTGAAGTGATCACAGAGTTGAGGAAACGCAAGTCCGACGTCGATGAGCAATACGCCGAAGCCGTCAACCAATATGGTCCGAACTTCCCCAAAGTTTTGCGAATCGCTGCGCAGCAAAAAGAAGTAAACGACGACCTCGACCGCGCTCGAAAAACTCTATTGGAAAGCGTACAAGAGGATTTCACGACGGCGCGCAACCGCGTGCAGCTTCTGCAGGAAGCGCTCGACAAACAAAAAGCGGAAGCCAACGATCAGGCCGAGAAATTGGTTCAGTATCACATCCTCCAGCACGACGCGGAATCGAATAAACAGCTTTACGATGGATTGTTGCAGAAATTGAAGGAGGCCAGCATCACAGCGGGGCTTCGGTCGAGCAACATTCGTGTCGTGGATCCCGCACTGGCTCCCGCCAGTCCATCGCGTCCCCAAAAGGCGCGCAACATTCTGCTGGCGGTTCTAATGGGCCTAGTCGGAGGGGTAGGACTGGCTCTCTTCCGCGAATATCTTGATAACACGGTGAAGTCCCCTGACGACATAGAGGCGCTCACAGGCCTGCCCTCTCTCGCCGTTGTACCTTCCTTGCCGGGAATGAATGCTCCCACCGGGCGGCTTTCACGACTCGCTCGAGAAGCCGGTGCGGCGACTGGTTTGGGCTCGCGCGTGGAATTGCTTTCATACGCGCAACCTAAATCGCAAATCTCGGAAGCGTTTCGCGCTTTGCGAACTTCTCTTTTACTTTCCCAGGCTGATCATCCCCCGCAGGTGATCTTGGTGACCAGCGCTTTGCCGCGCGAAGGAAAAACGACGGCCGCAGTGAATCTCGCGGTTACTTTGGCACAGCTCGGAGACCGGACTTTGCTCGTGGACTCCGACCTGCGCAAACCGGGAATCCGGCGCGCGCTGAATCTGGCGATCGGAAAAGATGTGGGATTAAGTTCTTACCTCGCCGGCGTCACAAGCCTCGAGGAAGCTACGATTCAGCATCCTACCATCACAAACCTATCAGCGCTGACGACGGGACCAGTGCCGCCCAGTCCGGCTGACCTGCTTTCTTCCCATCGCATGCGCGAAGCCATCGCAGAATTGCGCCGACGCTTCAAATTTATCGTGATCGACTCTCCTCCGGTCATGGCCGCCACGGACGCTGTGATTCTTTCAGCTCTTACAGATGGAGTCTTGCTGGTGGTGCGCAGCGGCGAAACTCCGAAAGAAGCATTCACGCGCACACGGGATTTGCTTGCAGCGGTGAAGTGCCGTTTGCTAGGCGTGGTACTGAACGCCGTGGATTCCAACGCTCCAGATTACTACTACTCTTATCGGTATTATCCCTATGCGTATGGCTATGGATACGGAGAAGACGTCGAAAAGCCTTCTAAATTCCCATTGGGTCCCGATGAAACAAACGGACCCTCAGCCTAAAGAGGTGCGTTCTTGAGATACCTTATAACGGGCGGCGCTGGATTCATTGGTTCTCATCTCGCCGAAGCTTTGCTCGCGCGCGGTGACTCCGTATCCGTCCTCGACGATCTCTCGACGGGGAGTGTAGAAAATATCCGCCATCTGAAAAAACACGATCGCTTTCATTACGTTTTCGATTCGATTATGAATAAACACCTTCTGGCGGAGATGGTGGACGATTGCGATGTTGTTTTTCATCTGGCCGCTGCCGTAGGCGTGCGGCTGATCGTCGAAAGTCCAGTACGGACAATTGAAACGAACGTGCACGGTACACAATTCGTATTGGACGCCGCATCTAAAAAGAAAAAACTGGTTTTCGCCGCCTCAACCTCGGAAGTTTACGGTAAGAGCGACAAAGTACCTTTTCACGAAGATGCGGATCTCGTTTTGGGTCCAACCAGCAAGGGGCGCTGGAGCTATGCAGCTTCGAAAGCGCTCGATGAATTTCTTGCGCTATCGTATTGGAAGGAGAAAAAGCAGCCGGTCGTTGTTGCGCGCCTGTTCAATACGGTGGGCCCGAGGCAAACCGGCCGTTATGGAATGGTGCTCCCCAATTTTGTGCGCCAGGCCCTCGATAATGAACCAATAACGGTATATGGCACCGGTCAGCAATCGCGTTGCTTCTGTGACGTTCGAGACTGTGTTGAGGCCATTATGCGGCTGGTAGCCACCGAAGCTGCAATCGGAGAAGTAGTGAACATAGGCAATACCGGTGAAATTACCATTGAAAAACTCGCCGCTCTCGTAAAGCAACGCACCAACAGCCGTTCGCCGATTACTTTTGTACCGTACGATCAAGCTTATGAGCCCGGATTCGAAGACATGCCGCGCCGTGTGCCTGCGCTAGGAAAGCTCGAGAGGCTTACCGGTTTCCGTCCCACAACGCCCCTGGTGGAAATTATTGACCGAGTAATCGCGCACTTCCAGGAAAAGAAAGAGCCAGTTTTGTCGAAAAACGCCGACGCGGGCGCTTATGTGGGCTTGGAAAATCTCGCTATCAAGCGGGTTGCGACTTAAGATTGTTGTGAATCTTCATGATTGGCAATCCGTTCAATTTTTCCCGCTGAAAAGGCCATGAGCGCAACCCCGGCCACAAATCGAGTGGAGGGAGGCGATGCCCAACTGTCGCCGGCGGAACGTTTGAGCTCCTTTCGAGAAGGGCGCGAGAGAAACCGCACTAGCACGACGCTTTCCGTAATTGTGCCAGCCTACAACGAGCAGTATCTGATCGAAGCAAGCCTGAAGGGTTTAGCCGTTCTGGATGAATCTCCGCGGCTGCGGGAAATTAAGGTAATCGTGGTTAACGATTGTTCCACCGATCGCACCGCCGAGGCCATTCAGCGCTTTCAGTCCAACCTGAAATCAAGTCAGGATTTCAAGAAATTTAGCTGGGTTTGGCTGGATCACCACAAAAATCAGGGCAAAGGTGCCGCCATCCGTACGGGCTTGGAGCACGTAAATACGGAGCTGGTCGTCATCCACGATGCCGACCTCGAGTACCATCCTCGCGATCTTATGCAGATGGTGGAGCTTTTCCTTTCTGAAAACGCCGACGCGGTCTTCGGTTCGCGTTTCATGCCCGGTGGCTATAAACGGGCCTTATTTTTTCGCCACCAGCTTGGAAACAAATTTCTTACTTTTTTGTGCGATCTGGTCTGTGATTTGAATTTAACCGACATGGAAACGTGCTACAAAATGGTCCGCGCCGAATTTCTGAAAAGCATTCCGCTGACCGGCTCCAGGTTCGATGTGGAACCTGAACTCGCAATTAAAATAGCCAAACGCGGCGGTCGCATTTTCGAAGTTCCCATCAGCTATTCCGGCCGCACCTATGCCGAAGGGAAGAAAATCAATTGGAAGGATGGCGTCCATGCACTTTGGGCCATCCTGCATTACGCCACTTCAGATCAAATCTACGCACGGGACGGACATGGCGGCGAAATTCTCATGCGCCTTACCCGCGCCCCCCGCTTCACTCGATGGATGGCTGAGGTGATCCGGCCGTTTGTCGGTGACCGCGTTCTGGAAATCGGAGCGGGTACCGGCAACATGACGGCTCATTTTGTGCCGCGCTCGGTTTATTGGGCCACCGATGTGAACCCGTTTTATCTCGAGACGCTCGATAGACTTCGCCCCTCGCGCCCCTATCTGCAGACCGCCTATGTGGACGCAATGGAGGAAAGTTCTTTTCCGCAGGAGGTCCCTTTCGACACAGTCATTTGTTTGAACGTTGTAGAACATCTTTCAGATGACGTGGGCGCACTTCGAAACATCCACAAAGTTTTGGAGGTTGGCGGCCGTGCAATCATTCTGGTTCCTAACGGTCCTCGCCTTTTTGGCACACTGGACGAAGTTTTAGGCCATTGCCGTAGATACACGGAAGATCAACTCATCAAAGTTGGCCAGGAAGCGGGTTTCACGGTTGAAAAGGTGCTGAAGTTCAACCGCCCTGGGGTGCCGGCCTGGTGGTTGAACGGTCGCGTTTTGCGAAAGACCACATTTGGCCTGGGTCAGATTCGGCTCCTGAATTTTCTGACGCCGCTATTTCGGGTATTGGACTCCTGGCTTCCGCTTCCGCCGCTTTCTCTGATTGCTATTTTTCGGAAGAGCGGCGGGCAAGAATCGAACGAGCGGCTTTCCGGGCCTCACTCGTCCGCCGACGCGAACAGTTCGGACCGCGCAGCGATTTGAGTGAACTCTCAAGGAATTCGCAGCACTTGTTTAGACCTGATAAATTCGAAAAGCTTCTGATCTTAATTTTTGTCTTGACCTTGCCACTCAGCAATCCCTGGGTGCGTGGCGATGGCGTGGGATATTATGCCTACGCCCGCTCTTTACTGATCGAACGTCGATTGGATTTTCGAAAGGATTGGCTCGCGGCAAATACCAGCTTTCGTATGGGGCGAGTAGCTGCAGACGGCAATATATTGCCGTCTGAATTTACTTCTACAGGCTATTTGAACAACCACTTCTCCATAGGCCCAGCAATCCTGTGGTTTCCATTTTTGCTGGCAGCGCAAGTCTTCGTTGACATGAATCACGCCCTTGGTGGTCACATTCCCGCCGATGGGTATTCGTTCCCGTATCTTCTCGCCATGGCTTTGGGGACCGCAATCTATGGCTTTCTTGCGCTTTGGATTTCGTTCCGCGTGGCTAAAAAGTACGTCCCGGAAAAATGGGCCTTTTTGGCCACGATCGGGATTTGGTTCGCAAGCTCTTTCCCTGTTTATATGTACTTCAATCCCTCCTGGTCTCATGCACACTCCGCATTTGCCGTCGCATTGTTCTTTTGGTATTGGGACCGAACCCGCGGCGAACGCACCTGGCTGCAATGGATAATTCTCGGCGCAATTTCCGGCCTCATGATGGATGTTTACTATATCAATGCCGTGTTGCTTGTCGTTCCGCTTCTGGAATCGGTGGCCCACTATTGGAAAGACCTTAAATCGCATCAAACTGTGGCCGTCAAAACCCTATTTTTGCAGAATGTTTTGTTTACTCTGGTTACCTTGGTAACATTTCTGCCCACGTTCATCGTCAAACATATCGTCTACGGAAGCTACTTGAATTTTGGCTATACCGAACCCTGGAACTTTCTCTCTCCAGCGCTGCTGAAGGTTTGCTTCTCTTCCGAGCATGGTTTGCTTAGTTGGACGCCCATTGTCGCTTTCGCGCTCCTCGGGCTCTTCCTGCTGCGCCACCACGACCAGATGCTGAGTCGGTGTGGCCTCGCGGCGTTTGCCCTGTATCTTTATGCGATTGGCTGTTATGCAGACTGGGCGGGCATTTCCTCATTCGGCAACCGTTTCTTTGTTTCTCTGACGCCTTTGTTTATCCTCGGTCTGGCGGCGTTTTTCGATTGGCTGGCGTTCACTTGGACGGAACGCTCCGCGGCTGTTCTGGCCAAATCCCTTACCGCCGTTCTGATCGTTTGGAACCTGGGCCTAATTTTTCAGTGGGGCGTACACTTGATTCCGGCGCGCGGTCCCATTTCCTGGACCGACGCGGCATACAACCAAGTAGCTGTTGTGCCCGGGCAGACGGTTAGAACATTGAAAGCTTACGTGACTCGCCGAAAACGATTAATGGACCGCATCGAGCAGCAAGATATGGAGCGTCTCAAAGAACAGAATAATTCGCCTGTAAATCCGCCGCCAAAAGAAGATGGCGAATGAATGACTCAGGATGGTCCGGAATTTACTTCCAACGTTCGCGAACCTTTTAACCCATGGGATCCCAACCGCCAAAAAGTACCCTTCGAATGCGCACGCGCGTGCTGCGGAATACTGCCGCATTACTGGGCGGCCGCGGCCTTTCAATTGTTCTCTCTGGTGCGGCGTCCGTTGTCCTCGCGCGCTATCTTGGTAGCACGCAACTCGGCGAATTCGGAGCAATCTACGCGTATGCCACGCTCTTCGGCTGGCTGGCAACATTTGGAATCGACGCGATCATCGCTCGAGAAGCATCTGTTAACCGAGATCAGGCCGCAAACATTTTACGAACCGGGGCTGGATTGTGCGCTCTATTTGCAGTTGGCGCCACTGTGCTTTCGTTGGTAATTGCGCCCTTCGTGGGTTACAAAGGCCAGCTGCATTTTCTGCTTCTTTTCGCCGTGATGGAAATGCTTCTGCTCGCCCCGTTGCGACTTTATGGGGTTCTCTTCCAGGTGGACTTGAAACAATGGTACGCGGCCGGAATTAATCTCTTCCGGCAGCTGCTCTGGTTTTTGTTGGTTGTGCTACTGGCGTGGTTGCAGGCGCGTTTGATTACTGTAGTGGTTTGGCGATTCATTGCCGCGACAGTGGAATCCATTTTGATCTGGAGCTTCAGTTGCAGGTTCCTGTCCCAGGTATCTGAGGCGCGTTCGAATCGCGCCGTGTTTTATATAACGAGCGCAGCCCCTATGGCTTTCAGCGCTCTTCTCGCTTCAATCTACATGCGTATCGATCAAGTGATGTTGCATAACATGGTGAGCGATTCTGCATTGGGGCAGTACGTTGCCGCGGTTAGAGTGAGTGAGATGTTTGAAATGCTCCCTGCGGCCCTGATCGGTTCGTTGGTGCCAATTCTTTCCCTGTCAGCTAGAGACCCCGAACTTTTTCGCACGTATCTTGACCGGACATTTCGCTATTTTGTGGTTCTGGCTTGTGGCATTTGCGTTGCGATTACTGCAGGCGCTGGCCTCCTCGTACACATTCTCTACGGAAAACAGTTCACGGCAGCGACACCTTTGCTATCCGTGCTAATTTGGTCGGAGGTCGGCACCTTCTTCGGCACCGTCGTGGTAAACGCAATGGTGGCCAGAAATCTACAGAAATATCTTTTGGTGCCCACTGCCGTAGGGGCATTGAGCAATGTAGCTTTGAATTTCTACTTGATCCCTCGATTTGCAGCACTAGGTGCGGCGTGGGCCACTCTGATAAGTTATAGTCTGGCGTGGTTTGCAGTGCTGCTCGCTTTCTGGCAAGTACGTCCGTTAATTCTGCAAGGCCTGCGTTGGGCGGCGCCGGCGTTAGCTATGGCGCTTGGTGCGACATGGACGGCGACCTTTGTACCTGGATCAGCCATTATAAAACTTGCGTTTGGTATCTTTCTCTACGCTGTGGGAATTGGGGCTACACGCCTTTTAGGACGCGAAGACATCGAGTACGCCTGGGCAGCACTTGCGCACAGGGGATCGTGAAAAAACACGTCTAGCTGCGGCTGCACAATCCGCCGTCCTGTGAAGGCCTTACTAGATAAGGGGGCTGCCTCTTATCATGAATTTTGTGAGTTTGATCGTGATTCATGCCTGCTCGCCAGCGCTGTTTGAGAGTGATGGCGTGAAGCGCTAAGCAATAATGAGGAGTCCGGATTGTCCGGCTTAGATCAAACACGCACGCCTGCTTCTAAAATGCCGTGGGAGAACCAAAGAACCGGCAAAGTTCTTTTATTAGCGCCGAGTTCTCCGGATACGCTGGGCGGCATGGAGCACTTCGTTCGCGAACTTGCGCACGGGCTCGAAAGACGTGGTTACGGCGTAGAAATTCTCCATAGCGGTAACTCCGCGCCGTCGTGGACCAACGGAAAATTCGGTCAGACGGCACGAAAGGTTGGAGCCAGCGCGTTGGGCTACTATATTGGCCGACGCGCGCAGATGAAATTGGATGACGACGTCGTTGCAGTAATCTCCAATAGTGATGTGGGCTATTACCCGCTTCGTCCAAAGTCGAAGCAAACTCGCTTGATTCAGTTTTATCACGGGACTTACCGAGGTCAGGCCGAGGCGATACGGCCATTCACCAAATATTCTGGATACCTCTATTTAAAATGGTGGAATTCAATGGTTCTAGAGCGACTGAGCGGTCGCGACAAACAGGTACTTGTTTGTTCCGATCAAGTTGGCCAAGAAGTTCGCCTGTTTTTTGGCCACAAGAGCACAACTGTCTGGTACCCGTTGGATTTGCCTCGCTTTTCGCCCCGCGATCCGCAATCGAGCCGGCGGGAATTGAGTCTGCCGCTGACCGGGCCGATCGGAGTCTTTGTGGGCAGCGCGCACGCAACTAAAGGATTCCCTGTCGTTCGCAAGTTGATCGAAGTTTTCCCGGAAGTTTACTGGGGGCTCGCCTTGCGCGGATCTGCGCCCGAAGATCTCAAAACAAATCCTCATGTGCGAATATTCCAGAACATGCCCAATGAAAAGATTCCGCTGCTTTACGGCGCCGCCGATTTTGCGCTCTCTCCGTCTCGGTACGATGCCTTTCCTTACGCCGTATGCGAAGCACTCGCTTGTGGTTCACCGGTGATCGCCTCGCCTAGCGGAGCGAGCTGCCTCTTTCTGAAGGAACCGCCGCTAAACCGCTTTCTGGTTTCGCACGCTGACGCGACGGCTGAATTTGTGGAGGCGGTGCGTAAACTTCTGCGCGATCCAGACTTTTATCGAAAAGCTGTGCTCACAAATATCCGGCCGATGATTGAAGAGGTTATGTCTCCGGAGAACTGGTGGCGCAGATTTCTTGAGGCAACCGGACTATAGGCGCTAGCTTCGCGCTTGAGACAATTGCATGAACTCCATAAATAATGTTCCTGCATGGAACAGCAGCCCGCAAACGCGAGCCGACGCAGTGCTCGGTTTCCTATCTGAAGCTGGCGGGGCGGATGCTTCGACCACGGCGAAGCTACTTTGCAATAAGGCTACATATCTTTTCATGCGCGCTACGAGCAGAGCTCCGCGACGCGGTTGGCACACGAGTGCACGCCACTGGTACCGCTATCCCTTCTCATTGTTCGGTGAGGTGTTGTGGAGCCGTCAGCTCGGGGCCTGGTTCCGCGCAGAAAACGAGGCTGCCATGGAGTCTATGCTGCACGAAGATAGCTATGAGCCGGTCGATTGGGTCGCGCCTAACGAGGGTGACATTGTCCTGGATGTAGGTGCATTCGTCGGTTGGCACACCATCCGTGCCGCTAGGCTCGTCGGCCTCTCGGGTCGAGTAATCTCTTTGGAGCCTGACATCATTAACCGCCGACAGCTCGAAGCCAACCTCACCCTGAATAAGATCGCGAATTGCACCGTGGTTCCACTTGGCGCCTGGTCGACGCCGCATGATAATCTAGGGTGGTACACGGAGAAATCTCCTGATTGTTGCCGGATTGATGTAAGCAAGTCCCCATCTTCAGAAGGCATCAGGGCAACCACCGTCGATAATTTGGTTGCAGAGACGGGGCTCAACCGTGTCAATTGGATCAAAATGGATATCGAAGGCGGGGAGGTCGAGGCTCTCAAGGGAGCGGCCAAAACCATGCGCGATCATCGTCCATCCGTGTTTGTGGAACTGCACGATACGGTTCAACCAGTGAGAGACTTGCTTAGGCAGTATGGCTATTACATCAAACGGGAAGCATTCGATGCTTCACCAGAGCCACATGGCTGGTTTGTAGCCCATTCACTTTGACAGAAAATTCCGCGAGTGCTAAGTCGGTTATCAGAACTCCACGATGGCTGCGAACCCTGACGACAATCAGAAAAACCGCTCGCTAGTCGCTCTGCTCGGCCGCCGTGACGCGCCTACAGACGGTGTCCAGGACTATTGCATGTTTCTTGCCAGAGAGTTGGGGGCGAGGGGGACCCATATGGCCTTGGCACGCGTGCTCTGGAACGAAAAGGGCTGGGTTGCCGCTCTCAGGCAACTTTCACGCGCAAGCGCCGAATGGCGTGGTCAATGGGTTCTCGTGCAATATACGGCGTTCTCGTGGTCTCGGCGCGGGTTTCCGTTCGGAGCTGTTGCCGCGCTTGCGATTCTTCGCCAAAGAGGAGTGCGCTGCGCCGTTGTATTTCACGAACAACACCGCCAGAGCAAGATTTCCACACGTTGGATTGATCGCACCCGCGGCGCGTGCCAGGATTGGGTAATTCACAAACTTTATAAAATAGCCGCGAAGAGCATTTTTACCGTGCCGCTCAAGACCGTTGCATGGTTGCCACAAGCAAAAAATAAGGCCGCCTTCATACCGATCGGCTCAAACATTCCGGAGCGAGCGCATCACCGCGTTGCGCCTACGTCAACGACCAAGGAGAAAACCGTAATCGTCTTCGGGGTAACCGCTTCCCCAGGGGCTACCGAGCAAGAAGTCCGTGAGATTTCGGTTGTCATGTTGGGAGCTTCCAAAGCGCTCGGAAGGTTGCGCCTTGTCGTAGTGGGCCGCGGATCCGTAGAAGCCGCGGAGCTTCTAGGGAAGGCGCTTCGCGGCGGCGATGTCGAACTTTTGGTGCGCGGCCTATTGACCGCCGAAGAGATTGCCGCCGAATTCGAGTCCGCGGACGCGCTCCTTTTTGTTCGTGGCGCGGTTACACCCCAACGCGGAACCGCCATCGCCGGGATCGCGAGCGGAATTCCGATCGTGGGATATCGGGACGGAAATATCGACGGCCCTCTTCAGCAAGCCGGAGTGGAGTGGGCTCCCTGGCAAGATCGCCATGCTTTATCCCAAGGCCTCATTCGCGTTCTAAGCGATCCTCAAAGGTGGACGGAGCTGCACGAACGTAATCTTGAAGTTCAAAAAAGCCATCTGTCATGGTCTCGAATCGCAGAACGCTTTCAGGCGGCGTTGGCCGGATGACCCAGTGCGCTCTGCGTGTGCTTCTAGTCGCCAGTCACCCAGCGCAATATTCGTCGCCCAGCTTTCGCTTGTACGCGAAGGATCCCAGGCTCGACATACTGGTGGCGTATTGCGGTTTGCAAGGAGCGGAGTCGCATCTGGACCAAGAGTTTGGGGTCGAAGTAAAGTGGGACATCCCGCTCCTTCAAGGTTATCCGTGGATCGCTATCAAAAATCGGTCCTGGTGTCCTGGATTGGGATCGTTTTTCGGTCTCTTTAATCCGGGAATTTGGAGTCTGATTCGCCGCGAGAAGTTCGATGCTGTTGTGTTGTATACCGGGTATGTTTATGCAACTTTCTGGATTGCTCTGGTGGCTGCCAGGATCAGTGGTGCAGCGGTCTTATTCGGCACCGATGCGCACGCGCTCTCCTCGCGCGACAATCAAGGATGGAAGTTAGCGATCAAGAAACTGTTATGGCCAGTGTTATTTCGGCTAGCGGATGCCGTAATCCTGCCCTCGAGCGGTGGGTTCGCCTTGATGCGTTCATTGGGAATCGCGGAAGAGCGCCTGGCGGTGACTCCTTATTGCGTCGATAATGATTGGTGGATTGCGGAATCGTCCCGGGCCGACCGTGAAGCCGTGCGGCGCAGATGGGACGTACCAAAGGACGCGCCGGTTGTACTCTTCTGCGCAAAGCTTCAGCCGTGGAAGAGGCCTCAAGATGTCTTGCACGCTTTCGTAAGGGCCGCATTACCGAATTCATACTTAGTGTTTGCTGGCGATGGCGCATTGCGCTCCGCTTTGGAATCTGAAGCTGTTTCCCTGGAAATCAGCGATCGAGTGCGTTTCTTGGGTTTTGTCAATCAATCCCAGTTACCAGAGACTTACGCCGCCTCGGACATCTTTGTGCTGGCCTCGGAATATGAGCCATTCGGTGTAGTTGTCAACGAATCCATGTTGTGCGCTTGTCCCGTAATCGTTAGCGACCGAGTAGGAGCAAAATTTGATCTTGTGCGCGAGGGTCAGACTGGTTTCGTTTTCCCCATGGGCGACGTTCGTGCGCTCTCCGAATTGCTACATCGGGTGTTGCAATCCCCTGAGCGACTGAAACGCATCGGCGAAGCGGCGCGCCAGCGCATGGCGTGTTGGTCTCCGTCGCAAAATCTCGAAGGATTGATAGCAGGCCTTGGACGCGCGCTCCAACGCCACCCGCGCAACACGGACGGCCGATGAAACTCCTCATCTACTCTCACTATTGGGCTCCTTCAGTAGGCGGAGTGGAGACATCGGTCCGGCTCTTGGCGGAAGGCGTTGCTAAATGGGGGTCGAATCATCCTGGCGATAAGATCGCGGTTACTCTGGTGACACAGACTCCAGCCGGAGGCATGAGTGATTCTCAACTATCGTATCGTATTGTCCGCAAACCAAGCTTGTGGGATCTCATCCGGGAGATCCGAAGCACAGATGTTGTTCATCTTGCCGGCCCAACTCTTCTTCCTCTTATGATCGTTTACCTACTTCGCAAGCCAACCGCAGTCGAGCATCATGGTTACCAAGTTGGATGTCCGAATGGCATGCTGTTGCTGGAACCGCAGAAAACGCAATGCCCTGGACATTTCATGGCCGGGCGATACGGAAAATGTCTTGACTGTAATTCTCACGCTATGGGGTGGTGGACCAGCCTCAAAACACTACTTCTGATCTTTCCGCGAAGATGGTTGAGCAAGAGAATGGCCGCTAACGTGACGATCACTGAGCACGTGGCGGTCCGGCTCGTTCTTCCTCGAAGCCGCACCATCTATTATGGTATTGAAAATGTGGATCCTCGCTCCACGCAAGTTCAGGACGATGTGACAAAACCTCTGCGTCTTGCTTATCTAGGGCGCTTGGTTTCGGAGAAAGGTTTACCCGTCTTATTCCGCGCCGTTCACGAGCTTCAAAAAGACAACTTGGCGTTTCATCTGACTGTGATTGGGGACGGCCCGGAACGTGACAAACTGCAGATGCTCGCCAATGAAATGGGAATAAGACAATTGCTTACATTTGCTGGCCAAATCCAGCGCAGGGAAGTCGACGAGGCCCTACGTGAGACGGATGTAGTCGTGATGCCGTCTCTTTGTGAGGAAACCGCTGGCCTGGCGGCCATAGAGCAGATGATGTCAGGAGGGGCTGTTATAGTATCTGACATTGCTGGACTCTCCGAGGTTGTGGGGGACGCCGGTCTAAAATTCACACCGGGAAGCTCTGAGGAGCTGCTTGCGTGTCTTAGGGCAGTTGCGCAAGACCGAAGCAAGATCACACACCTTGGATTCCTGGCACGCTCGCGCGCGCTGAAAGAATTTACTGTGGAGCGTTTCATCGTCCAGCACGTGGCACTCTATCGCGAAATACAGAGAGATCGGCGCTCTGACTCAGGAACCTAACAGGGGTGCCGGCTTCGCCGCTCTATGATTGGGATTAGAATAACTGAAACATACGAACGAAGTTCGGCAGTTGGAACCTTGTATTGGAGGCTGTCGATCGCGCCATCGGCGATCGTAAGATGTTGAATACACGCATTCCCGCCATAAGAAATCAGACGCTAATTACTTTGAGCGTTTTTGTTCTCGCTATCTTTGTCGCGTGGCAACTAGCTCAACAAATCACCGCTGAACAGCAGAGCTCGCTTATATATGTTGCGGCAGGCTTCATCGCCATCTCGGCCGCGGTAACGATCTTAAGAAATTGGCGCTCTGGCGTTTATATGTTTTTCTTGTGGATGCTTTTTGAGGATTTGTTCCGGAAGTATATGGGTAACGGTCCGGCGCTGTTCTTTGGGAAAGACATTCTGGCGGGGCTTGTGTATATTTCCTTTTTTACTGCGGTTCGGCGCGGAAGCGAAAAACGCTTTCGGGTCCCGTTTCTATTATGGCTCGGCCTGTTCTTTCTTTTGGGCACCATGCAGGTCTTTAATCCAAATTCCCCGCACATTCTGTATGGGCTGCTTGGTTTTAAAACATATTTCTACTATATCCCCATGATGTATATCGGGTATGACTTGATTCGGAGCGATGAGGATCTCAGGAAGCTTCTGGTTTGTAACGCCGCTCTGAGTGCGCTAATCGCGGGGGTTGGGATTGCCCAAGCCATTCTCGGAAATTCTTTCCTAAATCCTGCAAAGCTGGCCCCGGAGCTTCAGGAGCTCGGCAACCTTTCGAAGATCACACCTCTCACCAATCAAATCTTCAATCTGCCCGATTCTGTATTTGTAAGCGCTGGCCGATTCGATCAGTTTCTTATTCTCGCTTTTATTCTCGTGATGGGGACCGCAGGCTACTTGTTGTTGTCCAATTTGCCTGGGCGCAAAATTGTTCTTCTTTCGACTGGTATTATAACGATCTCGACACTTCTATCTGGTAGTCGAGGTGCGTTCATGTTTGTATTGATCAGCGCCCTTCTTTTGACAGCGGGCTTCTTATGGGGCGCGCCTTGGCGCCAGCGCCAAGCTCACCGGATGATTAAGATGGTTCGCCGCTCCACCATTGCCGGAGGAATTGGACTTGCCTTGATTCTCTTCTTATTCCCGCAAGAAGCTGGTTCCCGAATCGCCTACTATACTGAGACTCTCTTGCCCGACAGTTCGGCCTACCAAATGGGCGATCGTACCTGGGATTACCCGATTAAAAATCTTTTGTCGGTGTTCAACGACCCAAATTGGTTTCTGGGAAACGGAATTGGTACCGCGTCGCTAGGTGGACAATATGTCGCCAAATTAATAGGGAAGCCTCCAATAAGCATCGGGGTCGAAGAGGGTTTTGGCACCTTGATCATCGAAATGGGAATTATTGCCCCATTTATTTGGATCCTTTGGACTTGGTCGCTCTTGTACTACAGTTGGGGTATAACATCTCGACTTCGGCAGACACGTTTCTTTCCTCTTGCCTTTGCTATTTTCTGGTTCGCCTTCCTCCTGTTTTATCCGATGACATATGGAGGTTTAACTGCGTATCAGAACTACACAAATAACATTTATCTCTGGCTGCTTGTTGGAATTCTCTTTCGGCTGCCGGAAATCCAAGCCAACACGCCGGATTTCATGCAGGCTACTTCAGCCAGGGAGCGTACGCGAGGAGGGTTTCAATTTTAGTGGGCGATGTCTCACCAGCCCTCGATGGCCGTGCAATTCATAACGGCAAAACTTATCGTGATGGTTGCACGTCATCTGAAATTCGTTATAGCGACGCGAGGAAGGAGGGGACTTGATGATCGGCAAGCTGGACAAAGAGATCGAAGTCCAGCGCCGCTATTATACCGATACCGCCGCGTGTTACGACCAGATGCATGGACACGAAGCCAGCGAGAACCCCCAGACTTTCAATCTTTTGTGCGCCATGCTTCGAATGGCCGATGCGAAAACTGTTCTTGAGGTCGGCGCCGGAACTGGCCGCTGGATTCGTCGTCTGTCCGAAGCCATGCCGGATCTCTCCATCCGCGGTGTAGAGCCGGTAGCAGCGCTGGTTGATCAGGCTAGAACGAAAAGTGGAGTTCCTGAGAGCGCAATATTCCAGGCCGTCGGCGAACAGCTTCCTTTTAGGGACAGGTCATTCGACGTGGTGGTTTCACTCGGGATTCTGCATCACGTTCGGCAACCCAACCTCATCATCCGCGAGCTGATCCGGGTCGCGCGCCGGGCAGTCATCATCATCGACGGAAATCGGTTCGGCCAGGGACGCTGGCCCATTCGCCTGCTTAAGCTCGGTCTTTACAAAGCAGGCTTATGGAGGATGGTGAATTATCTCAAGACTGGTGGAAAGGGCTACGAGTTAACACAAGGGGATGGTTTAGCATATTCCTACAGCGTTTATGACTCATTTGAACTCTTGGCTAACTCTGCCGAGCAGTTAATTGTCTCTCCGTCGGAACCATGTGTGGCTACGAGCTGGTTTCATCCCCTCCTGACCGCCTCCGGCGTTGTCGTATGCGCCATGAAGAAGACAGATTGAATGGGAACATGTGCGATACTTTTCGCGCGAACCTAGCCGTCAAAGGTTGTCGAAAGGGTTGACACCGCGAGAAATCGGCCTACGATAAGGAAATCTATGGCTACTCCCGCTCAAGCTCCAGCGAATTCACCGATTCCGGACAAGAGTCTGTTCCGCATCGGAGAAGTCAGCCGTCTAACGGCGACGAAAACATTTGTCCTGCGCTATTGGGAGACGGAATTTCCCACGCTCCAACCAGTGAAGAGTCCCAGTGGTCATCGGCTGTATCGTCGCGAGGATATCGAGACCATTTTCGAGATTAAGCGCCTGCTTTATGACGAAGGCTTTACCATTGTCGGCGCTCGCAAACACCTTGCCGATCTGGCCGCCCCAAATGGTGGAGCAGGCAGCCCAATAGGCGAAAATGGCGCCGAACAATATGCGGCGCCGGAACGCATCGTCCGTCGCGAACCTCCATCGCGCGCGCAACGCAAATTTCTGCTCGATTTGCACGAAGAACTCCTCGCTGTCTTGACCCTTCTCGAACGCGAGTGATACGCTGATTGCTGTCGAAAGCGGTCGGGACGTAGCGCAGTCTGGTAGCGCGCACGCTTGGGGTGCGTGAGGTCGCTGGTTCGAATCCAGTCGTCCCGACCATCTTCCTCTCTCAGTGATATTTGAAGAACTTCGAAAGGTGCTTCGCCCGCGCGGATATTTCCATGCCGGATAATCTAACGAGACCGCGTATCCTCGTGACCAACGACGACGGTATTCATGCTGCCGGCCTTCGCGCGCTCGTCCAAGCCGTCACGCCCCTAGGCGAAATTACCGTTGTCGCGCCCTCGCACGAACGCAGCGCCTCCGCACAATCTCTGACGCTACGCCAGCCGATTTACTGCGATCAGATCGCGGAGAACGAGTATTCCATCGAAGGCACGCCCGCCGACGCTGTCATACTCGCGTTTCACACCCTGCTCAAACAGAAGCCCGACCTGGTCATCTCTGGCATTAATCGCGGCGGTAACATGGGCGAAAACGTTTATTATTCGGGAACCGTTGGTGCGGCCATGGAAGGCGCCATTAATCGCGTGCCCTCCATCGCTGTTTCGGTTGCCTATCGCACGAAAGAAATCGACTTCGCGCCGGCCGCGAACTTTATGCTCGCGCTTGTGCCGCTCATCATTCGGGAAGGCCTTCCGCCCGGCATTTTGTTGAACGTGAACGTGCCCGATCCGTGGAATGGAGAAGTACGTTTCACCAAGCAATCCTCCAAGATCACGCGCAACGTGCTTCAGCCCGGCTCTGACCCTCGCGGCCGGCGTTACTTCTGGCTACACGAGCAGAAGCTTGTGGAGGGCATCGAGCCCGACACCGATATGGCTGCCATCCGCGACGGCGCCGTTTCCATCACCCCTCTCCAGCTTGATCACACGCACGCCTCCTCGCTCAATCATCTGTCGCATTGGAAAAAGTTGCTGGAATCAATCGCGAAACCATAGGTCGGGGTTGCAACTTTTTGCGACTAATAACCGAACTTAAGCATCCACTGAATAAAAGGTGAATCATTAGCTTCCAACTTCGAAGTTATGGAGCCGTCTGGGCTTTGCTCGTGGTATTGGAATTCAAAGAAAGGAAATCATGGACCTAGAACTAAAAGGCAAGAAAGCGCTGGTAACTGGCTCGACCGCAGGAATAGGCTTCTCCACCGCGCGAGCGCTGGCTGCGGAGGGCGCGTCGGTTGTGGTAAATGGAAGAACCCAGAAGCGCGTCGATTCCGCCATCGCCGAAATTCGCAAAGCTCATCCGGCGGCCGAGGTCTCAGGCGTCGCCGCTGATGTTTCGAATCGAGAAGGTTGCCAAAACGTTATTCAATCGGTCCGAGCAGTGGACGTCCTAGTCAATAACATGGGCATCTTCGAACCCAAACCCTTCGAGAAAATCCCTGACGAAGATTGGATGCGGTTCTTCGAAGCCAACGTCATGAGCGGCGTGCGCCTCTCCCGCCATTATCTCGCCGGAATGCGCGAAAAAAACTGGGGCCGGATCATTTTCGTCTCCAGCGAATCAGCCGTCCAAATTCCTGCTGAAATGATTCACTACGGCATGACCAAGACCGCGCAAATCGCCGTCGCTCGCGGTATTTCCGAAACAGTCGCTGGCACCGGCATTACAGTGAACAGCGTGCTGGCCGGCCCCACAAGATCTGAGGGCGTCGAAACTTTCATCTCGCAAATGGGCGCGCAAAAAGGTTCGGACTCCGCTTCTTTTGAAAAGGAATTCTTCAAGAATATTCGCCCGTCCTCTCTGCTGCAGCGTTTCGCCAGCACGGACGAAGTCGCCAACATGATCGTCTATCTCTCCAGTCCGCTAGCTTCCGCTACGAACGGCGCTGCCGTCCGTGTAGATGGCGGAGTGGTGCGCGCCATCTTGTAATAAGCGCTCAGGCCCGACCGCCAGTCATTCCGGCTCAACATTTCCATCCCATCCGGAATTTTAACTGGACTCCCTCGTGTGGTAGCCTTGCACTTCAAGAAGAACCGAAGACGTGAACCGGTCGACTAAACTCGCGGGCGTAGCAGCAATTCTGATTGTGGGAGCTTCTGTTCCGCTTCGCGCGAGAATAGATAGTTCGCCATTGAACACGGCGCAAGACCAAGCCAACACCGTCACTGTTCACGGAGTTGTTACCGATCCAACCGGCGCGAAAATTTCCGGAGCGTTCGTAGAATTCCTGTGGGACAAAAAGTACACGGTCCGAACTAATTCCGATGGCATATACGCAATTCGGCTAGAACCCGGAACTTACGATGTCCAAGTGCGGGAGTTTGGATTCTCAAACGCGCGTAAAGAAAGGCTGTTGTTTTCACCTGACGCGCAAATAGAACTGAATTTTAAATTAATGCTTCAGCCTGATGGTGGACCGACGGAAGTCACGCCATCAGACGGTCCTTCTCCTGAGTCTCCTAGTTACGAAACCGTGAAAATCGTCCAAGCATGGATCCCCATGAAAGACGGCATCCGCCTGGCTGTGAATCTCTACATGCCAAGCGGCCGGATCCAGCCGAACGCGCGAGATGCCGAGCGCGGTGGGAAATTCCCAGCCATCTTGGAATACTTGCCGTACCGCAAAGACGATTGGACCCTAGCGCGCGATTGGCAACTCCATTCCTATTTCGTAAAGCGCGGCTACGTCACCGCCCGCGTGGATATTCGCGGCACCGGCGCGAGCGAAGGAAATCCTCCCGACCGCGAATATTCCGATCAAGAGCAGCAGGACGGTCTCCAAGTGATTGACTGGCTTTCCAACCAGCCATGGTCCAACGGCAATGTCGGCATGATGGGAATTTCCTGGGGCGGCTTCAACGCCATTCAGTTGGCGAATCTGCATCCCCCCGCGCTGAAAGCCATCATCGCAATGTGCGCCACCGAAGATCTTTTCCACGACGATATTCATTACATTGATGGCCTCATGCACGCCGATGAATTTGAACTCGGCATGGATATGCAGGTGGGCATCACGCGAGCTCCGGATTTTCCTACCGACGAAAAATCTCTCGCCACTCGTTTCGACGCCACGCCCTGGTTCCTTCTCTATCTGCACCAGCAGCGCGACGGTGCCTTCTGGCAGCGCGCCTCCATCTCCGGCGATCAGTATGCGCAATATAAAGTTCCCACTTTTATGATCGGCGGATTCCTCGACGGCTATCGCGACAGCGTCGGCCGATTTCTATCGCGCGTAAAAAATGCGCCGGTGAAGGCTCTGCTCGGCCCCTGGAACCACTCTTTTCCAGATGACGCGCAGCCCGGCCCCACAATCGAATGGCGTGTGGAAGCTACCCGCTGGTGGGATTACTGGCTAAAAGGGAAGCAGAACGGCATTCTCGATGAGCCGCGTTTCGAAGTTTACATGCGACACTGGTATCCGCCCGATCCGAACATTGCAGAAATTCCCGGCGACTGGCGTGCCGAAAATAGTTTTCCACCAGCTAACGCGCACATGCAGACTCTTTATCTCTCATCGAACCGTTCGCTGCGCGATTCAGCGCCGGTCGCTGCGGCAGAAGAACTGAAATACGTTCCTACCATCGGTGCCGAAGCAGGATTTTGGTGGGGCGATTTCACGACTGATCAGCGTCCCATCGACGCGTTCAGTTTGGTTTACGATACCGATCCGCTGGAAAAAGACACTGCAATTCTGGGATGGCCTAAAGCGCTCCTGCAAGTTTCCGCCAGCGCCCCGCTCGCGAATTGGTTCGCACGTCTTTCAGATGTTGCGCCGGATGGCACCGTAACCATGGTCACCGGCGCCGGGCAAAGTGGCGCGCAACGCGACTCGCGCACCAGCCCAACTGATCTCGTTCCGGGACAGGCGTATTCGCTCCCAATCGAACTCCACCTCACGAGCTGGATTTTTCCGCGCGGACATCGCATCCGACTCGCCATATCAAACGCGATCTGGCCCATGATTTGGCCCACGCCATTTCCCATGACCACGTCGATGCAACTTGGTGGCGCCTCCGCTTCTCAATTGCAACTTCCCCTCGTCCCGCTGGAACCACCGGCACGGCCACATTTTTTCGCGCCGGAAGAAACACCGCCTCTTGAAAGTGTGAAATCCGAAGGCGACACCTGGCCTCCTCAAGTCTGGACCGAAACACACGATTTGCTCACTGGCATAACCCGTATTTCCTGGGTTGGGGATGACGCAAGCCAATATCCCTGGGGCCGCATGAAGGATCACGAGCAGATGACCTACGTTCTCGGTGATGATCATCCGGAAAAAAGCTCCATTCACGCCGAAGGTTCTACCACAATTCAATTGTCCGGCCGCGCTTTGGTCTGGAGCGTCGTCATCGATCTCAGCAGCGACCTGCATAATTTCTATTATTATTCCGAGCGGCATCTCACCGAGAACGGCAAACTGATTCGCCAAAAAAGCTGGAACGACACGATTCCGAGAGATCATCAATAGCGTTGCCACGCGAAACTCGTAGCCGGAGCGTGTCTTGAAAAACAGCGCCATCCTGCTCATCAGTTGCCCCGATCAAAAAGGGCTCAATGCTGCCGTCCACGAATTTATTTATCGCGCCAACGGGAATACTCTTCACGCCGACGAGCATCAGGACTACGAGCGGAATCTCTTCTTAATGCGCGTGGAATGGGATCTGGCCGGTTTCTCCATCGATATGCGGGATTTCGCCAAGGAATTTCAACCTGTTGCGGAACGTTTCGGCATGAAATGGCGCGTCGCGCTTTCCAGCTACCGTCCGAAAGTTGCTATTTTCGTCTCGCGCTACGACCACTGCCTCACCGACTTGCTCTACCGCCAGCATAGCGGGGAACTCGCCTGCGAGATTCCCCTCGTCATCAGCAATCACGAAGACGTGCGCCGCTGGACTGACTTCTACAAAATCCCGCTGCACGTCATCCCCGTGACCAAAGAAAATAAGCCGGACGCTGAACGCCGCGAACTCGATCTTCTGCGCCCCCACGGAATTGATCTAATCGTTCTAGCGCGTTACATGCAGGTCTTGTCTTGGGATTTTATTCGCCAATATCCACCGCACCACATCATCAATATTCATCACTCATTTCTGCCCGCGTTTGTCGGCGGCAAACCGCATCATCAAGCCTTTGAACGCGGCGTCAAACTAGTGGGCGCCACCAGCCATTACGTTACCGAAGTGCTCGATGATGGCCCCATCGTCGAGCAAGACGTCGTTCGAATTTCCCACCGCGATACTTTGGAAGATTTGATTCAAAAAGGGCGCGACCTCGAAAAAGTTGTCCTCTCTCGCGCGGTCCGCTGGCACATCGAAAATCGCATCCTGCTATACGGTAATAAAACGGTGATCTTTGACTAGTTGAATTAGTCTTCACATATCCTGCGGCCTGCGTGTTCAGCGGGCTACAGCCGCCCGCGTATCTTTCAAATCCGCAGCCAACAGTCGGTGGAACAGATGTTCTCCCGCTTCGCGCCGCACTGAAAGTCTTCCCGCCTGATACGCGCGCGAACTGAGCCCGCGCTGCACTCCTGCACATATCACTATATCTTCCTGCTGCACGACCTCGCTCACTCCCATGCTTTCGCGAACGTACGCCATGTTCGCTTCACTCGTATCGCCAAAATAAAAATCAAAAATCACTTCGCAGCGTCCAACGCCCATTGGTAGCACCAGATTCGTATCCAGATATCCCTCATACCAATTCAGCATAAAGTTGGGATATTGCCAGAAATAATAGGCGCGATCGCCCTTGCGTGTGTTGGCGGCGCTTGCCTCTGATGAACTGTCCACGGCTACCGGGCTAGATTGCACGCAGCAGCGATCCACATTTTCAATCGTATAATTCGTGTAGTCCAAAACGCTGTTCAAACCTTTGTGCATGTGCGGCACGTGGTACCCGCCGTCCAGGAAATTGTCCACGTACACCTTCCAGTTGCAGTCCAATATGTAGCTTCGCCGCTCCACGAATTTCAAATCGCCAAACCCTAGCGGCTGCGCTAGCTTCACCAGCGCGCCGAGAAAATCAACGAGTGGTCCGGCATGCGGATCCAGACTCACAAAAACAAATTTCTCCCAAGTCTCAACTCGTATAGGCACCAATCCATTTTGCGAACGCTCGAAATCTCGAACTCCCTCAAATTCCGTCATTCCCCGAAGTTCGCCCTCCAGGTTGTAGGTCCAGCCATGATACGGGCAACGAAGGTGCGGCGTCTGCCCGCAAGCCTCGTTCATCACCGTCATCGCATGGTGCCGGCAAACATTGAAAAACGCGCGCAACTTATCGTCGCTTCCACGCACAACCACCACCGGCTCACCAGCGACCGTCGCCGTGACATACTGCCCGGGTTTTTCCACTTGCTCCATGCGTCCAACGGCCTGCCACGTCCGCGAGAAAACGTTCTGCAGCTCCAGATCGGCTATACGCGAATCGGTGTACCACGGCGCCGGAATCGTGTGTGCTTCCGCCAGCGGAGCCGACGCATTATACGAAGCGAGAATTTCTTTCACCGTCTGCTCCATGCAATTTCTCCTCTCGATTTCTCTAGGGTGTGGCAACCTTGCGTGATTCTTTTCTTACACTCCTATCGCACCCTTCAACACCAACAAGAACTGATTGATTCGCATCTGATTTTTCTGCGGGTCCGCCGGATGCGGAAAAAGTCCCGGATCGAGCTCCTCGGTGAGCAGCGCGTCTTGAAAACGTTCCATGGTCCAATCCAGGATCGATACGATCAGCGTCGAGTCAATATCAGACCGAACCTCACTCCGCGCAATTCCGAGGCGAACGAATGCCGTACTGCCGTAAGGGTCTTCCGCAAGCAGGAATCGGTTGATTTCGCGTTTCAAGCTAAGATCCACTCCGTAATTTCCGAGCAGCGCCACTCGATAAGGAATCCAATCTTCGCGAACCAGCCGTTCGGTTCTCAGCAGCCAGTAGCGCAAAATCTCAAAAAATCCTCTCTCGCGAATTTGTGAAGGAGAGTCCAGATAAGTGGGAAAAGAGCGCACCGCTTTCTTGTAAGCTTCCAGGAACAATCCGCCCTTGCTGCCAAAATATTGGAAGATGGAACCCTTGGCCACGCCCAGTTGCGCGGAAAGATCCTCGATGCGCGCGGCATGATAACCGTGTTCGGCGAAATGTTGCATCGCTGCGTTGACGATGCGCTGGCGTTTCGCTTCCATACGCGGATGCCGGTGAGTTTTCCCCGGAACGGGAGTCTCCAGTACAGCGCGACGCTGTTTAATGGGTGGGTGTGACCTTAGGTCATTAATTGAAGCTGTCATTGGAATATTCCCCTATATATGCTATCTAAGTGGTACCGCATCACTGCTGACTGGCGGTCATACTAAACGAAATGCCTCCTTCACGCAAGTCTTATGATGCAATCGTCGTGGGCGCCGGACACAACGGCCTCACCGCTGCCGCCTATCTCGGCCGCGCGGGACTCTCTACTCTCGTTGTTGAACGCCGCGAAATCGTAGGTGGCTGCTGCGTAACCGAAGAAATTGCGCCTGGTTGCCGAGCTTCCACTACTTCTTATATCGCCAGCATGCTGCGCCCAACCGTGATTCGTGATCTGGACCTCGGCGCGCACGGTCTGCGCATGGTCCCGTGCGATCCGAGCTTGCTGGTTCCTTTTCCCGATGGTCATGTCGTCCCCTGGTGGGCCGACCGCGATCGCGCGGTCACCGAGTTTCGCAAATTGTCAGCCCGCGATGCAGAGACTTTCGTTCGCGTGGATGAGCAATTGAAAAAACTGGCGCGCTACCTCCAGCCATTTTTTCTCGAGCCGCCTCCTGAACCTTCGCTTCACGGCGCCGACGGATTCTGGGAACTCTTGCGCGTGGGCAAACGATTTCGCGGCATGACCAGCGCAGAAGTGTCTCGGCTTGTCTCCTTTTTAACCGGTAGCCTCGGCGATTTTCTCGATCGGAATTATGAGTCCGAGAAGATGAAAACGATGTTCCTTGCCAATAATCTCTACGGAAAACACGGAGGCCCCTACCACCCGGGCTCGGCTCTGGGTCTGCTCTTTCATTTGCTCGGCGGCGGAGATGGCGAAGTTCAGGGCTTCTACGGTCACGTAATCGGCGGAATGGGCTCCATCACGCAAGCGCTCGCGTCCGCGGCCCGCAAGTTTGGCGTGGAGATTCTCACTTCATCTCCCGTCGTGAAGATCGATGTCCGCGACGGCATTTCCCACGGTGTAATCCTGGAGGATGGAACAGAAATTTCCAGCCGCATAGTCCTTTCGAACGCTGATCCGAAACGCACTTTCTTAGGCCTGCTAGATGCGAATCAGCTACCCGAAGATTTCCGTCGCGCAACTGCGGGCATCAAGATGGACGGCCCCTGCGCCAAAGTAAACTTTGTTCTCAGCGAAGAGCCTCGCGTCACCGGCATGCCGCCCGACTGGCCCGCGCCGCAGCGCTCACTTTTCACTTTGGTTCCTTCGCTTGCGTTTGCCGAACGCTGTTACGACATCTCGAAGTTCGGCGACGTTCCCGAAGAACTGTGGGTCGATTGCGTGGTGGCTTCCAACGTCGATTCCACCCTCGCGCCGCAAGGTAAGCACGTGATGACCACCTTTATTCAGTACGTTCCTTATCGCCTGCGCGAAGGCGCCTGGGACGAGAAGCGTGAACTTCTCGGCGATCGCGTAGTAAAGAAAATCGCCGAGTACGCGCCCAATGTTCCCAATTCAATTATTGCGCGCCAGGTACTCACTCCGCTCGACCTCGAGCGCACGTATGGCCTTACCGAAGGTAATATTTTTCACGGCGACCTTTCCCTCGAACAACTGTTTTTTATGCGCCCTGTCCCAGGTTGGGCGCAATATCGAACGCCAGTTGCCGGCCTCTATCTTTGCGGCGCCGGCGCGCATCCGGGCGGAGGAGTCACCGGCGCCCCAGGTTACAACGCAGCCCACAAGGCTTTGCGCGATTGGAAAAGTGGCCGCGTAAAGAATGCCAGCGCGTAGATTTTTCCAAGTGCAGTATTAAAAGGAGATTTAAATGGCAAAGCAGCAAAGAAAAGGGATCCTCGAAAAACTAGCCCAAGGCCCCGTCCTCGGTGACGGTGGTTATTTGCTCGAGCTGGAAAAGCGCGGTCGCGTCCGTGCAGGCCCATTCACGCCCGAAGTGGCATTGAATAATCCCGACGCTCTGCTCGAGCTCCATCGCGAGTTTCGCGATGCCGGCGCCGAAGTTTTGCAGGCCCTCACGTTCTATGCCAGCCGCGACAAGCTCGCGACGGTCGGCATGGAAGAGCGCGTCGAAGAATTAAATCGCGCCGCTGTTCGGATCGCGAAAAAAGCGGCAGAAGACCGCTGCCTCGTCGCCGGAAACCTGAGTCTCACATGGATGTACGAGCCTGACGACAAAGCCGCTGCCGACCGCGTGCGCAAAACTTTCGACGAGCAGCTCGACATTCAAGTAGCTGAAGGCGTTGACTTCATCATCGGCGAAACATTTTCGTTTCTCGGCGAAGCTCTTCTAGCAGTCGAGCGCGCGAAAGCCACAAAGCTGCCGGTTATGGTCACCGTCTGCTTCGAAAATGAGGACATCACTCCCGATGGCAAAAGAGCCGCGGACGTCGCAAGGGCTCTAGCCGATGCCGGTGCGGATATTGTTGGCATCAACTGCTTGCGTAGCCCCGAGCACACGCTGCCACTGATGGCAGAAATGCGCAAAGCCGTGAAGGGTTATATCGGCTGCCAACCCGTGGCCTATCGCACCACGCACGAGCATCGTGACTTCACCAGCCTAGCCGCGTTTCCGGATCAGCTTGAGCCCTACCAGCTCACGCGTCGCGAAATGGCCGACTATGCAACCAAAGCCAGCGAAATTGGAGTGGACTATATCGGCGCATGTTGCGGCGCGGTCGCCACGCATATTCGTGAGATGGCTCGCGCTCTGGGAAAAATCCCCGCGGACGATCGCGTCTGGAAAAAAGGTGGCGAAAAACCGATGTCTGCCTACGAATATTACGGGCACGATCACAAGACCAAGGCCAGCGGAAAGGCTACCTAACTCGGCCGGAAACGCTCTCGCTTTCTGAATCTTCTCGGAGCATGATGTCCGCCTAAAGCCGATGTCTCCAGCCGAATTCACAACCGGCGAAACCGAAAACTCAAATCGTCCCCGTCGTACGATGGGTTTTCGTGATCTGGTTCTGTTTTATATCGTCACCGGCATCAGCCTCCGCTGGATTGCCACGGCTGCAACCGTCGGTGCCGGCGCCATCGTCATCTGGTGGATCGCCTGGACCGCGTTTTATCTTCCACTCGCGCTCTCAGTAATGGAACTTTCCTCGCGCTACCCCCAAGAAGGCGGCCTTTACGTTTGGTCTAAACGCGCGTTCGGAGAATTTCCCGGCTTCATCACCGGATGGACTTACTGGGCCAGCAATCTTCCTTATTATCCTGCGATCCTTTATTTCACGGCGAGCAACGCCCTCTATATAGGTCCGGCTCGCTGGCAATCCCTTTCAAACAACAAGACGTACTTTCTGATTTTCGCGCTTCTCGGTCTCGCCCTCGCAACTTTTCTGAATCTCGTGGGCCTCTCGGTAGGGAAGTGGCTGCACAATCTTGGCGGCATCGGCACCTGGCTACCGATCGCAATTTTATTCGCCATCGCCGGTATCGCACTTCATCGCTTCGGTTCGGCCACCGGCTTCACGATCACAACCATGGTCCCGCACATGCGTTTTCACGATGTGCTCTTTATGGCCACAATAGTTTTTGCTCTCGGCGGCTCAGAATCCGCCTCTTTCCTGGGAGACGAAGTCCATGACGCGCGCAAAAATCTTCCTCGCGGGTTGCTCGCTGGGGGAGCCTTCGTCACCTCCGGATACATTCTCGGCACCGTCGCCGTGCTCATCGCGCTTCCTGCCAACCGAGTAAGCGGCCTGCAGGGAATTATGCAAGCAATTTCCAAGTCAGTGGAACGCATCGGTCTCTCCGGTGCCGTCGCCATCGGACTCGTTTCGTTCGCCGCTTTGTTAATTACCCTGAGCAATTTGGGTGCGATGGGCGCGTGGCTTGCCGTTTCCGCGCGCCTTCCTTTCGTCGCCGGACTCGACCGCTATCTCCCTCCGGCCTTCGCGCGCATCCATCCCAAGTGGGGCACGCCCTATGTCGCTCTTCTCGTCCAGGCCGCCTGCGGAGTTCTTTTCATCTTTCTGGGCCAGGCCGGAACCAGCGTTTATGGCGCCTACGAAGTTCTCGTCAGCATGGGAATTATTTCGTACTTCATACCCTACCTCTTCGTGTTCGCCTCACTGATCCGCTTGCAGCGCGAGCCTCCCGGCCCGGACGTCATGCGAATTCCCGGTGGTAGCGCCGTCGCAAAAATAGTAGGCATGCTCGGTTTCACCACAACCTTAATCACCATTGCTTTCTCCGTGCTCCCCGCCGAAGACGATCCCCACAAAATTTTAGCCGTAGTAAAAATAATCGGCCTCACAATCCTGCTTCTGGCCGTGGGCGTCTTCGTTTTCGTGTTGGGAAAGTCCCAAGCCGCAAAACGCATCTAGTCGAGCGTCGTAACCTATTTGTCCGAAGTTACCTTTTCTACATGCGCACTCGACTACGATCCGCGAGAGGCATTACAGCGAAGTAAACTGCTGAGGTTCCGGCTCTGCTCGCCGCTCACCCTCACACACTCAACGTCTCGAGCCGAGGGAATACCCGAATGTGAGGCATCCAGCTTGACCACGCTCGTAGATACGGAAACCATCTCGGCTTCGACCGGCGCCGGACCAGCGACTCGGCAACCCGCTCCAAAACCGTCAGCACCATGGATTTACGGGCCCTGGCTCGACCTTCTGGTAGGCTGCGGCGCGTGGTCCGCTCCGCTTCTAGCCGTAGCGATGTGGATGGCGCCCACGCACACTCACGCTTGGGTCGTCGCCTTCTACGCGCTCGCCCTCGTCTTCAACTATCCGCACTTCATGGCCACCATTTATCGCGCCTATCACACGCGCGAAAATTTCGAAAAGTACAAATTCTTTACGCTGCACATCACGCTGCTACTCGCGCTCACAGTGATTCTGATGCACGCGTCGCCGCGCCTGTTTCCCTGGGTCTTCACACTCTACATTTGCTGGAGCCCGTGGCATTACAGTGGACAGAATTACGGCCTCCTGATGATGTTTGCCCGGCGAAGCGGCGCAGAGGTCAGGCCGATGGAACGCCGCTGGCTCCGCGCTGCCTTCATCGCCTCTTACCTGATGCTGCTTGCAAGTTTTGAAACCGGCGGCTCGACTGACCCGCTAATTCTCTCGCTGGGTCTTCCCGCAAAATTCACTTTCATGTTGCGACTTGCCTTGGGAGCAGCCTTCGCAGTTTTCACCTCGCTGGGTTTTCAGCGCATGGTCCGGAAACACGGCATTCGCGAGATGATCGCGCCAATCACGTTGGCGATAACGCAATTTCTCTGGTTCGTTCTGCCCACGCTTCTAGAATTGCGCTCGGCCTATCAAATTCCGCAAACGCGTTACAGCAGCGGAATCCTCGCCGTCCTGCACTCCACGCAATACATATGGATCACCAGTTATTATCAGCGTCGCGAAGCGCGCGCCAGCGGCCAATCAAACTGGCGCATGCCAATATATTTTCTAACGCTCTTAGCCGGCGGCATCGCACTGTTCATCCCCGGTCCCTGGCTGGTGAGTTACATCTTCCATTTCGATTTCACCACCAGCTTTTTGATTTTTATGGCCGTCGTGAACATTCACCATTTCATTCTCGATGGCAGATTGTGGAAGCTGCGCGATAACCGCGTGGCCTCGCTGTTAGTAGACCCCGTCGCAAAGTCCGCGTCCGTTGCCCAAACACACTCCACCGCGAAGAAGGCTTCTGGCAAAAAGGCCGCCGCCGAAAAACAGTCCGGTCGGCGTATCGTCGCGCCGGCATTTGCTATCGGAGTAGCTGTTTTGCTTTTCCTCTGGGGTGGCATGGACCAAATCCATTTCGCGCTCAGCAACAATGACGGAGACCTTTCTTCTCTTCAACGCGCCGCCGATATGAATCCATACGACAGCGCGTTAAATGCCCGTATCGCGCTTGCAGAAGCAAAAGTAGGGAATCGCGACGAAGCTGTGGCTGCCCTGGCACAAGCCGTTGACCTCAACCCTGCAAGCATCGGCTTGCGACAATCCTACGCTCGCGCGCTGATCGAGGCGAACCGCTATGGCGATGCCTACGCGCTCTACCAAAATACGCTAAAAACATTTCCTCGCGATGTCAACTCGCTCGTAAATTTCGGATTGCTTGCAGCCCGGCTGGGCAATCCCGATCAAGCCATCGATTCCTGGCAAAAAGCTGTGGACCTGAACCCGAATGAGACGAACGCCCACCTTTACTTAGCGCACGCTTTCGATCAAAGAGGCGAGCCAGCAACCGCAGCCCGTCATTGGGAGACTTTTTTGCGCCTTGCCGCGTCACAGGCGCAAGACTCTCGCGTCACCACCAGGGACCAAATAATTTCCGCCACAATTCAGCTAGCGGACGACGAATCCGTCATCCATCGTCCCGATTCCGCCCTCACGCGCTATCAATCTGCGATTATCCTCGCGCAGAACGCAAACAATCCCAAACTTGAAAGTCTCGCGTTGGCTCACCTGGCCGACTTGCAAGAAAAGAAAAATGACGCGTCAGCCGCCGCTCAATCCTATCAACGCAGTCTCGCGCTGGACGCCAAGGCCGGCGATGCGCTAGCCGAAGGCTTCGATTGGTTCAACTACGGCCAATTCTTGCGCCGTCATCAACTGCCCAAGGATTTAGCCTATGCGTGCTTTCTTCGTGCCGAAGACCTTCTCGCCAATGCCAATCCAACACAATTAGAAACTGTACATGCCGCGCGTCGCCAGCTCGAAAGCGAAATGGGAAGGAAGTCTCCCCTAGCAGCGCAAAAAGATCTCCCCGCTTTACTAGCCCGCGCCACAAATCTCCCCGCAGGTTCTCTGTAATTAGTAGTGCTAATAAGGCGTCCTAGCGCGTTGATTGAACGCCGTTGTCGAGTCAGGAGCAACTGTCCCTCAGGCCAACTGGTGCATTCGGAACCCATAGCTATGCTAAGCAGATAGCAGAATCATCAAGGGTTTTAACGAGGTTTAGTGCGACTGAATCTCAACCAGAAAACGCTTACGCTGGTCGTCATTGTCCTCGCGACGATCGTATGGCCTCTCACTTCGCCCGACTCCCATGCGCAGGCCACCGATGACGAGAAAATGTTCGACGCGATCTGCCCGATCATCTATCCTGTCGATCAATCCGCCACCGACCGCGGCTATCATTATCTTTTCTACGGCAACGGTTTCTTCATCAACAGCGATGGCTATCTGATCACCGCCGCCCACGTCCTAAGCCAGCTTCACGGTGGCCTGCCCTACGTCCTCTTACACCAGTCTTCTTCGGAGTTCCGTATAGCTCAAGCCGCTTTGGTAGCCATCGATCGCGAACATGATGTAGCAATCCTGCGCGTGTCGCCGAATCCATTCGCTGGCAGTTACAAAGTCGCTTACTTGCCTTTGTCCGCTGACAGGCCACAGTCAGGCCAGACAGTTCTCTCTGCAGCGCTTCTCCCGTCCAAACCTCGCGAAGCCTACACTCTCAACGCCACGATAGAAATGCGCGCAAGCGGCGAAGTTCTCGACTCAGAATTTTCTCAACTTGAGAAGGGAAAGGGTGACACCGAGTTGCTAATCTTCGGCCACGAAGTAGTCCTGGGCCAAAGCGGGGCTCCTGTGATCTTCACCGAATCTCAAAGCGTCGTCGGCCTGGTTGAAGGCCAATGGTTCGGCCGCAACTCCCTCGCCATGCTAGCCGCCGAACATCAGTCCGTGGGCGCAATCCTACCGATTCACTATGCCATCGCATTACTTCAGCAGAAGCACATTACTTGGCACCCGAGTTTCCGCGCTGAAGAACGAAATCAGCAAGACATCGCCGAACATGTGCAAAACTCTTCCGCACCGGCAGCGCTGTCGTTAGTTCCCGCAGCTTATCCCTCCCAGTCCATTTTCGGCGGAGAAGTCATGCTCGACGCACGAATTGACGGCACTGGAATTCTCACAGACATCCAGACCATTCACGGTGAAGCTTCCTATCTCGAAAAGGCTATGGTGTCCGTTCACACCTGGACTTTCCTCCCCGCGAGTCAGGACAGCCACTCAAGCCAACCAAGAATCGGAATTGTATTCGATTTTGTTCCGCGTCTCGCCGCTTCAAAGGCCCCAAAAACTCGCAATTACGAATACGCCCCTTCGGATCCCCGCGGGCGCAGCGCACCCGAACGTGCCGCGCTCCCCGTCGCCACTGTCGAGCCCGAATATCCGCCTGAAGCAAATGTACAGTCCAGCGTAATCCTCTCCGCCGAAATCAACGAGGAAGGTCAACTCGATTCTGCAAGAATATTACGGGGTGCCGACCCCTTTACAGATTCCGCAACCGCCGCTCTACATCAGTGGCGTTTCGAACCCGGAAAACATCTCGACGCGACGATCCCTTCGCGAGTAATCGTCGTCTTCACGTTCGCGCAACCCCTGATCACCCCGAAAAAGCAGTCGCCCAAGTCATCGCAATAAGTGGCACGGTTCCGTTACAATTTGCATTGCTTAACTGTGTTTACCATTCGTAAAAGCTTAGAATGTCTTCCGCATTAATTTCAGGGGGGCACGATGTCCACAACAATTCTCACCGTCCGCGGCCGCGAAATTATCGATTCTCGCGGCAATCCCACAGTCGAAGCCGAAGTGGGTCTGGAAGGCGGCGTAATAGGCCGCGCCGCCGTCCCTTCCGGTGCTTCCACCGGAGAGCACGAAGCCATCGAACTTCGCGACGGCGATAAATCCCGCTATCTCGGGAAAGGTGTTCTCAAAGCCGTCGGCCACGTGAACAACGGCATCGCTAAAGCCATCGTCGGTATGGACGCCTCCGAACAACGCGCCGTCGATCACCGCATGATTGAAGCCGATGGCAGCGACAACAAATCCAAGTTTGGCGCGAACGCGATTCTCGCCGTTTCCATGGCCACCGCGCGCGCCGCAGCCACCCAGCTTGAACTCCCGCTCTACCAATATCTCGCCAGATATTCGTCAGAAGGTTTTGCCGACACGCTTCCCGTGCCCATGATGAACATTTTGAATGGCGGCGCGCACGCCGATAATTCCGTGGACGTCCAGGAATTCATGGTCATGCCGCTCGGTGCACCCAATTTTCGAGAAGCTTTGCGTTGGGGCATCGAAGTTTTTCACAATTTGAAAGCCGTGCTGAAAAAGAATGGCTATTCTACCGCTGTTGGTGACGAAGGCGGCTTCGCGCCAAATCTAAAATCAAATGTCGAAGCCGTCGAACGCGTCCTCGAAGCCATCACCGCCGCCGGTTACAAGCCGGGCGAACAAATTTGTATCGCTCTCGACCCCGCTTCCAGCGAGTTTTACGATCGCGACAAGAAAAAATACGTCTTCAAAAAATCCGACAAGTCCGAACGCACCTCCGAGCAAATGGTCGAGTTCTGGAAATCCTGGGTTCAGCAATATCCCATCGTTTCAATCGAAGATGGTCTCGCGGAAGACGACTGGGACGGTTGGAAACTTCTCACTCACGAACTCGGCAGATCGCCTGCCGCAGAAATGGAAAAGCGAAAGACCATTCAGCTTGTTGGTGACGACATTTTCGTCACCAACCCAAAGATTTTTGCCCGCGGAATCTCCGAAAAAGTCGGCAATGCAATCCTAATCAAGCTCAATCAGATCGGCACCGTAAGCGAAACCGTAGAAGCCGTGGAAATGGCGCGCAAAGCGAATTACGCTTCCATCGTCTCCCACCGCTCCGGCGAAACCGAAGACACATTCCTCGCCGATTTCGTCGTTGCCATGGGGTGCGGCCAAATCAAAACCGGCTCGGCCTCGCGCACCGACCGCATCGCCAAATACAACCAACTCCTGCGCATCGAAGAACGCCTCGGCGTCGACGCCGTCTTCCCCGGCTTCAAAGCCCTCTCCGCCCACCCCGTCCTGCGTCCACCACGCCAGGTGGGCCCAGCCGAAGGCGCCCGCCGAGAAGTTTGAGGCTCACACGATGAATGAACAGGTTGCGATCACCGAAATCACCAGCGACGAAAAAACTATGGCGACCCTGGCCCACGTCCTTCAACTTGTCGGCTGGTGGATCGCTCCGCTTATAATTTATCTCGTCAAACGCGATTCAAAATTCGTTGCTTTCCACGCCATGCAAGCGTTGTTGTGGCAACTGATCCTCCTGGTGGTTTGGTTCAGCGCTATGATCGTTTGGTTCTTCACAATATTTTTCGTTGTGTTCTCTCACGCCGGAAAAGCAGGCCCTCCGCAGCCGCCTTCGCCTGGATTTTTTCTGGGATTCGCCATCCTGTGGCTCAGCGTGATGGGCGTTATGGGAATAAATCTTGTTCTCGCGATTTTCTACGGGGTAAAGGCTGGCCGTGGCGAATGGGCTGCCTACCCCATCATCGGCCGCTGGGCCCGACGCATCGTTAACGTCTGACCAGTTGCGGCTGCCGCCATTACGGTCGAGATTTGACCGCCGTGTTAGCCTGTTGGGCGCCATATGACCAATCGCCCAAAACCCATCGTTCTCACCGTCCTCGACGGTTGGGGCTACCGCGCCGAAACCAGCGGTAACGCTATTGCTCTCGCACGCAAGCCCAACTACGATCGCATCCTCAAAGATTTTCCTAACACACTAATCCAAACTTCCGGCCCCGCCGTCGGCCTCCCGGTCGGACAAATGGGCAACA
The DNA here is from genome assembly GCA_050012395.1 of Candidatus Acidiferrales bacterium. Lineage (GTDB taxonomy): Bacteria > Acidobacteriota > Terriglobia > Acidiferrales > UBA7541 > Palsa-295. The sequence continues at coordinate 67,107 of JBEKHG010000015.1, forward strand.
GCGAAGTCGGCCACCTGAATATCGGCGCGGGCCGCATCGTCCACATGGACAGCACGCGCATCGACCAGCTCATCGCCGGCGGCGAATTTTATCGCCAGCCGCTCCTGCTCGAAGCCATGGAACGAGGGCGCGCCGCGCAGCTTCATCTCCTTGGCCTCGTCAGTGATGGCGGAGTCCACTCGCACCTCAACCATCTTTTCGCTCTCCTGAAAATGGCGCGCGAAAATAAAGTCAAAAATGTTTTCGTCCATTGCTTCATGGACGGGCGCGACACTCCTCCTCACAGCGGAATTGAATTTATCCAGCGGCTCGAACAAAAAATGCGCGAGCTCGGCGTTGGCCAAATTGCCACCGTTAGTGGCCGCTACTACGCCATGGACCGCGACAATCGGTGGGAACGCGTCGAAAAAGCCTACCGCGCCGTCGTTCACGGTGCTTCGGAAGTGAAGTTCGCAGATCCCGCCGCCGCAGTTCGCGCCAGCTACGAAAAAGGAGTCACCGACGAATTTATTATTCCCGCCGTGATCACCACCGAGCCTGAGGCAGGAAAGCCGACGGCCGCGCGCGCCATAATTCGAGATGATGACGCCGTAATCTTCTTCAATTTTCGTGCCGACCGCGCCCGCCAAATGACACGTGCCCTCATCGAGCCTGGTTTCGATAAGATCGTCGACCCTGATCGGCCGAAAAACCTGTTCTTCGTCGCCATGACTCAGTACGAAAAGACTTGGCCCTGGCTGCGCTATCTTCTCGCTCCCGAGAAACTTGAACATATCCTCGCTAACGTTTTTGCGGAGCTGCAATTCAGAAACTTGCGTGTCGCAGAAACCGAAAAATATGCTCACGTCACATATTTTTTTAACGGCGGTGTAGAGAAGCCCTTTCCAGGCGAAGAGCGCATCCTCGTTCCGTCTCCTAAAGTCCCCACCTACGATCTGAAGCCCGAAATGTCCGCAGCAGGAATCGCCGACACTGTCGTCCATGCCATCGAAAAAGGGGAGTTCGACGCCATCATCATGAATTTCGCCAACGCAGATATGGTTGGGCACTCAGGAAACTTGGAAGCCACCATCAAAGCAGTGGAAACTGTGGATACTTGTCTCGGACAAATTTTCCAGGCACTGCGTCCCCGCGGTGGCGCATGGATTATAACCGCCGACCACGGCAATGCCGAAATGATGACCGATCCCGTCACTGGCGAGCCGCATACTTATCACACGACAAATCCCGTGCCTTTTATTTTGCTCACAGACAATGGCAAAATACGCCTGGCGCCCGGCGGTTCGCTCCGCGATATTGCCCCAACAATGCTTGGCGTACTAGGCGTCGCCGAGCCGATTGAAATGACCGGACGCGACTTGCGCACCCTCACAATATAATTTAGAAGTTACGGTTCAGCCGCCGGAAAATACGCTGGTAAGAAATGGAAGAAGAACCCAAACACCCCGAAAGTAGCGATAAGCGGGCCGAAATCATGGGATATATGCGTCCCATGAACGCCCTCTGGCTTGCGCTCCTTTTCGTCGCGACTTGGTTGATGTGGTCGCTCCGCGCCGCTTTGATCCTTCTCGGCTTGATGATTGCCGCAACGATCCTCGGCGTGTTCTTGCGGCGACCGCAGTCCTGACCTCATCAAGCAGTCCGACACTTAACCTCCGGACGTTGGCTTCGGTGACGTATAACCCTGGCGAGCTATCACGATTACCTTCTTCATTTTCCCTTTTTTGTCCGGTTGCGTCAGAGGATTGCCTTGCTCGTCCACAATCTCGAGCTTCAGCTTGTGATATTTTCCGTCCGGGGCCGTAGAAGGCGTAAAGCCGAGCGTGTACTGGCTCCTCAAAAATTCCGCTACGCTGTTAAAAATGCTACCCATCTCGCCCTCGAACCGAGGAAACCACGCATATCCTCCGGTCAGTTCAGCGAAGGTAGTGAGCTGATTTTTCGCTTGAAGATATCCGATATTGTCTCCGCCGCTGAATTTTCTCACATTCAACTCTTCGGCCATTCCGATGCTGAAGATCGGCACTTCAGTTTCTTTCACGCGCCGAAGCGTTTGATCCAGCGTATGCTTGCTGAAAGTGTCATAGCCGCTAGCCAGCAAGAGTATCGACTTTTTCCCTTTCACATCGCGAAGCTGGTCTAGCGTTTCCAAAAGGGCATCGAATAGATTTGCTTCGTGAAAATTGGGAAAGTAAAGTCCCGCCACCGCCTGCGCCACTTCCTGTTTGTTTCGCGTGAAATCCACGACCACGTGCGTTTGCAGGTCGAAAATCTTCAGTGCTACGTAATCTTTGTCATTCAGGTGGCCCAGAAAATTGTACGCCCAGCTCTTGGCTTGGTAGGCAAACCACTCACCGCCTAGCTGGCTGAATTCCATCAAGACCACAATGGTGATCGGCGCCTCACTCGGAGCGAAGTTCGAAATCTGCTGCGGCTGGTTGTTATCCAAAACTCGAAAATTTTCCTTCTTCAGATTTGTCAGGATGTCACCATCCTGGTCCGTCACTACCGCATCGATATTCACCACGTTTGATTCCACCGCGATAGACGTTTGCGGCGCTTGGCTCTGTGGCTGCCCGGCTTGCGGCGGTTGTTGCTGGCCCGTGGGTTGGGGCGGAGTGGCAGGCTGCTGCGCCGGCGCGGGCTTTTGCGGACCTTCTTGCTGTAGCGACCGAGCGGTCAAAACGCCGGGAGGTATCCCTAAAGCTGCCAGCAAAGCTCCCACGAAAATGGCCCGCGTCCACACACTGAAACTCATGGATTTCCCCCCTCCCGCTTTGATGCTGCCAAACCCTTTTTCGGATGGTCTATTGCCATCCAGAAAACGTCTCTTCCCGAGCGCCCGGCTGGTTCCTCACGCCATGATAATATGAATTGCTAGTCTGCTTATCGTTCTAATTCACATTCAACTAGGAGAACGAAAAGAATGGCGCGTTCGAACGTCCGAATTATTGTCCTGGCATTCTGCGGCGTGCTTTGTTGGGCCACGAATAGTGCGGGGCAGGGCGCAGCGTCGCAATCGACTCAGCCCACCGCCGGTCCCAGCGCTGACATCGTAAAGCTTCAAGGTGAAGCGCTCGTTTGGCTGCAAGACCTGATTCGCATCAATACCACCAATCCTCCGGGTAACGAGGTCGTAGCTGCCAAATACATCGCCGATGTTCTGAAACGCGAGGGCATTCCTTCGGAGATTTTCGAAAGCACCCCCGGACGCGGTTTTTTGGTCGCCCGCCTTTCTTCCAGCGCGATGCCCAACCCGTCACGCGCGTTGCTCTTGATGGCCCATTTGGATGTGGTCGGCGTCGATAAAGCCAAATGGTCCGTGGATCCCTTCGCCGCGGTAATAAAAGACGGCTACCTCTACGGTCGCGGCGCCATTGACGACAAAGGAATGCTCGCTGCGAATCTTGCCGTCTTCATTGAATTGAAGCGCTCTCAGGCGCGATTGAACCGTGACGTGATTTTTCTCGCCGAAGGTGATGAAGAAGCCGGCGGTGAAACTGGAATGAAATTCGCGGTGGAAAAACATTGGGACAAAATTGCTTCCGGCTTCGCGTTGAACGAATGCGGTCGCACCGTTATGAAAAACGGCAAAGTGCAATACGTTGCCGTGCAAGTTAGCGAGAAAGTCGCTGTAAACGTCAACGTAATCGCCGCCGGTACCTCCGGCCACGGCTCAGTCCCGCTCAAAGATAACGCCGTCACGCACCTATCCGCAGCCATGGCGAAATTGGGAAATTACGAAGCCCCGGTGCAATTCAACTCCGTTACACGCGGATATTTCGAAGGAATCGCCCCGCTTCAGGATGAAGAGACCAGCAAGTGGATGCAGGCGCTGGAAAGTTCCGACCGCGTCGATCACGCCGCGCGATGGCTTTCCAATGCCAACCCAATCTGGAACGCTATGTTGCGAGACACCGTCACGCCCACAATGTTGCAGGCCGGCATACGCGCGAACGTGGTCCCTTCGGAAGCCCGCGGCGTCCTGAACATACGACTTCTACCCGGCAATATGGTCACTCCGCTCCTCGGCAAACTCACTCAGCTTGTAAATGATCCTCAAGTCCATTTGGAACCCCAGGCTGGTGCCGGAGAAACCGCGCCGTCTTCCTCACTCGAGACGGATTTGTACGCTACAATTAAAAAGGTAACCGCTCAACAATTCAGCGGCGCACCGGTAGTTCCATACATGTCCACTCCGCTTACAGACTCGGCTCGTCTGCGCATGCGCGCGGTACAAGCCTATGGGTTTGATCCGTTCCCACTCAACGAAGAAGATGTTATGCGCATGCACGCCGACGACGAACGTATTCCGGTCGGATCTTTCCGCCAGGGAGTTCAGTTCCTCTACGCGGTTGTTGACGCGTTTACTGTGACAAAATAATAATCGTGCAAAACCTTCGAAGGGCCAAAATAGTTTGTACTTTAGGACCCGCCAGCTCGTCTCAAAAAATGATTGACGCGCTGTTGCATGCGGGCATGGATGTGGCACGCTTGAATTTCTCGCACGGCACTCACGAGGAAAAAACGCGCCTCATCAATTATGTGCGCAGAGCTTCCGCCCGCTACAGCAAGCCCGTCGCAATCCTCGCGGATTTGCAGGGTCCAAAAATCCGCACAGGCGCGTTGCAACAGGGCAAGCCCGTGCACCTGCACTTCGGGCAGCGTTTTGTGATTAGCACGAAAAAAGTAATCGGCACGGAGCAAGGGGTCAGCACGACTTTTCTCGCATTGCCGGAATCGGTGCGCAAAGGCGACCGCATTCTTTTGAACGACGGCGAAATCGCGTTGCGCGTTCTTTCCACTCGTGGCCAGGAAGTTGTCTGCCAGGTCGAAAACGGCGGGGAACTGGGCGAAAACAAAGGAATCAACCTGCCGGGCGTGAAACTGAAAATTCCGTCGCTCACTCCCAAGGATCGCCGCGACTTGCAATTCAGCTTGCAGATGGGCGCAAACTACGTGGCCCAAAGTTTTGTGCGCACTGCCGCGGACGTTAAAGCCGCGAAAGCGGCCATTGCCCGCGCCGAAAAAGACACGCCCATCATCGCCAAACTGGAAAAGCCCGAGGCTATCGACAACCTCGAGGAGATTCTCGAAGTTACCGACGGCGTGATGGTCGCGCGCGGAGACTTGGGTGTGGAGATGAGTCTGGAAAAAGTTCCCGTTGTCCAGAAACGAATCATTTCCAGCGCTCGTGATGCGCTGGTTCCCGTGATAACCGCTACGCAGATGCTCGATTCCATGCAGAAAAATCCGCGACCCACCCGCGCGGAAGCTTCCGACGTGGCTAACGCAATTTTCGATGGCAGCGATGCGCTGATGCTCTCCGGCGAGACCGCTGCGGGAAATTATCCTCTGGAATCTGTCGTAATGATGGACCGCATTATTCGCGAGGCGGAAGCCAGCGTCACTTCTTTGCCTCGTCCTGCTAGCTCCGCCGACTTGCTGATCAGTGAAACAATTGCCGAGGCCATTTGCCATGCCGCGGAAGAATTAAACATGAAAGTGATCGCAGTCTTCACCGAGTCAGGATCTTCCGCGCGCCTTGTTTCAAAATATCGCCCGCGCGCGCCCATCGTTGCGTTTTCGCCCGTGCAGGAGGCGCGCCGCCGGCTGAGTCTTTTCTGGGGCGTGCTGCCGCGCACCATAGAGCGCGTCCACGACGTCGATCAGCTCGCGGAAACCGCCGAAGCCCGTTTACTTGAAGAACATTTGGTCAAGCGGGGCGACATCGTAGGCGTAATCGCCGGCACACCGTTGGGCACCACGGGGTCCACTAACTTGATGAAGATAATCCGAATCGGCGGATAGGATCTTCGGATTAGATCAGTTGTTCGAATTAGCGTTCGTAGCGCTGGGCTTTAGCCCGGCATCTTCGGTGTACTCGACAACTAATTCACCCAGTTATCAGGATTCGAAGGCGGCTTATCGGTGTGGTCGCGCACATAAACTTCAAATTTCTTCCGCAGCCGCCGCCGTTTCCAGTCCGAAAAAAAATTCCGATAGTTGTAAAGGTAAGAGCCGCGCCGCAGGTAAATGTATCCCACCAGCATTCCGCCAAGATGGCAAACGTGGCTCACTCCATCGCCCGTGGATCCAATAGTTGTAAAAAACTCGATGGCTCCCATCACGATCACAAAAATCCGCATGGAAACTGTGACCGGCAGCGGAAATACCCATACTTGGCGGTGAGGCATCACGATGGCCACCGCCAGCAAGACGCCGTAAATCGCTCCCGAAGCTCCAATCGTGGGTATCAGAGCGGTCCCGCGTCCGTGAGGATCGATCAAAAGTTTCACGATGATGTCAACAATTCCCGCGCCCACTCCGCACACAAAAAAATAAGTATAGAACCTCCGCGCGCCCCAGGTGTGCTCCAGGTCAGCTCCGAACATCGCGAGGTACAGCAGGTTGAAAAGAATGTGGAGAATTCCACCGTGAAGGAAAATGTAGGTGAACGGCTGCCAGATTCGGAAACCGCGTACGACCGCCCAGGGGCTGAGTCCGAACCATCCGATCCAAAATCTTGCGCCCGCTTCGTGAAACAGGAGCGCCGAAACCGTCTGCAGGAAAAAAACGGAAATGCAAATGATGCAAATCGTCTTAATGGCGCGCGGAAAGTACCCGCTTAAATCAAAGCGATGCCCGTATCCGCGCGAAAAGGTTGGCACACAGGAAGTGTAAAGGCTGTGCCCACCGTAGTCAAAGACCTCCCGGAAACGGCGCCAGTTGCCTTGGTTTTTCTCGGTTTTCGGGACGCCGGCTATTGCTCAGGTTTTGCCTAGTTTCTTCCGTGCAAAATAGAAGAGCGACGCCGCAAGCAAAATAAACATGAAGAGTCCAAACAAATTGCTGGTAGCCAAAGGCCCAAGAATCTTCGGCCCAAAAGCAAACAAGTCCGCGCGCCACGGCAGATGAAACGTTGACGTTACCCATTGCGGCACGTGCGTGGAAATTTCCGGATCTTGCAACAGATTGATCACAATGCCGAGCAAGCCGAAAACTCCCCCAGCGGCGATCAAGCCGCTCGAATAGAGCGCGCCAGGGCTGGCTTCGCCCTCTTCCGTTTTCTTGGACGTAGTTTCCACCAGCCAGCGCACCAATCCGCCTGCAAACATAGTAGCCGTCGTCCCAATCGAAAGATAAGCCCCCACCGCGAACGCCAGCGACCGCACGCCCAAGATTTCCACTGCCAGCACCAGCGCCACGCCCATCAATACAAGCCGCCACGGCAAACGCTGGTTGAGAATTCCATTAATCACGGTCGCCATCAGACGCGCTTGCGGCGCCGGAGCCTTGTCGCTGCCGATCCCCTGCACCCACTGAATCTCAATTTCTTTGGTCGCCGGATCGTAGAGGTACTCGCCGTCGGGAACCTGCGCGGAGCCCAGCGCGTTGATCAGTACATAATTTTTCCCCTGATACGTGATCGAACTCCGCTCCACCTTCACGCCGGTAGCCAACGCTTCCACGTTCACCGGAATTTTTACCGGCAAATATTTTTCCAGCCCCGTGTTCATCAGGTTCAGCGTCGCGCCGATAGCGATCGTCGATACCGTCACGCCGATTAGCAAAGCCATTTGCTGCTTGAACGGCGTCGAGCCCACGAG
>JBEKHG010000016.1:0-74158 GCA_050012395.1 Candidatus Acidiferrales bacterium
GCTTGGAAGAGGATTTGATGGATCAGCTCTTTAACTCCAGTGAAAAACGCCTGGCCCGTACACTTTTGTTGCTCGCCCGTTATGGCAAAGATGGCCAGCCCCAGAAACTGATCGCTAAAGTATCGCAGGAAATGTTGGCCGAAATGATCGGCACCACCCGCTCGCGCGTCAATTTTTTCATGAACAAATTCAAGAAAATGGGGTTTATTCACACCGATGGCGGACTCCATATCAACCCGTCACTCCTGACGGTCGTCCTGCACGATTAAATCTTCGCCGCCGGCTTCTCTGCGCGCCGTCTCCGCACCCCGTCTGCGCGCTGTCCCGCACTTTCGTCCGCGAAGCGCGTTGAAGTTTGCATTCCTACCTTTTGGCCGGTTCATCTGCGCAATGTTTTCGCGTTTGAATTTTTGTTTTTTCCTCCGAATTTCTCGCGATTTCATTTGGTTCAAAGTTCGCGATCAGAACTCAGCGTTAGTACTCCAAAAGCGCCTCGGTAAAACTGTAGCTCGTCGCCATGTTCTTTCATCTGTACAATGGTCCTTTCCGAATCTAAGTCTGTAAAGACCTTGACGCATATTGCGCGTTGAGTTCTTATACGTATACTTCGGGTCCGGACGACCAAAACGATGAAGGCAGCGACGAAGAGTAAACTGATCGATGACTTATCTGAAAAAGTCGTCGATACCTTATTCGCATTCGTACCCAAAGAGCTTAGAGATGTTGGCGATCCTCAAACAGCAATCCCCCGGCTAGCGAAGCACGAACAATCAGTGCGCATCATCGAGCAGGCAGTTCAGACCATCCCGACCCGGCATCGCCTATATATGGGAGACGCGCGAAACATGTCGAGTCTAGAGTCCGAGAGCGTTCACTTGGTCCTGACCTCGCCACCCTATTGGACTCTAAAGGAATATAGGAACTCGGACGCTCAGCTCGGCCACATCGCGGACTACGACCTATTCCTTCACGAGCTCGACAAAGTTTGGAAGCAGTGTTTTCGCGCGTTGGTTCCCGGTGGTCGATTAATTTGCGTGGTAGGCGACGTGTGCCTGTCCCGTCGAGAGAACGGCGGCCGCCACACCGTGGTCCCGCTCCACGCCTCCATTCAGGAACATTGCCGAAAGATGGGTTACGACAACCTTGCGCCCATAATCTGGCACAAGATTTCAAATGCCGCTTACGAGGTAGAAGGTGGCTCCGGATTTCTGGGCAAACCCTATGAGCCAAACGGCGTCGTGAAGAATGATATCGAGTTCATACTCATGCAGAGAAAGCCCGGCGGATACCGCGCCCCCGAGCTTGCGACTAAGATTCTTAGCCTTATATCCGCCGAGAATCACAAGATTTGGTTTCAGCAGATATGGGCAGGCTTAACGGGGGCCTCAACCAAACACCACCCCGCTCCCTATCCAACCGAACTGGCCGCGAGGCTGATCCGCATGTTTAGCTTCGTCGGAGACACCGTTCTTGATCCCTTCTTGGGGACGGGTACAACGACTGTGGCAGCGGCGAAGTGGGGCCGGAATAGCATTGGATTCGAGGTAGACGCTCACTATTTCAAAATTGCGCAGGAGCGAATCACTCAAGAAACTTCCTCACTCTTCAGCGCGACGGATATCTCTGCGACGGTAGCCGAATAGCCCTCCGTATGGCTCTCAATGCAAAGCTCGAGAAGGATCTTCGTAAAGCAATCAAACATTTCTGGAGTACTCGGGATACGCAAGCGCAAAAGCAAGGGTCAAAGACCGGATCGCGTGACGCCGGTTCTAGAACCGCGGTGACAGGCGGTCGTCAAATGGACGGCTTCGTATCTCTGGTTCGTAGCCAACTTTGCGGGAATGGTCTTCCGGAGGCCCATGTTTACTGCGAGAAGAGGGTAGAACTGCCCGGTTGGTATCGTCCCGAAAAGAAGTGGGACCTCTTGATCGTGGCAGACGGTCAGTTTTTAGCCGGCATCGAATTCAAATCCCAGGTCGGGTCGTTCGGAAAGAATTACAATAACCGCACGGAGGAAGCGATTGGCAGTGCATGCGATATTTGGGCCGCATACAGAGAGGGTGCCTTCAAGCCGTCTGCACGTCCCTGGCTCGGTTACATGATGCTCTTAGAGGAAGCTCCTCAGTCCACGCGTCCAGTTCGCGCTCAGGAACCACACTTCAAAGTCTTTCCGGAATTCAAGGACGCTTCTTACGCCAAGCGGTATGAGATTCTCCTGACCAAACTTGTCCGCGAAAGATTCTATGATTCGGCATGCTTCTTGCTCTCCGATGCAAAAAATGGGCCTAGAGGAGATTACAGAGAACCGGCAGATGAACTGAACTTCGAGAAATTCATGACTTCGTTATTGGCCCGGGCCATTTCAGTTGCAAAAACCAAGAAGTAACGTACGGAGGGGCTATGGCTGAAAAGAAGTTGTCGGTCGATCTCGGACAGGAACCAAAAAATGAACGGGCCGTACCTCTCGAGGAAAAATACCGAGAGCAGATGCGGCAGATTATCTCGCAGAAGATTGAATTGCCTGTTTCGACTCTGACTGAAATGATCGATGAGCAAATCAATCTGAATCCGGATTTCCAACGACGAGATCGCTGGGACCGTCTGCAGCAATCCCGTTTCATTGAATCAATAATAATGAACGTTCCGATTCCACCCGTATTCTTGGGAGAAGATGAGTACGGCAAATACGTTGTTCTCGACGGACGACAGCGCCTGACAGCTATTTACAATTTCCTGACCAACATCTATCCGCTAAAAGGTTTAACCGTATGGGCCGAGCTTAACAAGCTCAAGTATGCGGATCTTCAGAAAAAGGGGCTCGACAAGACCATTATTCGTCGTTTCATCCCCGCGGTGGTGATTCTAAAGGAATCTTCTCCGAGCGTTAAATATGACGTGTTCGACAGGTTGAACACGGGGGGTGTAATCGCTAATGCGATGGAGATTCGAAATGCAGTCTATCCAGGCGAGTTTAATGAACTGATACACAAGTTGTCGATGGAACCTACGTTTCTTCGTCTCTGGGGCATTCCTCTGGAAGCGACCGAGCGCGAAAAAAACACCTTGTTCAGAAGAATGACAGACCTGGAATTAATTCTGCGTTTCTTTGCATTGCGGGACTACGTCCAAATGGACATGCGTTTCCAAGACTATCTCGGCGATTTCATGCAAGGGCGAAACAAGCTCTATAAGGAGCAGCAGAATTTGAAGGAGGCGGATACGAGCACATTTCGGCGGGCGATTGAAAACACTTGGCGAATTTTCGGCGATGATGCTTTCAAGAGGCCTGGTGCCCCAAAGTACAAGTCGGCTCCTCTAGCAGACGCAATTATGATCGCGTTGTCGACTGTAGAACCGGCGCAGATCGGCGATGATACGGCAGAGATCATAAAAGCAGGCATTGAAGACCTGTGCCTGAACAACAAGGCCTTTCAGAATTCCATCAGTAGAGGGACAAACGGGAAAGGAGCCATCACTACTAGAATCACCGTGACTACGGACCTAGTTACCGGGGCGCTGTGAATCGTTCTCGAACGAGAAGTATGCGTGGACGCCAATGAACAAGTCCCTCGCCAACTTCGAAGAGTCACTGGCCCGTATTAAAGACATAATCAACGACATCAACGCAAATGCAGCTCAAGCGCTGAAGGATGCCGCTTTGAGGGCGCGATTCGAAACGACTCGCTGTGCGATGATGGTTATCTTAAGTGGTTTCTTTGAATCCTTCATCCGAAACGCCGCAGAAGAGTTCATTGCAGAACTATGTGCAAGAGCGATTCCCTTCGACAATCTTCCCGAGAAGATTAGGGCGACGCATTTCGCCGGTGGTGCCGCTCTTCTAATAAAGCGCGCAGAGAAGGAGAAGCAAGCAAACCCGATGTCGGAATCGGCGCTTATGGTACAACGTTTAGCGTCGGTAATATCTGTAATGCCGTACGAGCTAGTTTCGGAGGCTTTCGGCGAAACCAGGGCAAATCCTAGCGCACAGATTGTGCGAGAGTTTCTTGGACGCTTCGGAGTCGACAGCCCCGGTCAGCATTTAACGCGGACCAGCGGCCTCTCTGAGAGTGGTTTGGAGACTACGTTTAAGAGTTTCATCGCCCTTCGAAATGAATGTGCGCATACCGGGACCGCAGGGAATGTACCAACCGGAGGGGAGATCATTGATTACTGCGTTTTTCTGGATAGAGTCGCGACGGCGATGATCAACATTCTAAATATACATTTTTCACTTCCGCCCCTCGATGTCACAGCTGTGCCAGCTCCCGCGCCAGCCGCTGCGGCCGGTCCCGCAGTCGCTCCGTAACGAAATTCGTTCGGTCGGGGAAACTAAAAGTTCACACACACAGGTCCTTCCAAACCACGCTTCTTCGTGCTAGCGTAATTCTGGCGCTATGACGACCGAGCACAAAAGGCGGGCGAGCGAAGGTAGTTCGACAAAAAGCCGCTCCATCCCCGTCTGGGACTTTCCGAGCCCGAGTGCGAACCCAAGATCCGCTTTCAATCCAACGAGCTCATCAATTTTGACCCCACTTTCTCACCATGTTTTGACCATTTCTAACCGGTTTTGGCCCAAAAACAGAAGTTATAGAAAACAAATGATTAAACCCCTTCTAACCGGTTCTAGATTTGCACATAAGCTTTTCGAGATCCGCCAAGTATCCACCCAAAATCTCGCGCCAGAGCACCTCCGAAAAACGCCCAGATTCTCAGACTTCAGCGCATTTCTACCCGGTTCTGCCAAAAATATAGAAAACGACGTAACTTACTCAAAACAAAGGACCGGAGAATTTCTACCCGGGGCCACAACCGCATCCAACGCTCACAGCAAATCATCGAATATCGACAGCAAATTTTCGGAGGAAATCGCATGGCTACCGCAGTAGCGCCAAAGACTTTTAAGAATTACATCAATGGGGAGTGGGTGGAGACGCGCGGAGGGAAAGCGATCGAGAATCGCAACCCGGCGAACACGAACGATCTGGTCGGGATTTTTCCGGCGTCCACGGAAGAAGATGTGGCGGCGGCGGTTGACGCGGCGGCTGGCGCGTTCGAAAAATGGCGGCTGACTCCGGCGCCCAAGCGCGGCGAGATTCTTTATCGCGCGGCGGAAATACTGACCGAGCGCAAAGAAGATTTTGCGAAAGACATGACGCGCGAAATGGGCAAAGTGTTGGAAGAAACGCGCGGCGACGTGCAGGAAGCCATCGACATGACGTACTTGATGGCGGGAGAAGGGCGGCGGCAGTTTGGGCAGACCACTCCTTCGGAGCTGCCGAACAAATTTGCGATGTCGGTGCGCACGCCGGTGGGCGTGAACGGATTTATTACTCCGTGGAATTTTCCGATGGCGATTCCGTCGTGGAAAATCATGCCTGCGCTGATTTGCGGGAACACGGTGGTGATCAAGCCGGCGGAAGACACTCCGCTATCGACGTACAATCTGGTGCACACGATGGCGGAAGCGGGGCTGCCGCCGGGCGTGTTGAACATCGTGGCGGGGAAAGGCACGGTGGTGGGCACGGCAATTCTGGCAAGCGCTGGGACGCAACTGATCAGCTTTACCGGGTCCACGGAAGTGGGGCGGATTATCAGCGAGGCGTGCGCGCCGACGTTTAAAAAGTGCCATCTGGAAATGGGCGGGAAAAACATCATCATCGTGATGGACGACGCGAACCTGGACCTGGCGGTGGATGGCGCGATATGGGGCGGGTTTGGAACGACGGGGCAGCGTTGTACGGCGGCCAGCCGCGTGGCGGTGCACAAGAAAGTTTACGGCGAGTTTGTGGCGAAATTTACGGAGCGCGCGAAATCGTTGCGCGTTGGCGACGGGCTGGATCCGGCGACGGATATGGGGCCGTGCGTCAACGAACAGCAACTGAAGACGGTGATGAGCTACGTCGAGATCGGGAAGAATGAAGGGGCGAAGCTGGCGGCGGGCGGGAAGCGCATCGAGGAGGGAGATTTGGTGCGCGGATGGTTCCACCAGCCGACGGTGTTTACAGACTGCGATCCGAAGATGCGTATCTGCCAGGAAGAAATTTTCGGGCCGGTGGTCAGCGTGATTCCGTTTGATACGTTTGACGATGCGCTGGAGATTGCGAATGGCGTGCAGTATGGGTTGTCGGCGGCGATTTACACGCGCAACGTGAATAATGCGTTTCGCGCCCAACGGGACCTGCAGACTGGGATTGTGTACGTGAATGCGCCGACGATTGGGGCGGAGACGCATCTGCCGTTTGGCGGAATTAAGAATACGGGGAACGGGCATCGCGAGTCGGGAGAAGCGGCGCTGGATTTCTACAGCGAGTGGAAGACGATCTACATCGACTACAGCGACAGGCTGCAGCGCGCGCAAATCGACAACGCGGAGTAAGGGCGCGGAGGAAAACAAAACCCCGACCCTTTGCTGAGAAACGCAAAGGATCGGGCACCCGTAAAAGCAACGTCAACTTCACAAACGAATTCAACTGCAGGAAAAAGAAGAAGCAGATCCCTCACGGCGCCCGCGAAAAGCGCGGTTCGGGATGACAGTCCAAAAGAAAAGCCCGATCCGTTGCCGTGGAACGCAAAGGATCGGGCACTCGGAAGCGAGCGAATTTATTTTTACGCGGAGAAAATGAACATGGCTGAGCCGACGAAAGAAGAATTACTGGCGCGGATTGCGGAGCTGGAAAAGCAGGCGGGCGGGTCGAAGCGGAGTGGGACGTTGGAGTTTCGCGTGGGAGAAAAGGGCGGCGTGAGCGTTTATGGGCTGGGACGGTTTCCGGTCACGCTGTATTACGAGCAGTGGGTGAGGCTGTTGGACGCGACGGATGGGCTGCGCGCGTTTTTGGAAGAGAACAAGCACAGATTGAAATTGAAGACGAAAGAGTAGGACGCGAATTCCTCTTTAAAGCTGGCCTTCAGATGGCAGGTTGAAACTGCGGCAGCGGATTGAACAGCAGGTCCCTCAGGTCAATCGGCAAAAAGCGCCGATTTCGGGATGACGACGTAAAAGCGAAAAACAAAAGTAAAGCAAGGGCAAACGCAGAAGAGCCGGTGAGATGCCGGCGCTATGAAAGCTGAGGCGAGGAAATTAGTGGAGGGTGGCGAGGCGGGCTTGCCACGGAGCGGCCAGGTCTCGGCGATTGGCTTCTAGCGCGACTCTGATGGCTTGGGCTGCTACTTGTTTGCGGCCGTAGGGACCCAGGTCGCCCCAAGGCTTGGAGTGGTCTGCAACGTAATTGTAAAGCGATTCGGAAGTGGCTAGCGCGGTTTCGATTTTGCCTTCCTGTGCGTAGGCGTTTACCAACCAGGACAGGAGGAGATCTTTCTCGGAGAGAGCCTGCTGCAAAGATGGATCGTTGTCGGGCAGGTTGGATCGATGCGCGATTACTCGATCGATGTTGGGCCAGGCAACGACGAGAGTTTGCTCGGCCAAGTCCCAACGCTTGGCTTGCGAGTAGGTTTGCGCCAGCTCCATATATTTGCCGGTAAGCGCAAGGTCGGAGGGGCTGGACGAGGCGCGAAGATAGTCGATCATCTGGTGAGAATTTTCTTCGGCGTCGTCAAATTGTTGCAACTCGCGAAAGCATTCAACAACGGCGCCGCTGGATTCTACGAGTGCGGCTTGCTTGCCGTCGGTGAGATGTTCGGAGAATTGTTGCGCGTCCTGCAAGCGCGGCAAAGCTTGCGCGGGGACGTGGGCGCGCGAAAGAACGTAACCCTCTTGGAGGGCCGAGCTTTGCAGGGTTTTGTAAACTGCTTCGGCGTCTGCGGCGCGGCCCGCGGATTCGTAATAGGTGGCGATTTGCAGGCGCGCGTTCTTCAGCGCGGCGTATTGATCGTCGGATAGATTGCCGCTGGATTGTTCCGCTTCCTGGAAACTTGCGAGAGCTTCGGGGTATTCCGCGTTCTTGAGTTGTTTCGAACCGGTGTCATAGAGCGAGCGGAATTTTTTCGCGTTGGCGGCAGTGAATTTTATTTCGGTGGCGTCACGAGCTGACGTAGGTTTGGAGACAACGAATCGGATGAGGGCCGAAGAGGCCGCCATAAT
Organism: Candidatus Acidiferrales bacterium; assembly: GCA_050012395.1. Lineage (GTDB taxonomy): Bacteria > Acidobacteriota > Terriglobia > Acidiferrales > UBA7541 > Palsa-295. The sequence goes on from JBEKHG010000016.1 coordinate 8,039, forward strand.
CAGCAATACTTCCAAGACGTACATTAAAACGCGCAATGGACGCATGACTCGCTCCCCTAAGCCATGGTTATTTAACTTGTTAACAAAAGTATAGGCGGGCGGTGGAGGGGCGCCGGCGGGATGTTAGCATCGGGTTACAAAGTAGGACTGGGCCAGCTCGACTTGGGAAATGTGCGGTGGGAGCGTTTGCACGCTGGGGCGTTTGGTAACAGCGCGGAGTGCGGCGGGGGGCGGGCGCGTTCGTGGCACAAAGAGTTTTAAGCTTCTGCGTAGTGATCGTGGTGGCGGCCGGATGTATTTTCTATTGGTATCGGCTGGTGCGGCGTCCGGTTCCTGCGTACGACAAAATTCCCCAAGTGAAATGGACTAAATATTTCAGTCCCATAGACGGATTTTATACTTCGCCGACGGTGGGGAAGGATGGAGAGCTGTACATAGCGGGCAGCGAACTTTATTGCGTGGACCCTTCGAGCGCGCTTCGATGGGAATATCGGGTGGATTTGCGCGACCAGATCGAGGGGGCGATATTTCAGGACGAAGAGCGGAATATTTATTTCGGCACGACGAACAAAGTGTATTCGTTAACGCCTGCAGGGCTGAAACGATGGGAGGCGTCGTGCCCGATGCAGAAGATGGCCTCCAGCGACCAAGGCGGAACATCGGATGAGAGCACGGTGTACACCGTCTGCGGGCAATCTTTTTCGGCTTTCAATAAGGAGGATGGGACGCTGCGGTGGTCGTTGCCGACACTAGACTACAACAGCTCGCCCGTGATGCTGAGCAATCGGGAATTGGCGTTTGTGCGGCAGCGAAGAGTTTTTGTGATCGATCGAGAGGGGAAGACGATTTGGTCCTATCCGCATGTTCCGCTGTCGGGGTTTGGCGCACCAGCGAACGGGTCCACGGATACCTATATTGATACTCCGATTGCGGTGGGCGAAGACGGAACGATTTACGGCGGGTCGCAGTTGTACAGATTTGTGGCGCTGGACGGGCAGGGGCAAGTGAAATGGATTTACGACAATGGTAACAAGGCGGGATTTCGCACTCCTCCCGCGATTGCCGCGGACGGAACAATCATCGCGGTGTCGATGCAGGATGTGGTGTATGCGTTCGCGCGAGAAGATGGCACGGTAAAATGGACATTCCGCTTGCCGCAGACGCGCCGCGGCGTGCTCTCTCCGGTGCTGGGGAGTGACGGAACGATTTACATCATGGCGGCAACGAGGCTGGTGGCACTGTCGGATAAGGGTCACTTCTATTGGGATTTGCCATTGCAGGGAACTGCGGTTGGGGCACCGGGACTGGCGCCGGACGGAACTCTGTACATTGCGATGGCGGAAGGCACGCTGTATGCGGTGCAGACGGGGAGCCACGGACTTTTACAAAGCGCGTGGCCCAAGTTCCAACACGATTCACTGAATTCAGGACGAGCAGCAGGCGCGGGTGACAAATGAAAAGTCTTGCCGCGAAATACACGAGTTGTTGGTTAGGTGCAGTTTTGCTGATTTGCGCCGCTTCGTGGCTACAAGGGTGCCGACAAGAAGCGACTCCGGAGTTGAAGTCGCAAATCGTAGGCGATTGGGAAGAGGTGCACGGCACGAAAGAAACTTTGCATTTCAAGGCGGATGGGACGTTGATTATGAAGAGTTTGAGTGAGTTCCATCAGTGCGTTTACGATTTTCCGGATGAGAAACACATCCGAATGAATTGCGCGCCTGCGGGATCACCGGCATATTTTCAGGTTTGGAATTTGAGGTTTACGGACGACGACAAACTGCAGATTGGTACGGTGCACGAGACCGGCACGTATCGAAGACAGGAATAAATATTCTAAAAAGCGACGGCGAAGATTTAAAAAGATTTGAGATTTAACCGAAAACGGTTACGGCAAGGCGCTCGGAGAAACTCCTAAGCGCAGCGCTTCGTCCTGGGTCTGATCAAGCTGGTTTGCGATCTGACTCTGTTGAATATTGAGCTGCTTCATGTAATCCACGGTAAAGCCTCCACCGTATTTTGTTTCCGGCAGCGGCGGGAGGAGTGTGATGTTCTGCGCGGCAGCTTGCTCCACCATCTGCGACTTCACCTCGCGTACTTCGTTGAGTTCGGACTGTAGTTGTTGGACCTGCTGAGTGACGATTTGTTCCTGAACCGCGGCAGGAAAACGGGAAATGTCCTGAGCGCGGGCGGCAACTTCCTCCGCGTTTCGCAAGGCGTCGGACGGAATGCCGTTGGCACGCGCGCGATCTTCCAGGTCGGAAATTTGCGACACAATGACGGAGCGTTGTATCTCAAGCTGCTGGATCAGGGCGTCGGTGCTAAGGGCTGGGCACGGCGCGTAAATATTCAGGCCCACGTCCAAACCCGGAGCGGTTTGTGGCGGCGCATCGGACTGCCGAAAATTCCGCAGGCGTTGCACTCCGGCGTCAATGCTATCGAGCCGCGTGCTGAACGCGACGTATTGTTGCGCGTACCAAACCGCATCTTTCTCGGGCGCCAGACGCTCGGCGGTTGCGACTTGTGGGATAAGGGCGGGACGCGTCGCGGACGTTCGGACTATGGAGGAGTCCGTATCGGGCGCGATGGGGATGCCTCCTGCATTGCCAACAGTCGTGACACCATTTCGAGCTAGAGCTTCGACGTCATCATTTGTGTAGATTTTTTTCTCGCGATCGGGCTTAGGCGCGGCCGTTCGGGAGTTCGAGAGATCGTCGCTCGACATCTGCATTCCGCGAGCGCAGGCCGAAGGCGCGAGGCTGGGGATCGCAAAACCACATAGTAGTGCGGCCGAGAGGGCGACACCTTTTATGGAGTGAAGGGTGACCAAGCGAGAGGGTTTTGGCGGCGTCATAAATTCTCCTCGTGACATGGAGCAAATCCCAAGTCTCAAATATCGCGGCGTTATAAGACCGAAAGAATCACACAACCTAGACGTGTTGTATATCAGGTTTATACCTGAAAGCTAGTTTCGTTTTTTATTCGTAGCGCAAAGCGTTCATAGGGTCCACAGCGATGGCGCGACGCGCCGGGATATAGCAGGCGACGACCGCGACGAGCAAAAGGATCAAGGCGGCTGCGGCGAAGGTGATCGGATCGTTTGCGCTGACGCCGAACAGAAGGCTGGCCATCAGTCGCGTGAGGCCGAGAGCTGCGGCGATGCCGATCACAGCGCCAAGGGTGGCTAGTTTTATTCCCTGGCCGACCACGAGGAGAAGAACGTTGCTGCGTTGCGCGCCGAGGGCCATGCGGATGCCGATCTCGTGCGTGCGCTGCTGCACGCTGTAAGAAATTACGCCGTAAATTCCGATGGCAGCGAGGACGAGCGCGAGTCCGCTGAAAAGGCCGAGCAGGACGAGAGTGAGATGCGGAGATCGACATCTCACTCCTCTTTACCGACGGCGTCACTCATGGCGGAGTGCGACCATGGGGTCGACGCGCATGGCGCGACGAGCCGGGACGTAACAAGCGAGTAAAGCGATAGACAGCAACAAAAAGGACAAAGTGACGAAGGTCAGCGGATCGATGGGTTGAACTCCGTACAGGAAGCTAACCATCATGCGTGTAGCGGCGAGAGCTGCGAGCAAGCCAAGTGCGATTCCAATTGCCGCGAGACGCGCGCCTTGGCCGAGGACCATTTCGAAAACGTCGCGGCGTTGAGCGCCGAGCGCAACACGGACGCCGATTTCGCGAGTGCGCTGTCCGACGAAATAGGAGATGACGCCGTACATTCCGACAGAAGCGAGAAGTAAGGCGAGTCCGGCGAAGGAACCGAGTACGAGCATGGCGAAGCGGGGAAGCGTCATGGAATCGTCAACGATGGCGCTGAGTGTGGAGATTTTTGCTAAAGGCAAGTCTGGGTCAACGGAGCGCAACGCGTTGCGCACGTCATCGGTGAGCGATACGGGATCGACCTTTGTGCGCAGGAGGACGTCCATGGTGAGGAGCGAAGGCCAAACTTTCTGGTTGTAGGGGACATACATCTCGGGAGGTGGGTCTTCGCGAAGAGAGAGGCGTTTGACGTCGGCGACGATGCCGATGATGGTTTCCGCGGGATATTTCTTACTGGCGGGCGCGACTTGCTTCCCGATGGCGTCTTCGCCAGGCCAGAATTTTTTGGCCATTGCGGTGTTGATAATGGCTACAGGTAGGGAATCTGCGGTGTCGGAATCCAGAAAATCGCGGCCACGGAGGACTGGGGTTCCCGCAGCAGCGAAATAGCCAGGAGAAATCATCGTGTAATTCGAGAAGGCGCGAGCTTTGGGATCTTGCAACGGGTGGTCCGGCAATCGAATGGAAGTGCTTTCGGTAGCGCCGCCCAGCGGAGTGGTGGCTGTGATTCCAGCGGACTCGATACCGGGAAGCGAGCGGATGCTTTGAAGCGTTTTTTGATATAGGGCTATGATTTGCGGCTGATCGGTGTATTTCGTTGTGGGCAAGGTTAGCTCGAAAGTCAGGACGCGCGTGGGATTAAAGCCGGGGTCTACTTTAAGTAAGTGGAGGAATGTTCGAGTAAGCAGGCCCGCGGAAATAACCAGCACCAAAGCCAAGGCGACCTCTGAAATCAAAAGTACGTTGCGAAGCTTCGCACCGGTGGGGCTGCTGCCGGAGCGCTGGCCTCCCTCTTTAAGAGATTCGACCAGATTATCGCGAGAGCCGGCAATCGCGGGCGCCAGGCCAAACAAAATTCCGGTAACAAAGCTGACCGCGAGAGCGAATAGAACGACCCGCATGTCGAGAGTAACTTCACCGAGACGAGGAATATTGGGAGGCGCGAAGAACTTTACGAAGTGAATAGCGGCTTTTGCGATCAGGATGCCTGCGATCCCTCCGATACCGGCGAGAATCAGCGCTTCGGTAAGAAGCTGCCGCATCAACCGCCACTTGCCGGCACCAAGCGCGGCACGCAAGGTAAATTCCTTGGTGCGGGCCAGAGAACGAGAGAGAAGTAAACCGGCGACGTTGGAACACGCGATTAACAGAACGACGCCGACCGCGCCGAGGATTAGCAGGAGCGGCCGTCGCATGTCACCTGAGATTTGGCGCTGCATCGAAGTAACCTTCATGCCGAACCAGCCCTTGCCGCCGGGAAAGAAATCTTCAAGGCGCTTGGACATGAGGTTGACTTCGGATTGCGCTTGAGCGGGCGTGATGCCGGGCTGCAAGCGTCCAATGACCGCGAGTTCGGAATCTTCGCCTGGAATGATGGGACCGGGGACGAGAGCTAGCGGAACCCAAAGCTGTGTCTCGCGCGGGAAAGGGAAACTGTTCGGCATTTCGTCGGCGCGCGGAAAAACGAATCCTTGGGGCATCACGCCGATCACGGTGTAAGACTCATTGTTGAGTTGGAGAACGCGGCCCAGGATTTGCGTGTCGCTGCCGAATCTGTCACGCCATAGGCGGTAGCTGAGAACTACGACGTGCTCGTGGCCGGCTTGATCTTCTTCCGCTGTGAAAGTGCGGCCGACGATAGGGAAAATTCCCAAGGAGGGAAAGAATCCGGCGGAGGCGCGGAGGCCATCGAGGCGCGCAGCATCACCTGAGCCGGTAAGATTAAAGGAATCGCTCCTGAACGCGGCAACGCTTTGAAAAGATTTGGATTCGCGGGCGAAGAAGAGAAAGTCGGGGCGGCCCCAAGGCATCTCGTCGTAACCGAGATTCAGTCCGGCGGGAGGTTGGCGCCAGGGAAATACGATCTGTTGCGAATCAGGATAAGGCAAAGGCTTCAACAGGACGGCGTTAACGAGGCTGAAGACCGCGGTGCTGGCTCCGATGCCGAGCGCTAGTGTGAGAATTGCGATGGCGCTGAAGCCGGGATTTTTGCGAAGAGTGCGAGCGGCGTAACGAAAATCTTGAATGACTGAGTCGAGCCACGCTCCGGCGCGAGCCTGGCGCACCTCTTCTTTAACTTGCTCGACGCCGCCCAGATGAAGCCTGGCTGCTCGGCGAGCTTCTTGCGGGTTCATTCCTTCGCGGATTTTTTCCTGGGCTAGGAGATCGGAGTACGAGCGAACTTCGTCATCGAGATCGCGGTCGGTTTTCTCGCGCGCAAATATATTTCGCAGGAAATTGGTGATCCGCGAAAGCTTGGGCATACTTTCTGCTCCTGTCTAACTGCGCGAACTCTAGGAGGCTTCCAGGGCGCGAGCGATGGCCAGCGAAATGCGGCCCCAGCGCCGGGTTTCGGATTCGAGCTGGCGGCGGCCGGCCTTGGTGAGCCGATAATATTTTGCGCGACGATTATTTTCAGACTCGCCCCAGGAGGAAACAAGCCAGCCTCCCTCTTCCATACGGTGAAGGGCGGGGAAGAGCGAGCCGGGTTTGACCTGAAAAGTTCCTTTTGTGATTTGTTCTATTCGGCGAGAGATGCCGAGACCATGCATCTGGTCCAGGGCCAGGGCTTTTAGAATCATCATGTCCAGGGTGCCCTGGAGAAGGTTGGTTTGGTCATTGGTTTGATCTGCGGTCATAATTCTCCTATAGACGATCTGTAGGACAATACGTTAGCTTCCTATAGACTGTCAATATCAAGGATCTAAGCGCGGAAGCAGGCCGTGGACGACGGGTGCAGGCCGTTGACACAGCATGCGCGCGGCTTCACAATCTTTTAGCGCGGTTTGGTAGGAAGTCACGTCTCACTCTTCAGGAATGTTTGGTCGTTCACCAAGACTCGGTAACGGCATGTGGAATTCAAAACCTAATTGAAAGAGGCCACTCGATGATTCGACGTGTTCCGTTCGTTCTGTTAGGGGTACTGGCAATACTTTTGCCTCTGCGGGTTGCGGCGCAGAGCGTGGATTCGCGAGCGGGACTTGAAACTATTGCAGCGGAGGCCCTCTTAGGAGGTGGCTGCGATATTGGGACGGCGGACGAGCGGACGGGGCACGGATTTGATCTTTCGAACTTAGATCGCAGCGCATCACCTTGCGACGACTTCTTCCAATTTGCTGACGGTGGATGGGTGAAGAGCCATCCGATTCCAGCGGCATATCCGACGTGGGGAACGTTCAACAAACTTCGCCAGGACAACGAGACGGCGCTGAGCAAAATACTGGAAAAAGCGGCGGCGGATAAGAATGCGGCGGCAGGTTCGAACTGGCAGAAGATTGGCGATTTTTATGCAAGCTGCATGGATGAGACGGCTGTCGAAACAGCTGGTTTGAAGCCGCTGCTGCCACAGCTTCAACGCATCGCCGATATACATGATGAGGCGTCGTTACAGGCGGAAATTGCGCGACTGCAACGCGACGGAGCAGGAGTGCTTTTCGCGTTTGGTTCCGAGCAGGATTACAAGAACAGCACGCAAGTGATTGCGTCCGCGCGGCAGGGTGGGCTGGGAATGCCGGACCGTGACTACTACACGAAGGATGACGAGAAATCGGAAAAGCTCCGAGCGGCGTATGTGCAGCATGTTACGAATATTTTCAAGTTGGCCGGGGATGATGATGCGGCCGCGGCGGCGGAAGCGAAAACGGTGATGGGACTGGAAACCTCGCTGGCGAAAGTTTCCATGACGCGGGTGGAACGGCGCGATCCGGACAACACGTATCACAAGACTTCCGTGGCGCAGTTAGCCGAACTGACTCCACATTTTATGTGGACCGAATATTTCACCGAAGTGGGGACTCCGCCGGTCACAGACGTGAACGTCAACCAGCCGGAATTCTTCAAGGCTGTGGATGCGTCCTTGGCGACGGTTTCTTTGGCGGATTGGAAGGTTTATCTGCGCTGGCATCTGTTGCATAACGCGGCGCCTTCGCTATCGTCAAAATTCGTGAATGAGAATTTCGATTTCTACGGAAAGACGTTGCAGGGCACTACGGAGCTTCTGCCGCGATGGCGCCGGTGCGTGCAGGCCACCGATGCAAATCTGGGAGAAGCGCTGGGACAGTATTACGTGAAAGAGTATTTCCCGCCGGAAGCGAAAGCCAAAGCGGTGGCGATGGTGAAGAACTTGATGGACGCGTTGCGCGACGACCTGGCCACGCTGGATTGGATGAGTCCGGAAACGCGGAAGCAAGCAGCGGTAAAGCTGGACGCCATCATGATCAAGATTGGGTATCCGGATAAGTGGCGGGACTACTCGGCGTATAAAGTGGACCGTGGGGCCTACGTGGAGAACGTTTTTCGCGGACGCCAATTTGACCTGGCGCACGACCTTTCAGAAATCGGCAAGCCGGTGGATCGTACGGAGTGGGGCATGACTCCGCCGACGGTGAACGCATATTACAGCCCTACGATGAATGAGATTGTTTTCCCGGCGGGGATTCTGCAGCCGCCGTTTTACGACGCCAACCGGGATGATGCGATGAACTATGGCGGAATTGGGGCGGTGATCGGCCATGAAATGACGCACGGATTTGACGACCAGGGAGCGAAATTCGACGCGCAAGGCAATTTGAAGAATTGGTGGACTGCAGAAGACTTGAAGAATTTCAAAGAGCGCGGGGATTGCATCGCGAAACAGTTTGACGAATTCGAAGTGGAAGCAGGGCTGCATGAGAACGGCAAGCTGGTGGAAGGCGAAAGCATCGCGGATTTGGGCGGGCTGACACTTGCTTATGCGGCGCTGGAGAAATCGTTGGAAGGGAAAGCCGCGCCGAAGATTGATGGATTTACTCCGGAGCAGCGATTTTTTCTGGCATTTGCGCAGATATGGGCAGGCAGTTTCCGTCCTGAATATGCGCGGATGATTGTGGCGACGAATCCGCACCCGTTGGGGACATATCGTGTGAAGGGACCGCTTTCAAACATGCCCTCGTTTGCGAAGGCCTGGGGATGCAAGGCGGATTCGCCAATGGTTCGCAAGGAAGAATTGCGCTGCCGGATCTGGTGAGTTCGGGAATCCTTGGAGAGCCCGCGGATCTTCAGCGTTTCTTGCGCCGCGATTGCTTCGTAGGGACAGGCTTGGGCGTAACGCGAGGTTTCTTGCCTGACTTGCGATTTTTCTCGACTCGTAATTGCCACGCCGTGCGTAAAGCGCCCGCAAGTACGTCTTCGTTAGCGGCGGCCAGCCGGATGTGAGTCATTCCCATGCGGTTCCAACCGCCTTTAATCGGCAGGAAAACTTCGGGAAGTTCCTGGACGAAAAGCGTTTGCTGTTCCGGCGTGAGCATCAAGTTGCCGTAGCCTTCCTTCTCCGAGGCTAGCGTGGCGAAAATTCTGCCACCGACGCGAAAATCCGGCTGTCCCATGTGCGAACTTTCTTCCGCGCTTTCGAGGCTGAGGGCTATTCGGCGGAAGTCATTTGCGTTCATGAAGACCCGGTCCTGCTGATAATTAATTCATGGCGGCGGAATATGGAACTGGCGCGGGAGCAGGTGACGGCGAATAGCTGGGCTCGGATGCGGTTGTGGCCTGATATTGGCGGTACCAGAGGGCTTCGCTGGACCGTTGCCAGAGGCGCGTTGCAATCCAGAAGATCAGCATTAACTGCGTGAGCAGAAATGCGGTGGTGATGGACAACGGACTCAGGCCGTACATCCATAGATACATGCCGAGGCCGAAGAAAATCCACGCAAGCAGACTGACTCGCAGGTAGAGCCAGAAGAGAGAGCCGAAATTGTGAGTCAGGAGCGAGGCAGCACGGCGAAGGCAGCGATGCATCCTGGTTTCATCGTCGGCAACAGCGATGACTTGGGCCATGTCGAACCACAATCGCAGAACCATGAGAAGCAACAAGATCAGAAGTGATGAAGCGCCAGAAAAATAAGCAGCGGGGTAAGGGGAGTTTGATATCTCATCGATACTGTGGTGGATCGCACTACAGATGGCGATAAGAATGCCAATCGGGATAAAAGCGAGAGCCATGTAAACAAGAAGACGGACGAAACGCCAGAAATGATGGCCGCAGGCTTCGAAGAAAGCGGTGGTGGTGGGCTTTAAATCGAAAAGGTAGGTTGCGAGAATGCCCCCAGTGGAAAAAATCATGAAAATCACAAAAATTATGGAGTAATGAAACTCCGCGGGACCGGGAGCCTGAAGCGGAGAATCGGGTTGCGCCGCCAGATCCATGACCGCCGTAAGATCGAAGCCATTTACGAGACGCTGCGACGCTAAACTGTGGGCGAGCGTGGAATTGACGCGCTCGACCAACCCGCGAACGGCGAAATGCGCCAAAACCAGATTGACGACGAATATCCACCAGAGAATTCGCTGCCAGCGCCATACGAGTCCGGCACCGGATGCAAATGTTTTTGGCCTTGCGGCTGATGACACGCGTCTAGCTCCTTCGCATTTTGACTAGGATACCCAGGCCAGGATTTGCGAAATCCATTCGCTGGCGAAGACCCACATATTTTCAAGCTTGTGAACGGCGCGATAGTCTCCCTCCCCGACATAACTGTTGTTAAAAAAATTGCGGTCGAGCATGACTTTATTGCCTGGATCGATCTGTGCAGAGGCAACTTTGGATTTGCGATCGTAAGTGTAGCGCACCCAACGGTCGCGACCATCCCAGTGTTCGGTGGTTGTGGAACCATCTTCGAATTTCACGATGACATCGACTGGAAAAACGAAATCACCCTTGCGATGCACGGTGACGTAGGTGCGGTAAAGTTCGTCGGTGGCCTTCTTACGAGAAATTTCTTTTTCCCACCAGTTCAAGCGGTCGGAGTGGGCGTCCCAGATGTCGTAGTCAAGAACATTGGTGCCGTAAACGGCTTGATCGAAATACCACTTCAGATCCTGATGTGAGACGTCTTCGATAGTCTTTAGGAAATCGTCGCCGGTGGGATGCTTGAAGCGGTAGCGAAGAAAATATTCGTGTAAAGCGGCGAGCATGGTTTGCTCGCCGACTACTTTTTCAAGTGTGAGAAGGACAGTGGCGGTCTTGCCGTAGGTCACGCCGCCATAGGCGTTGTCACTGATGAATTTCCAGGAAAAACGAGTGATCGGATCGGTGTCCGGAAGCGAAATGTATTCAATGCGCAGCAACTGCGCTTCACTAGCAGTGGCAAACGGAAAATTAATTATGGAAGTGTTTTCGCCGTAGAGCGCGGCCATAGATTTGGCTTCCACGTAACTGTTGATGCCTTCGTCGAGCCAGGCGTCTTCGAATTCATTTGTGGCGACCATGCCGTACCAATATTGATGACCGAATTCGTGATTGACGACATCTTCGGGAGCGAGAACACCTTTTGGCATGTACCAGTTGGTGCCGGCGGTGATGAGCGTGGGATATTCCATTCCGCCGGCGTTGAAGGCACCATGCGGCGGGTCAACGGTTGTGACGCGATCGTAAGGATAAGGGCCGATATTCTTGTCGTACCAGGCGAGCGTGCCTTTCAGAGCTTGCATGTAACGCTGCGCGGAAGCCATGTGCCCGGGTGACATGAGCAGGTGGAGTTTTACTGGTCCTGCGCTGCCGGTCCAGGAATCTTCGATAACGGTGTAATCGGGGCTGGCGGTCCAGGAAAAATCGTGGACGTCCTCGGAGTGGAACTTGGCGGACTTGGTGCCGTCGGAATTGTTTACGGAAGAAACTAAATCGCCGCCGGCACCGAGGATTTCGTTTTGCGGCACGGTCAAGTTGACGTCGAACGTTCCGAAGTCGGCGAAGAATTCCGAATCAGCATGGAACTGATGGCAATTCCAGGCATCTTTCCACCAGACGCCGACTTTGGGAAACCACTGGCCGATCATGTAGAAATCGCGTTTGTAACCGGTGCGGTAAAGGACCTCGGGAAGCTGATCGTGGAAAGTCATGTGGAATTGAACGGATTCGCCGGGCGCGATTGGCTTGGGCAAAGTGACTTGAAATACGGTGCGGTCGTTGGTGTTGTGATCGTCGGGCTGGATGAACTGCATTTTGGCGGTGAGGTCGCCCGTGCCCTCGACTTCGAGTTTGGTCACGGTGATTGAGCCGCGGTTGTTTTCGTTCCAGCCTGAGTCGGCTCCAACACCCCGAGCGCCGCTCATGCGAACCTCAGTCATCAGAGTTGATTGAGGCTGAAACGCGTTCATATAGAGATGGAAAGGGAAAGATTGCTGAGGCTGACCGGTGAGATTCTTATAGACGAGTGTTTCGGAGGCGTCGATGGAATGGGAGGCGGTGTTGAGTTTCGCGTCGATGGTGTAGGCGACGACGCGGGTGGAGAGGGAACTGTTGAGTGTTGAGCTGGAGGCTTCCGGCGCCTGAGCATTCGGAGCTGCGAGCCGGGGCTCGGAGACAGTTTCGCCCGCGAAAAGCAGCAGTGTCGCCGCAAGTAATACAGTGGACAGGCTTCGCAGGTTCGTCCTCAGTGAATCTGAAACAACTTATAGAAATGGCGAAAAATTCGAATACACAATATGCCACGTGGGACGAAGGCGCAAGCAGCGAATCCAAGCAGGAATCCCGTGCCTACCTCGCGCAATGCCCGTTCAGCGGCGGTTGACGCCTTTGCGTTCACCGACTAGACTAAAATACAAGGACGGGCTGCAGGCAAAAGCCGCCGCACCCAACGACAGTCTGCTTTAACCATGAGCCCAACGATCCTGCAGCAAAAACGCTATCAGCAGATCCTTACGGACGTGGTGCGCGCGTACATCGAAACGGGCGAGCCGGTTTCTTCTCGGAGTATTTCGCGGCGACATCTTGAGCCGCTGAGCCCGGCGACGGTTCGCAACGTGATGGCGGATCTGGAAGATGAAGGCTTGCTGTACCAGCCACATACGTCGGCTGGACGCGTACCGACGGCGGCCGCGTATCGTTTTTTTGTGGAGCAAGTAGCTGCGCAGGCCACGGCCAGCCCGGAAGATCGCCAATGGATTCGACGCGAGTTGGAAGCGGCACAGACGCCGGAAGCGGTGATGGAACGGGCAAGCCATGTGCTTGCGGCGGTTTCGCGCGGCCTGGGGATTTTTATTTCGCCGCCCCTTGCGCGCAGCGTAGTGGAGCATCTGCGATTTTTACTTCTGCCGGACAAACGCGTGCTGGTGGTTCTGATTTCGGGAGGAGGCGTGGCGCGGGACAAACTGATTCGTCCGGAGCGCGCGTTTCGGCAAGAGGATCTGGACCACGTCGCGGACTATTTGAATCATCATTACACCGGCTGGACGCTGGAAGCGATGCGCGTTGATCTTCGCAAGCAACTGGACCGCGAACGCGAGCAGTACAGCCGCATGGCTGACGATGCGTTGATGCTCTGCGACCCCAGCATTCTGGGCGACAATGCGGACCGCAAGATTTACGTCGAAGGAGCGGCGCGACTTGCGTCTTCGCCGGACTTCACGGACCAGGCGCAGTTGCGCGAGCTGCTGGAAGCGATTGAAGAAAAGGATCGATTGATTGCTCTCTTGAGCGGCTGCATTGAAGCGCCGGAACCCGTGCACGTCGAACTCGGACTTGATAAAATATCGAACGGCGGAAAACACCTTGCGCTCGTTTCGGCGTCGTATTCATCTAACGACCAGGTGCAGGGAACACTTGGCATTCTCGCGCCCATGCGCATGCATTACGAACGCGTAATCACGGCGGTGGCATTCATGGCGCAGTTTTTCTCGGAAAGCCAAGAAGGAGGGTAAAGTCTTGGCATCACGTAAAGATCGGGACGAAATGGAAAATCCAAAACCGTTTGTGGCGACGAGCGGTGGAAAGCGTGTGGACGCAGAGCAGGCTGCGAACGATGCGGCTGCCGCAGCGGCGCGCGCGTTTGAAGCGGATGGAAACCCGCAGTCTGAAGAAATTCAGAAGCTGACGAAGGAAAAAGAAGAGTTGAAGGACACGCTGCTCCGACGCCAGGCGGATTTTGACAATTACCGCAAGCGTGTTGAGAAAGAAGGGCGCCAGGAGCGCCATCGCGGAGCGGAAATAGTTGTGGAGGGGCTTCTTCCGGTGCTGGATGCATTTGACCGAGCTTTAGCCTCGCATGACGATCCGGCATATGCGGAGTATATAAAAGGTTTCGAGTTGATCCGGAAGCAACTTTGGGATTTGTTGGTGAAGCAGGGTGTGAAGCGCATCGAAGCCAGCGGGGAACAGTTCAACCCGCACTTACATCATGCTATCGAGAGCGTGGAAGGTACAAATCAGAAGGAAGGCACCGTAATCGGAGAAATGCAGACCGGTTATACTTTTCACGATCGCGTACTTCGGCCGGCCATGGTGCGCGTAGCGGCGGCCAAAGAATCTTAAACGCGGTGGCGGCATCGAATCACTATCGTTCCAATTAATTTTCTGTAAGTGTGAGTTTTTAACTTCCAAGAAGTAGAAAAGGAAATGATGGCGGCCACGAATTCGACAGATTTTTACGAAGTTCTCGGTGTAACGCGCGAGGCTTCCGCGGAACAAATCAAGTCTGCATACCGCAAAGCGGCGTTGCAGCACCATCCTGATCGCAACCCTGAAAACAAAGAAGAAGCGGAGGCGAGTTTTCGCGCGGCTAGCGAAGCCTACGCGGTGCTTTCGGATCCGCAGAAGCGATCGATTTACGACCGTTACGGCATAGCGGGATTGGGGAACCGCGGTTTTGATACCGGATTCAACTCCAGCATCTTTGAGGAATTTCAGGACATTCTCGGCGATCTGTTCGGGTTCGAGGATGTGTTGGGAGGAGGGCGCCGCCGAGGGGGGCGTGCTCGCGGACAGCGTGGCGCGGATTTGCGTTACGACATGTCGATGACGTTTGAAGAAGCGTCCACTGGCGTCAGCACGAAGATTCGTGTTTTGCGGCACGAGTACTGCGAGACCTGCAAAGGAACGGGAGCGAAGCCGGGGACTTCGATGTCCACTTGCACTACTTGCAAAGGACACGGGCAACTGGCTTATCAACAGGGATTTTTTTCGATCACGCGGACTTGTCCTGCATGCCAGGGCGCTGGAAAAGTGATTCGCGATACTTGCGTTACTTGCCGAGGGCAGGGGCGCATCGAGCGCGAACGAAATTTGGAAGTTGGAATTCCGGCCGGCGTGGATTCAGGGACGCGTCTGCGAATGACAGGGCAGGGCGAGCCGGGGACGAATGGCGGTCCGGCGGGCGATCTGTATATTTTCCTGGAAGTGAAGGACCACGCGTTTTTCGAGAGGCGCGGAGCGGACCTTTACTGCACGATTCCCGTGAGCATTTCACAAGCTGCGCTGGGGGCGACGATTCGCGTCCCTACGTTGCAGGGAGAAGAAGATCTTGATGTTCCAGAAGGGACGCAATCGGGGCAGGTGTTTCGGAAGAGATCCAAGGGGATGCCGAATCCGAATGGCGGGCGAGGCGACCTCTACATCAGCATACGAGTTGTGATTCCGGGCAAGGTTTCACGCGAGCAGCGGAGATTGTTAGAGCAGCTCGGCGTGTTGTCGAAAGTGGAAAACAAGCCTGCGGAACGGTCTTCTAGTTTTTTTGAGAAAGTGAAGGATATTTTCGGCTAGCGAATTTTCGCGGTGATCGGCTCAGTCGGCGAGCGTAAAGAATTCCGCACCAACCACTGTCCTCCCGTATTTTCTATCCTTCAAGTGAAGTGACTTCACGTTAGAATGGCACCGTGCGACGACGCTTCTTTACGGATCACTTCGAAGCAAAGACCGCCATTTTGCGCGGCGATACCGCTGAGCATCTGGGACGCGTGCTGCGCGCAGAGCCTGGGCAACTTTACGAGCTGAGCGACCGTGAGCGTGTTTGGCTGGCGCGGATCGAGAAAGTGGCGTTAACGAAGCGCTCGGGACATCAGATCGAATTCATCTTGGTGGAAGAACTTGAGCAGCGGCAGCCTGCACTGCAAATCCAACTCCTGGTGTCGGTGGTGAAATTCGACCGGTTGGAATGGTGCTTAGAGAAGGCAACGGAGCTGGGCGTTACGGAAATTGTTCTGCTGGCGGCGGCGCGCAGCGAGAAGGCTCTGCTGGCGGCTGCGAGTAAGCGGCGCCTGCGTTGGGACAAAATTCTGCTGGAATCCGCGCAACAGTCGCGGCGGCTGCGGCCTCCCATTTTGCGAACGGGCCAAGATGGAACGCGAGGGGTGGGCGCTCATCACGCGATTCGCCCGAAGGAGGCGTTCGCTCAAGCAGGCGCGGCTTGCAAGCTGATGCTGTCTGAACGGCGCGAAGCGAAACTAATCCGCGACGCGCTGAGCGTTTATGCGGAACCGACTGCAAGCCTGGCGATAGGGCCCGAGGGCGGTTGGACAGATGAGGAATTGGATGCGGCGAGAGTTGCCGGATTCGCTGAAGCGTCCTTGGGACAGAATATTTTGCGAACGGAGACGGCGGTGGTGGCGGCGCTGGCAATTCTGGGATTCACGCTTGGCGATTGAGGCGGCTGGCTCGCGGCGGAAGCTCACTGCGTTCCATATTTCTTCGTCTTATTCGGCGCGCACAGCGGATGTCTGCAATTTGGAGTGCACGGCCTCGGCATGTTATAAATAATTAGGCGAAGAATGTTCGATACATCCACCCCTGGTCCGGCTGCTCCAACCGACAACTCGCGCATTCCCCAATTGCGGCGAGAGCTGCGCAGTTGGACGCGTGATTTGGCCGTCGCGCTGGGCCTTGCGCTTGTGATCATAGTTTTCCTCTACCAACCGGTAAAAGTGGAAGGCACCAGCATGGCGCCTTTGCTGAGCGATCAAGAGCGCATTTTTATCAACAAGTTTGTGTACCGCTTCGAGCCGATCGAGCGAGGCGATGTGGTTGTGTTCTGGTATCCGCTCGATAAATCGAAATCGTTTATCAAGCGCGTGATTGGTTTGCCGGGAGAAACGATCGAGCTGCGCGGCGGGCGGCTGTACGTGAACGGGAAAGAGCAGAAGGAAATTTATATTCCGCCGAGCTATCTGGATGGCTCGAGCTACGGCCCGATTACGATTCCAACGGAAAATTATTTTGTGATGGGCGACCATCGCGATAGCTCGAACGATTCGCGAGTATTTGGGCCGGTCGGCAGGCCGTACATTTATGGTAAGGCTGTGTTTGCGTACTGGCCTGTGGATCATTTTGGATCGCTAACGATGTCATCAACGGTGAATGCGGCGTCGCGATGAAATTTGGAGGAGCCACTGACGCAAGACCCCGAAGCACGCGCTATTTTGGCGCTCGAAGACGGGCGAGTATTTAAAGGCCGCGCGGCCGGCGCTGGCACGCGCCGCGGCGGAGAAGTCGTTTTTAATACGAGCATCACCGGCTATCAGGAAGTTTTCACCGATCCAAGCTATTCCGGCCAAATAGTCTGCCTGACGTATCCGCATATCGGGAACGTGGGCACGAATCTTGACGACGAAGAATCCGCAAAGCCGTATATCGAAGGTCTGGTGGTGCGCGAATTTTCGGCGCTGGCGTCCAACTGGCGTTCGAAGGAATCGGCGCAGGATTATCTGGAACGTCATCGTGTGCCGGTGATTTGGGATATTGACACACGCGCGCTGGTGCGGCACTTGCGCGATGTGGGTGCGTTACGCGGGGTGGTGGCGACGGACGGCACACCCGCCGAGAAGCTGATTGCAGAGGCTCGCGCGCTTCCTACGATGGCGGGGCTGGAATTGGCGAGCCGCGTCACGTCACCAAGACAATACGAATGGAAGCGTGGCTCGATTGACCTTGATATTCCCGGCGCGTCAGCCGAAGCGAAATCGCGGCCTGTGGCGACTCCTGAGGGCAAGTCACGCTACAAAGTTGTCGCGTATGATTTTGGCATCAAGCAAAACATTCTGCGGCTGCTTGTGGATTATGGCTGCGATGTGACGGTGGTTCCCGCACAGACCTCGGGAGAAGACGTACTCGCGCTGAAACCAGACGGCGTTTTTCTGTCGAATGGGCCTGGTGACCCTGAACCAATCGGGTATGCGGTGGCGAATATTCGAAAGATGCTGGGGCATGTGCCGATTTTCGGAATTTGTCTGGGGCATCAATTGTGTGGACTGGCGCTTGGCGGGCGCACGTTCAAACTGAAATTTGGACATCACGGGTCGAATCATCCGGTGCAGAATTTGCGGACAAAGAAGGTGGAGATCACCTCGCAGAACCATGGGTTTTGCGTGGATCCGGATTCGCTACCGGCGAGCGACGTTGAAATTACGCACGTGAATTTGAACGACCACACGAACGAAGGCATGCGCCATCGCTCGTTGCCGCTTTTCAGCGTGCAGTATCATCCGGAAGCGTCGCCGGGACCGCACGATGCGCGCTATTTGTTCGACGATTTCGTTTCATTGATGAAGGATGGCGTGTGACTACACCCGATCGTTTGACGCTATGAAAAGCGGGCGCGGTGCTGAGCAACACGCGCTACCTGTCATTCCGAGCACAGCGAGGAATCTGTTCTCTTTATGGTGCGGCACTATTGCACGTACATCATGGCGAGTCTTTCGCGAAAAGTGTACGTCGGCGTCACGAATAACTTGTTTCGGAGAACACTTGAGCACAAGCGGGCGACACTACCGGGATTCACACAGAAGTATCGAGTCAACCGGCTGGTTTACTTTGAATCGTTTCAGTACGTGCGCGATGCAATCGCGAGAGAAAAGGAAATTAAGGGATGGCGGCGTTCAACGAAGGTTGCGCTGATTGAAGCGCGGAACCCGACTTGGGCGGACATTTCGGAGGAGTGGAGGTCGGTGGAAGGCAAGAAAGAGCAGATCCCTCGCCTGAAACCGGGCTCGGGATGACAGTTTTGGGTTGTTGTATGGATTGAGGAAGGACGAAAAGTCGCATTAACTGACGCAATCAAGTATCAGGAACGATGCCGAAGCGGACTGACATTAAGAAGATTTTGATTATTGGCTCGGGGCCGATTGTGATCGGGCAGGCGTGCGAGTTTGACTACTCGGGTACGCAGGCTTGCAAGGCGCTGCGATCGGAAGGTTACGAAGTGGTGCTGGTGAACTCGAATCCCGCGACGATCATGACCGACCCGGAAACGGCGGATCGGACGTACATCGAGCCGCTGACAAAAGAATATCTGGAAGCGATTATTGCTGTGGAACGGCCTGACGCTTTGCTGCCGACGGTGGGCGGACAAACGGGATTAAATCTGGCGGTCGAGCTAGCGGAGGCGGGAATCCTCGACAAATATAACGTGAAATTGATTGGGGCGTCGCTGCACGCGATCAAAATCGCTGAAGACCGTCTGCTGTTCAAGAATGTCTGCCGCAAGATCGGGCTGGAGGTTCCGGCGTCGGAAGTCGTAACTACGATTCCGGATGCGGTGCGTCTGGCCGACGAGCTTGGTTATCCGGTAGTGATTCGTCCGTCGTTCACGCTCGGGGGAACCGGCGGATCGATTGCGTACAATCGCGAAGAGTTTGCAGATTTGATTGCGCGGGCGCTGGATGCGAGCCCGGTGCATCAGGCACTGATTGAGGAATCCGCGCTGGGCTGGAAAGAGTACGAACTGGAAGTGATGCGCGATGTTCGCGACAATTTCGTGGTGATCTGCTCGATCGAAAATCTGGACCCGATGGGGATTCATACCGGTGACTCGATTACCGTAGCTCCAGCGCAGACGCTTACCGACAAAGAATACCAGCGCATGCGCGATGCGGCGGCGGAGATTATCCGCGAAGTGGGAGTTGAGACAGGCGGGTCGAATATTCAGTTTGCGATCCAGCCGGAGACGGGGCGGATGGTTGTGATCGAAATGAATCCGCGCGTTTCGCGGAGCTCGGCGCTGGCCAGCAAGGCAACCGGCTTTCCGATTGCGAAAATCGCGGCGAAGCTGGCGCTGGGTATGACGCTGGATGAAATTCCGAACGATATCACCAAGAAGACGCCGTGCTCTTTTGAGCCCACGATTGATTACGTAGTGGTGAAAATTCCGAAGTGGCAATTTGAGAAGTTTCCTGGCAGCGACACCACACTGTCCACGCAAATGAAGTCGGTGGGCGAAGTGATGGCGATTGGGCGCACGTTTCAAGAGGCGTTGGGGAAGGGTATTCGATCCCTTGAGCCGCACACACCGTGGCGCGCGCCTTCGGAAGTTTCCACTGCGCTGCTTCGCGAAAAACTTACGGTGCCGGGACCGGACCGCATTCACTGGTTGTTTGAGGCGCTCAGGCGCGAGATGTCTTGCGAAGAAGTCTGTGCGCTGACGAAGATCGATCCGTGGTTCATTCGCCGGATGATGGAAACTGTCGAAATCGATCGACGCGTGGCCGCCGCGGATATCAAGGAAATCTCGGCCGAGCTGCTCCTGGAAGCGAAGCGTTCAGGCACTAGCGACGTGGAACTGGCGAAGATGTGGTTCGCAACGCCGGCTGAAGTTCGCGCGCGGCGTAACGAACTTGGAGTTCGCCCCGTTTTCAAGCGCGTGGATACTTGCGCGGCCGAGTTTGAATCTTTTACTCCTTATCTCTATTCCACATATGAGGAAGAAGACGAAACCGGAGCGGTTGATCGTCCGAAGATTGTGATTCTCGGAAGCGGGCCCAACCGGATTGGGCAGGGGATCGAGTTTGACTATTGCTGCTGCCACGCGGCGTTTGCGTTGAAAGAAGACGGCTACGAAACTGTGATGGTGAATTGCAATCCGGAAACAGTTTCGACGGATTACGACACTTCGGACCGTCTTTATTTCGAGCCGCTCACTCTGGAAGACGTTCTTGCGATTATCGACCGCGAAAAGCCACAGGGCGTGATCGTGCAGTTCGGCGGGCAGACGCCTCTGAATCTGGCGCTCGATTTGAAGAAAAACGGGGCGAAGATTATCGGGACGGATCCTGAGTCGATTGATCTTGCCGAAGACCGGCGGCGCTTTGGCGCGCTGCTGAACGAGCTGAAAATTCCTCAACCGCAAGGTGGAACGGCGCTTGCACCGGAGGAAGCGGTAAAAGTTGCGAACGAAATTGGGCTGCCGGTGCTGGTGCGTCCGAGCTATGTGCTGGGCGGGCGCGCGATGGTGATTGCGTACGATTTGAAGACGGTGGAGGAATATGTTGCGCAAGCCGTGCTGATCGGGACGGCGTCCGGTCCGAAGCGGCCAATCTTGATCGATCAGTTTTTGGAAGACGCCACCGAGGTGGATGTGGATGCGCTGGCAGACGGCGAAGATGTTGTGATTGCGGCGATCATGGAGCACATCGAGGAAGCTGGAATTCACTCGGGCGATTCTTCGTGTGTGCTTCCGGCGGTGACGCTGAAGCCTGCAATTCTGGAACGCATTCGCGATTACACTGCGCGGCTGGCTCGCGCGTTGAATGTGGTGGGCCTGATGAACGTGCAATACGCGATACAACGCGACAAAGTGTACGTGCTGGAAGTGAATCCGCGAGCTTCGCGCACAGTGCCGTACGTGAGCAAAGCAACCGGTGTTCCGCTGGCTAAAGTGGCTGCGCGGTTGATGACGGGACGCAAGTTGCGCGAGCTGAATCTGCCGTGCATCGAAACGAAGGGCGTGAAGGAACTGGCTGCCGGGAATTTCTACGCGGTGAAATCGCCGGTGTTTCCGTTCAACAAATTCCGAGGCGTGGACACAATTCTTGGGCCGGAGATGCGCTCGACGGGCGAGGTGATGGGAATCGCGTCCACATTCGGCCTGGCATTTGCGAAGGCGCAGCTTGCGGCGGGCCAACGTTTGCCGCTGCACGGTACTGTGTTTTTGAGCGTGAACGATCACGATAAACGTTACCTGGCTTTTGTGGTGCAGGATCTTCTGGCCGCGGGACTGAAAGTTGTTGCTACCCGCGGGACTGCGGCGGCTCTGGCGAGCGCGGGCATCGAAGTGGAGACGGTTTTCAAAGTGAATGAAGGGCGGCCAAATATCGTGGACTTGATCAAAACGGGCAAAGTGGATTTGGTGATCAACACTCCGCTGGGGCGCGAATCTTTTTGGGATGAGAAATCGATTCGTCGCGCGGCGATTCGTTACAACATTGCATGTATTACGACTCTGTCGGCTGCAAGTGCCGCAGCGCGAGGAATTCGCGCTATGGCGGGGCATGCAGTTGAGGTGGGAGCACTGCAGGACTTGCATCGCCGCAAAAGTGCGGCGGCGGCGGAGCGCTCTTAACGCACACAACCCCCCTTTTTTGTGAACTCCGCACGTCAAAACTCGCTCGTTGATATAAAATGACGAGGTGAAACTTCACGGAATATTTCCTCCGCTCACGACTCCTTTCGCGGCTGATGGTGCCGTGGCGCTTCCAAAACTGCGCGAAAATATCGCTCGTTACAATAAAACGGGGCTTGCCGGATACGCCATCAACGGGTCTACCAGCGAATCGGTGCTGCTGAAATGGGATGAGGTTTACCAAATCTGGGAAACCGCGCGGGAGGCAGCCGCCCCGGAGAAAATTCTTATTGCGGGGACGGGCGCTGAATCAACGGCAGAAACGATTGAGCACACGAATCGTGCGGCGTCATTCGGCTACGCTTTGGCATTGGTGCGAACACCGAGTTTTTATAAGCCGGCCATGACGGAAAGTGCTCTCGCGGAACATTACTTGCGCGTCGCGGACGCCGCGCAGATTCCAATTCTGGTATATTCAGTTCCAATCTTTACGCATGTGACCGTCGAGGCGCCTTTAGTAGCGCGCGTTTCGAAGCATCCGAACATTATTGGGATGAAAGATAGTTCCGGGAGCGTGACGGGTATTGCCGAGATTATTGCTGCCGCGCGGAAAGAGTTCCAGACGCTGGTAGGCTCGGCGTCCACGCTGTACGAATCGCTCGAAAAAGGCGCGGTGGGGGCGATTCTCGCGGTGGCTTGCGCGTTTCCGGAATTGTGTGTGGAGATTTACCAAGCGTCACGCGCCGGTGAACCGGCCAAGGCCCACTCGCTGGCGCAGAAGTTGATCGCACCAGCTAAATTGTTCGGCCCGCAGTATGGGATTGCCGGTCTGAAGTACGCACTGGACCGAATCGGATATCACGGCGGCGCACCGCGAAGTCCGCTCCTACCTCTGGACGCCTCCGCGCGGGTTGAAATAGATGCCATGCTCTCGAATCTTACGGCCCAGAGCGCGCATCAATTGTAGTGTCACCCTGCGCACATGAAGAAAACAGTGGATAGTTCTGTCTGTAGCTCTGCTCGCGTTCGCGGTGCGTTCGATACGCGCCAGAAGTCATTTTCTACTGCTAACTTTGCGAGTTTCGGCGCGTCCCACCTGCATTGCTGCGCACATTTTGCGCGTGTATCATGAATGCCTCCATGGAGTCTCACTGTCTTCCCTTTAGCAAAATTCCGCATACGACCAAGCTTTTTTCCACGTTTGCGGAGGATTTCGACAAAGTAGCCGACTATTACGGAGAGTCGCCGACTGTGGCGGGCGTGCTGGCGGCGGCGCGCAAGATCAAACTGGATGGGAACGTTCGACGAGCAGTGGTGGAGGTATTGCGCGAGCAGAATGCGGCGTTCGGTGCAGGGCCAGACACCGCACGCAGTCTGGAACGGCTGGCCAAGGGAGCGGCTGCTATCGTCAGCGGACAGCAAGTTGGACTTTTCGGCGGCCCGGCATACAGCCTTTATAAGGCTATAAGCGCGGTTCGATATGCCGAGGAAATAACCAAAGCTGGCATCGATAGCGTACCGGTTTTTTGGCTTGCAACGGAAGACCACGACTTCGCGGAGATCAATCATGTCGCGTGGAGCACGAAGCAGGGCCTTGCTGAATTTGAAATGGGCGAGCGTGAATCGGATGCAGGCCGACGCGTGGGCGAAATCAGGCTCGGGGCGCCCATCACTGCGCTAGTGGCGAAGGCGACCGGAAGTCTGGAAGGATCATTCGGAAAAGAAATTGCGCAGGCTCTTCGCGAATCTTATACCCGCGAAGAAACCTTCGGGACCGCATTCGGAAAATTGATGGTGCGGCTTATGGCGGGACGGGGAATTATTTTCCTGGATCCGCTTGATCCGCGCTTTCACAGGCTATCCGCGGGCGTTTACCGGCGTGCGCTGGACGAGGCCGAAGCGTTGCGCGCTTCGCTCATTGCGCGGTCGAAAGAGCTGGATAAGGCTGGATATCACGCGCAAGTGAAAATCACCGCCGAGTCCACGCTGCTTTTCTACAATGTGGACGGACGCCGGCAGCCGCTTCGTATGCGCAGCGGAAAATTTACGGCCGGTCGCGCTTCGTTTACTGCGGCGGAATTACAAGCTGCAATCGAGAAAACTCCGGAGCTTTTCACGCCCAACGTGCTGTTGCGGCCTATCGTTCAAGACACGCTCTTGCCGACCGCCGCATACATCGGAGGCGCCGCCGAAATTGCCTACATGGCGCAGGCGCAAGTGGTTTACGACAAGCTTCTCGGACGCATGCCGGCGATTTTGCCGCGCGCTGGTTTTACGATCGTCGAACCGTTGGTCGTCCGCAAGCTTGCAAAATTTGGCCTCGACATTAGCGACGTTTTCCACGGGCATCAGTATCTGCGAGCGCGCATGGAGCAAAAAGCTCTGCCGCGCGCTCTGGCAAGCCGTTTTGATGCGGGTGAAAAAACGCTACGGAAGTTGTTGAAAAGCTATCAAGTCCCGCTTACGAAGCTCGATCACACGCTCGTAGGCGCGCTGGATTCGGCGGAACGCAAAATGCTCCACCAGTTTGCCAAGTTGAAAGGGAAGGCGGGGCGAGCCGAGAATTTGCGGATAGGCGTTCTGGATCGTTACGAAGGGATATTGCTCGATTCGCTATACCCACATCACGGTTTGCAGGAGCGCACTCTTTCACCGTTGCCATGGCTTGCGGAATACGGGCCCAGCTTCGTAGATAATCTTTCCCGGGAAGCCCGCATAGAGTCATCTCAACATCACATCGTTTACTTGTAACGCCGTGGCGGAACAGTTGTTCAAAGCACGAGTCAACCACAGTCTCTCCCAAACGCCGCAAATCCCGTGTTAAAATGCGCGGTCATTCCTTTACTCGCAATCTTCTGGAGGCAAGTTCGATGAAAATCACACCGGGAAAACAGAAGGGTATGAAGGCGGTCTCGGACGCACGCGGCGTAATTGCGGCGGCGGCGATGGACCAGCGCGGCTCGCTCAAGAGCGCCATTGCCAAAGAAAAGGGGATCGACAAGAAAGATGTGACGGCGCAGATGCTGGAAGAATTCAAGACCACGGTGGTGAAGGTATTAACTCCCCACGCCAGCGCGATTCTGCTGGACCCCGAATATGGACTTCCCGCGGCCAAAGTACGCGCCGCGAATGCCGGTTTGCTGCTCGCGTACGAGAACAGCGGGTATGACAACACGCGTCCCGGCCGACTTCCTGATCTGCTCGATATTTGGTCCGTGCGCCGCCTGGTTGCAGCGGGAGCCGACTGCATCAAGATTCTGTTGTACTACACGCCATTTGATTCTTTCGAGATCAACGACATCAAGCACGCCTGGGTTGAACGCATTGGAGGCGAATGCACGGCATCGGACGTTCCATTTTTTCTGGAATTTGTGGGTTATGAGGAAAATGGCGACGAAAAAGGCGCGGCATTCGCGCGTAAGAAGCCGGAGATCGTCACGCGCAGCATGGAGGAGTTTTCCAAGCCGCAATATGCGGTTGACGTGCTGAAAGTAGAAGTTCCGGTAAATATGGCGTTCGTTGCCGGTTCCAAAGCTTGTAAAGGCGAGTCGGTTTACACGCGCGACGAAGCTAAAGAACATTTCCGAAAGGCTGCTGCCGCCGCTAAAAAGCCTTTTATTTACCTCTCGGCCGGCGTGAACAACGATGTTTTCGCCGAAACACTCGAGCTTGCGGCCGAGTCTGGCGTTAATTTTTCGGGCGTGCTGTGCGGCCGGGCCACATGGAAGGAAGGCATTCCGGTTTACGCGAAGCAGGGCGCTAAAGCGCTGGAAGACTGGCTGCGGGACCAGGGCGTGAAAAACATCAACAATGTGAATTCGAAGCTTTCGGCGGCCAAGCCGTGGTTTAGTTTTTACGGCGCAAGCTCCGCCGCAGCCTTGTCTTAGTAGGTCCGCTAAATAACTGAAAGGGCGTGGCATTCCGGACGCGCCGCCGGAAATTTGTGATTTTCGGCGTGTGGCGGGACCGTTTGCGGAATGCGCGCGTTTCCGTTAGAATCATTGTTTAAGCAGATGCATTTGATGCGGTTGTGTTTGCAGCACGCGAATCTGCGGCCTCCCTGGCTCCTGGACATTCAGAGGTAATGACTGAAGAAAATCACGGTATCAATCTAACTTTCGACGCAGCTGACGAATATCGCCCCGAAGCGCCTCCTCCTCCTGAAATTCCTGCTTGGAAAAATGGCAGCACTCGAATTGGAATCCATACATCCATTGCTGGAGATCTTTCCGGGGCGCTGGAGATAGCGCATGCGCTGGGCGCGAACGCGCTTCAGATATTTTCTTCCAGCCCGCGAATGTGGGTGCGCGGTCCTTCCAGGATTTCAGAGGCAGACGCGACGCGATTTCGTGGTCGTCGTAAAGAATTGGGGCTTGGCCCGCTGGTAATCCATGACAATTACTTGATTAACCTGGCGTCGCCTAACCCTGTGTTGCGAACGCGCTCGGTGCAAGCGTTTCATCAGGAAATCGTTCGCGCGCTCGCGCTGGGAGCCGACTTTCTGGTGGCCCATCCCGGGTGTTGCATGGAGAGCGGAGCTGGCGCGGCGGTCGGGTCGATCGCTAACGGACTGAAACAAGCCACGCGCGGCCTGAAACTCAACGGCCTGGAAATCTTGCTGGAAAACACGGCAGGGCAGGGAACGTCGATGGGCTCGAAGTTTGAGGAATTACGAGCCGTACTCGATGCATCCTCGGACTTGCCGCTCGGCGTTTGCATCGATACTGCCCACACTTTCGCGGCGGGATGGGATATACGCACCGCGGAAGGTCTGGACAAAACGTTGCAAGCGATTGACAACACTATCGGGTTGGAACGCGTGCGCGTAGTTCACGTGAACGATTCGAAAACGCATCTGGGCTCGCGTGTGGACCGCCACGAACATATTGGAAAGGGCAAAATCGGCCTGGAATCGTTTGGCAGGCTATTGAATCATCCGCAGCTTGCGGGGCGTGCTTTCATTCTGGAGACGCCCATTGACAAGCCGGGCGACGACCGCAGAAACGTCGCTGCGTTGTGGAAGCTGATGGGTGTGGTCATCCCTGTTAACAACGGCGCGCGCGACGGCATGAAGGTGCGTCGAAAGAAGAAAAGCAAAGTAAGCGCGCACGGAAATGCGAGAAAAAGAAAAACGCCAGTGAAATCGCGTCCACGTCCGATCGCACGACGAAAGTCTCGAGGAAAGTGAACTTGTTCGAATACGATCCGCGCCAGGTCGAAACGAAGTGGCAAAAAGTGTGGGCGGACAAGAACGCGTTCCGCGCGGTAGAAGATCCTGCGCGCCCGAAATATTACGTCCTGGAAATGTGGCCCTACCCTTCCGGCACATTGCACATGGGCCACATGCGCAACTATACGATTGGCGATGCCGTTGCGCGTTACAAACGCATGTGCGGATTAAACGTGCTCCACCCGATGGGCTGGGATTCGTTTGGCTTGCCAGCGGAGAACGCTGCGATTAAAAGCGGAACGCCGCCGCGCGAATGGACCAACTCCAACATTGCGCAGATGAAGGCTGTCTGCGAACGATTTGGTTTCGGTTACGACTGGCAGCGCGAGATTTCGTCGTGCGAGCCAGAATACTACCGCTGGAACCAGTGGTTTTTTCTGCGCATGCTGGAAAAGGGTCTGGCCTACCGCAAACGCAGCCGGGTGAATTGGTGCCCGCAGTGCGCAACGGTTCTGGCGAACGAGCAAGTAGTGAACGGTTGTTGTTGGCGGCATGAAAACACGATTGTTGAGCCGAAAGATGTGGAGCAGTGGTTTCTGCGTATTACGCATTACTCTGATTCGCTACTGGATGGAACGATTGAGTTAGCGGGAGGGTGGCCGGAACGCGTGCTGGTGCAACAGCGCAACTGGATCGGGAAATCCCACGGTACGCGTGTGAAATTCGACATCTCGCAGATGGCGGGAAAATCGTTGGAAGTTTTCACCACCCGAGTTGATACGATCTTCGGCGCCTCTGCGATTGTGCTTTCGGCGAATCATCCGCTGCTGGAAAGTTTGCTGGAGGGCGTACCGGGACGCGGTGCAATTGAATCGCAGTTGAAAGCGATGCGGCATAAAAGCATGCGCGCCGCCGATATTGCGACCGCCGAAAAAGAGGGCTTCTTCACCGGGCGTTTTGCGGTGAACCCATTTTCCGGCGGCAACATTCCGATATGGGTTGCGAATTTTGTGCTGGCGGATTATGGGACAGGCGCGGTGATGTGCGTTCCCGCGCATGACCAGCGTGATTATGAGTTCGCCGAGAAATATCATCTGCCGGTGAAGATTGTGGTGCAGCCGCTCAATGCTGCTCCGTTGCGCCTGGAGCGCATGAGCGAAGCCTACACCGAGCACGGCAAGTTGGTGGATTCCGGTGCGTTCAGTGGTCTCACGTCCGAAGAAGCCATCAAGAAAATGTCGTCGGACGCCAAGGCGAAAGGCTTTGGCGACGCCGAGACCACGTACCGGCTGAAAGATTGGGGCATTTCCCGCCAGCGCTACTGGGGCACACCGATCCCGGTAGTTTTTTGCGATAAAGATGGCATCGTCCCGGTTCCGGATGACCAGCTTCCGGTGCGGCTCCCTGAAAACGTAAAGCTCACAGGAGAAGGGCAATCGCCGCTCGCGTCGGTGCCGGAATTTGTGAACACAACGTGTCCGAAGTGCGGCGGTCCCGCGCGCCGTGAGACAGATACGATGGACACCTTCGTCGATTCGTCCTGGTATTTTTATCGATTCACGGATCCGCGCGACAATCGCGCTCCGTTTGAAAAGGGCAAAGCGGAATATTGGTTTCAAATCGATCAGTACATTGGCGGCATTGAACATGCCATCCTGCACCTGATCTATTCGCGATTTTTCTGCAAAGTGATGCACGACCTCGGAATGGTCAATGAGACCGAACCGGTAAAGCGTTTGTTTTCGCAAGGCATGGTGCATAAAGACGGCGCGGTCATGTCGAAGTCGAAAGGAAACGTGGTTGGGGCGCTGGAGATGGCCGATAAATATGGCTGCGACACGGCGCGCATGTACACGTTGTTCGCCGCCCCACCCGAGCGCGATTTGGAATGGAGCGAGCAGGGCATCGAAGGGTGCGCGCGCTTTCTGAACAAATTGTATCGGCTGGTCGCCAAACATGCCGATCGCTTACGAGACGTGCGAACCGATCAATCCGCGCAGACCGATTTCGCCACCGCTACGGCGAAAGAAAAAACGTTGGTCCGCAAGGCGCATAAGACGCTGAAGCGCGTTACCAACGATTTCGAAGTTCGCTGGCATTTTAATTCGTCGGTCGCGCTGATTATGGAGCTGCTCAATGAGCTGCAGGGCCAGGAACCGCTCGAGGCGGAAGTGTCGCCCGTAATCTTGAAGAGCGTGCTTGAGATTTTGTTGCTCATGCTTTCTCCGATCACGCCGCACATTGCGGAAGAGCTTTGGGAAAAGCTGGGGCATCCGACCGATCTTTTGAGTGTTAAATGGCCTGCCTATCGCGAAGACCTCACGCGTGAGGAGCAGGTAGAGGTCATCATTCAAATCAACGGACGCCTGCGCGGGAAGATTCTGGTGGACGATGCTTTCGGCGGGGATGAAACTATCGCGCACGCGCTGAAGGACCCGCGCATTTCGGTGTTGATTGACGGAAAAGAAATCGTGAAAACAGTCGTGGTGCCGAAAAAGCTGGTGAATATCGTTTTAAGATAAGGCGGAGAGGTTGATGACGCCAAACAGCCGCGCGGTTTCAGCCAAACTAGGGAACGACGACCAGGCAGCGGGAGGCACGGTGAGCACACGACACGGAATCGTGGTCCTCGATTTCGGCGGCCAGTATACGCAGTTGATTGCGCGCCGTATCCGCGAGCAGCAGGTATTCTCAGCCATCCTTCCTTGCACGGCACGGATTGAAGAGATCCGCGCGCTGGAACCTGCGGGTATCGTATTATCTGGCGGTCCGAGTTCTGTTTACGATGCGACAGCGCCGGTCTGCGATCCGAAAGTTTTGCAACTGGATGTTCCGGTGCTTGGGATTTGCTATGGGATGCACTGGCTTACGCATACGCTCGGCGGAAAAGTGGAACGAGCCGACCGCCGTGAATACGGCCCTGCCCAACTCGATATCGAGAACGGCTCTAAGCTTTTCTCCAGCTTTCCCGGGCAATTCAAAATCTGGAATAGCCACGGCGACCATGTGGTTGGTTTGCCGGAAGGATTTAGGGTAACCGGGCGGACCGACAACGCTATCGGCGCCGTGGAACACGCCGGAAAGCGATTGTACGGCCTAGAATTCCATCCGGAAGTGAATCACACCGAACGCGGCACGGAAATTCTGAGGAATTTCATTTTTCAAGTGTGTGGCGCGAAGCAGAACTGGGATCGCGCCGGATTCATCGCCTCGATGGTCGAGACGATCCGCAAGCAGGCGGAAGGCGCTCGGGCTATTTGCGCGCTGAGCGGTGGCGTGGATTCCGCGGTAGCTGCGGCGTTGGTGAATCGCGCAATCGGCGATCGGCTCACGAACGTTTTCGTGGATACTGGGCTTCTGCGGCGCGATGAATTCCGCGACACGCTGGAGCTTCTTCGCGCGCGCCTCGGACTCAATGTGATTGGCGTGGATGCTTCGGAACGTTTCCTGGGGCGCTTGAAGGGAATCACCGATCCAGAAGAAAAGCGCAAGCGTATCGGCGGCGAATTTATCAATGTATTTGTGGAAGAGGCCCGAAAGCTGACGGCTTCGACGCAGGGACTGCCGGTCAAGTTTCTGGTGCAGGGCACGCTTTACCCCGACGTGATCGAGTCTGTATCGGTGAAAGGACCCTCGGCGGTCATTAAAACTCATCACAACGTTGGCGGCCTTCCTGCTGATATGCCCTTCAAGTTGATCGAGCCGCTGCGCGATCTGTTCAAAGACGAAGTGCGGCTGATTGGCCGTGAGCTCGGTTTGCCGGAGGAGATCCTCACAAAGCATCCGTTTCCGGGGCCCGGCCTGGCTGTGCGGCTAGTGGGCGAGATTTCGCGAGAAAGACTTGAGACGCTTCGAGCCGCGGATGCCATCGTGGTGGAAGAAATTCGGCGCGCGGGCTTGTACGAAAAAGTGTGGCAGGCTTTTGCCGTGCTTTTACCTGTGCAAAGCGTAGGGGTTATGGGAGACGGTCGTACGTACGGATACACCATTGCAGTGCGGGTGGTGGACTCGCAGGATGCGATGACGGCTGACTGGTCTCGATTGCCGCGTGAAGTACTCGAGCGGATATCCGTGCGCGTCGTGAACGAAGTTTCCGGAGTAAACCGGGTGGTCTACGACATCAGCTCGAAACCGCCAAGTACGATTGAATGGGAGTAAGGCCGACACACCGACGTCGAGTCACCGCTCTAGTAACCGAGAAGACCTAGCGGTTGGCCATTTTCTGGGCCATATACAGCAAGAGCCTGCGGTCGCCTTCGTCAACTCGACTCAGCAACCGGCGGAAGCGGCCCAGGAGCCGCGCTTCTTTTCCCTTGCTTCCCCACGCGATATCGTCCGCAGTCTTCCGTTTTGGAAGATTTGGCAATACGGGTGGTTCCTCGCCGTCGTAGAATAGCTGGTAGAGCGGGACTTCCATAGCTCGAGCCAGCTTTTCCAGAGTCTCGATGGCCGGAACGGTGTGGCCGTTCTCGACGCGCGAGATGTAGCAGCGAAGAAGCCCGGTGCGCTTCTCGATGTCACCCTGGGAAAGTTTTTTCGTTTCACGCAACAGACGGATGCGTTCTCCAATTATCATGGCGGGTATTGTTACATGGACTACTGTCTGCCGCAAGAGCCAATAGTTGCGTATTCGAACCTGCGAACATTACTGACTACAGGTCAGTGAACCGTGACGTATAGTTCGGCAATCTAAACCAACAGCGAGGTGGAACCAGAAGTTGTTGCCGACGTAACCAAAATTGTATGGCAGACGTCCCAAAGAATATGGCAGCAAATGCTTCGGCCATTTCTCTTCCAGCCCGTGCGAGAAAGCGGGATGAAGAAGCCGAACTGGTCCGCTTGGCCCAGAGCGGCGAAGAGGCTGCCTTTGAAGAGCTGATACGCCGGCACCAGCAGCGGGTTTTCGGGCTGGTGAACGGCATCCTCCGCCGGCGCGAAGACGTGGAGGACGTTGTCCAGCAGGTTTTCTTGAAAGTTTTCGTTTCTTTGAAGCGATTTGATCTGCGAGCGGCTTTTTCCACATGGCTGTATAAGATTACGGTAAACGAATGCTGGGATTATTTGCGCAAGAAGAAAGTGCGGCCGCTGGTTTACGAGACGGACCTTTCTGAGGATCAAATTTCGCGGTTGGATGGCACGGCCTCAGCCGAACGCCCGCCCGAAAGCCCGGCGCGACGTGCTGAAGTGCAAGACATTCTGGACCAACTGCTTGAGGAATTGCCCGAGCGTGACCGCGAGCTGCTGCTCCTGAAGGAAGTGGAAGGGTTTTCGGTGCAAGAATTGGCGGAGATTTTGAACGTGAACGTAAATACCATAAAAGTGCGGCTGTTTCGCACGCGCGCGCGCCTGATGGATCTCTACCGGCACCGTCTCAACGCTGATTCGAGCTATACAGCCGCAAAAGGAAGAGTGAAAAGTGATGGAAGCGGAATTTAACAGACCAGCGTGTTCGGAGTTCGAAGCATTGCTCGAAGATCATGTCACAGGCGATCTGAGTAATGCCGACGCTGGGAAGCTAGCGGAGCATTTGGAAAGCTGCGTGGCCTGTACTTCGGCCATAGAAAACGTTGCTCCGAGCGTGGATTTGCTGCGTACGCTTTCGCCTGCGGCAGACCCGGGCCCGGGTTTTTCTCGGATGATGATGGTCCGAATTCGGCAGGAATTATCGAAGTTGAACGAGCAGAAATCCATTTGGCAGCCTTTTATTTCGGTTGCTTGGCGCTTTGCCGCGACGGCGACGCTGGCACTTGCCGTGCTAGTGACGTTCGATGCGGTTCGGCACAATACTGCACCCGCGGAGATGGCCTCCATGCGTGCGACTCAGTTTCGAGAACTTTTCCCTGATCCGGGGCGTCTTCCTGCGAATCGCGATGAGGTATTGATGATGGTGGCGGATACAAAACATGGACAACGATAAGAAACGGGGCGAAGCGGCGCTTCTCGTCTTGGTGGTGTTTCTACTCGGCGTGCTTTTGGGCGGCGTAGGGAATCATCTATGGGGCGAGCGAGTTTGGGGTAAGCAGATTACGACCGGACAGCCGACGAAGGGACAGATTGTCAGTGATTTAACGAAGGAGTTGCAACTCACATCGGATCAGGAGAAGCAGTTGGCCGCTATCGTTGACGACACGAGAGCTCAATGGCGAACGCTCTACTCGAGTATCGAGCCAGAGCATGAAAAAATTCGCCAGCAAGGCCGAGACCGGATTCGTGCTTTCCTCACGCCGGAACAAAAGCCCAAATTCGAAGAGTTTATGAAGCGGATCGACGAGCAGCGCCAGAAAGACGAACAGCAGCAGGTTCGCTAGCGCGCGTCCCCCTTAGAAGGGAATATCTTCGTCGGTAATTTCCGGCCCCGGGGTGCCCGGCTCTTCGAGGATCGGTCCGCCTTCCATATCGGGATCAGACGGCCGCCCCTGGCCGCTGCCGTGGCCAAAGCTTGCGCTCGCTCCTGCTGCCGCGCCATCCGCTCGCCCGCCAAGCATACGGAAATTCGTGGCGACAATTTCGAAGCTTGTGCGCTTTTGGCCTTCTTTATCTTGCCATTCCCTGGACTGAATGCGTCCTTCGATGAATATCAGGGAGCCTTTCTTCAGATACTGCTGCGCGATCTCCGCTTGTTTGCCCCACACGACAATCTTGTGCCATTCCGTGCGCTTCTGGCGCTCGCCACTTTTGTCTTTGTAGGTTTCGTCCGTGGCCACGGAGAAATTCGCTACCGCCTGGCCGCCGCCGGTATAGCGCGTTTCCGGGTCTCGGCCCAATCGTCCCACGAGAATTACTTTGTTTACGGACATGAATGTTCCACCTGTTCAGCTAGTTTTGGTTTATGTGGCGAGTATAGCTGAAGTCAGGCATGGCTGACGCAAAAAGTATCGGGCGTAACCTGTGGTTCGCGACGATGATATAGACGGGGGGAGAAGATCATTCGCGCCTTCGCCTGAATATTGTGGCGCGAAAAATCTGTTAAACTCCAGCGCATAACAAGAATCTGTGGAAACTGGAGGAAAGCCATGGCTCAGAATTTCGAAAATCACGCCAAGATCGTTCCCGCGTTTCACTACTTTATTCTGCCGGTTCTAGCGATCAATTTTGTCCAGTCCATCTTTCGGGTAGCGCATCACTTCTCGGGCGATACCGTGATTTCAGTGCTGCTTGCGGTGGCGCTCATATTGCTCGCGCTTTACGCGCGGATGTTTGCGCTCACGGTACAGGACAGGGTGATCCGGCTGGAGATGCAGTTGCGACTGCGTAACCTATTGCCGCCCGACCAGCATCGCTGCATCACGGATTTTACAGTGGGCCAGTTAGTGGCGTTGCGTTTCGCGAGCGACGCGGAATTGCCGGGGCTTGCGCGAAAGGTGTTGGACGAAAAGGTGAACGACCGCAAAACGATCAAGAAAATGATTCAGAGCTGGCAGACTGATTTGCTTCGCGCGTAATCTGTGGATACGGAGATAGCAGCGGAGTTGCCCTATTTTTGATCCGGTCTCTCCGTTACAGGCTGCTTAGAGCCTTCGGGCAATGGAGTCTTGTGCCCGCCGTTGCTTTCACCTTGCAATAGCGAATTCAGATCGTGGTAAGCGTAAATCGTAGGCGCGTGATTTTGCATTAATCCGCCAGTGTCAGCCGTGGGGCCATAATTGCTATGCAGGCCGCGGCCCAGCATGCGCAGCATGGCCATCTGCTGGCCGCGATGATGCGACGTGTGTGAGATTCTTCGTGTGACGATCCATGCGCGCGATCGTCGCGTATCGAAAAATGTGGCTTCGCCCTCCCACCAGGCTTCCTCTTTTTCTCTCAGCGTAGCGAGGCGTTTCCCGCTATCTTCGGCATATCGTTTGATGAATTCCAGACGGGTTTCCTGCGCGGGAAGCGGCGGCGCACCTACATCGACCGCGAGCATGGTGCGAAACCACAAATCTTCGCTGACGCATTGATGGATCATCTGCTCCCGAACGCTACGTCCCCGTGGGTCGCCCGCGCGGGGACGCATTGGAAGGTCCCCCTCCGCGAATTCGCTCCACACGCTCAGGACTTTAATTCGCTCGGTTTCGTAGGTTTCAACCAGGAAATTGTATCTCACGGATGTTACCTGTCACCTCGACGCCAGAAAATGAAGGACGTAAATTTAGTGTGACGCAGCCGGGCGCGGCGTGGAGGATACGCCAAGCTCCTTCAGCTTGGCTTGCGCGCGACGTGCTTCGTCGGACCCCGGGAAGCGGCGCACAAGTTCGCGCAAATCCCGAATGCCGCTGGACTTCATTCCCAATTCCAGCTCGGCGAAGGCTTTTTTCAGCATCGCGGCAGCCAGCTTGAAACTCTTGGGATAATTGCTCATCACGATTTCGTATTGCGCCAGCGCATCCTGATAATTCCCCTGCTGGTACGAAATCTCCCCCAGGTAAAACTGAGCATTCGAGCTGAGTTCGTTGGTTGGGAAAGTCCGGATGAAATCGCCGAACTCCTGGCGCGCAAGATCGTATTTCCCGGTACTGAAGTCACGCAGCGCATTTTGATAGAGCGTGTCACTCGACACGGAAGACATCGGCGAGGCTGCGGAATTGTCTCCCGCGGATGGGGGCGCTGCCTGGTTAGCTGGAGCATAGCTCGGTGGCGGACCGGAGGAGTTCGCGCTCGGCGTGACCGATGTTCCACCCGAAATCTTTCCGTCGATGCTTTGAAGCAACCCTTGCACGTCGTTCATCTGCTGGCTCAACTTCGCCACGCGCGCCTGAATGTCCTGCAAGTTGTCAGAAAGTCCCTGCGTCTGGGTGCTCATGGTGTCGATGCGCGAGCCGCTACTCGCCGTAGCTTCCTGCACGTTCTTCTGCAGGAGTCCCATTTGGGCGTTCAATTGATTTGTAGCATCGAGCGATTGTTGCACCAGCGTCCGCAGCGTAGCTTGATTTGTGTCGATTGCGCTGCGGATGTCTCGTTGCCCCTGCAACAATTGAGACACTTGTTCCTGCAGTTGAATCATGTCTTTTGAAACGGCGCCGGTGGGGCTGGGCGCCAGCATTGCTCCACCCACGGCGCCGACCAAGACTGCCGCGAGTGCGAGCGCAATCCATCGTGTGCGCAAGGCGTGCCTCCTGTTTTCCTTTTTCGACTTACAAAGGCTGTGCGGGACGAACCGTGTCTAAAACCAATCGCCCCGCGATGACGCGAAAGAACTTTCTCCGCAGCAGTTTAGTGCGCTGCCACGAAATGCGCGCGGCGGTTCTGTTGCCAGCACGATTCGTCGTGTTCAGTGCAGAAGGGGCGCTCTTTGCCCCAACTGACCGTATCCATTCTCGTCGCGGAAATGCCGAGCGAGATCAGATAGTTCTTGGCGGCCTGCGCGCGACGTTCGCCGAGACCAATGTTGTACTCCGTCGAACCGCGCTCGTCGCAATGGCCTTCAATGGTCACGCGAATCTGCGGATAGGATCGCAAAAACTCCGCGGTCTTGGCCAGATTGTCGCGCGCATCGGCGCGAATGTCCGACTTGTTAAAATCGAAGTAAGCATCCTTCACGTTCTGCTCAAATAGTTCGCTCAGGCTTTGATTTCCAGAAGGCGGAGCCTCTACTGCGGCGGCGCCAACGGTGACGCGTGCATCCGAAGTCGCCGTGCCGCCCGGCCCGGTCGCGGTGATGGTATAGGTAGTGGATTCCGTCGGGTTCACGGGGGTGGTGCCTTGTGCTGTTACTTTGCCAACACCGGGCTCGATATCGAGATCGGTCGCATCCGTTGACGTCCAGCCCAGCGTGACGGTGTCGCCGCTTTTTACCGACGTGGGCGAAGCGTTGAGCGTGACGGTCGGTTGTGCGGATGTTGGTGCCGGAGCGGTTTGAGTCGGCGGCCGGCTGGCAACTTCTTTCTTACAACCACCCGCCAGAGCCACGAATGCGACGAGTCCGAGCAACAATCCCGACCTTCTAAGACTACTGTCCAGCATGTAGTGCCTCCTTCGACGCTCTGCGAAGGCTAAGCAGTTTACGTCGCGTATAATTATGCAACTCGATCTACGATCTGGCCCGAACTAAAGAGTGCCATTCCAAAAAAATGATGTTTGAGAGCGAATTATCTACGCGATTCATCGCGGCGACCAGTTCGGCGATTCGTTTTGTCCTTCATAGGTCAACTGGCGCGGTTCGCTTCCATCCGCCAGCATAGACCAAATTTGCCGCGTTCCGTTTCGCGTGGACTCAAAAACTATGTGCCGCCCGTCGGGCGCCCAACTTGGGCGTTCGTTTCGCCCAGCGTCACGTGTGAGCTCCACTAACTGATGGCTGATTACATCCATAACATAGATGTCGAAATTGCCACTCGGGCGTCTCCAACAGAAGGCCAAAAGCTGTCCATTGGGAGACCAAGCCGGATCCACGCTGTAGCCCATATCGGGCAGCTCAATCCTATGAACGTCCGAGCCGTCCGTATTCGCCAAGTACAGCACCGGATCCCCGCCTCGATCGCTGACAAATGCGATTTGCTTTCCGGTCTTCGGATTAAAAGCGGGCGAGGTGCTCACACCTGCGGCAAAAGTAATACGATGGAGATTTCCACCGCTAACATCGGTCACGTAGATTTCCGGATCGCCGTTCTGGCTGGACATGAAAGCAATCTGCGATCCATCGGGCGACCACGCCGGCGAGCTATTCGAGCCGCGATAACGCGGAAACGAAATCAGGTGATCGGAAGCAGCGGAATAAATGCAGATTTGCGGAGAGGTGATGCCGCGAAATGGAACGTAGCAAGTGAACGCGATTTTGGTGGCGTCAGGCGACCAACGCGGCGTGAGAGAGATGGATTTCAGATGCGTAAGCTGGTGCTGATTTCCGCCGTCATAATCCATCGCCCAGATTTCTTTGTTTCCAGCTTTCGTGCTCACGTAAGCGATCTGCGTAAGCGCGATGCCCGGCAGCCCGCCGCTTAGTCGCGAAACGATGTCGTCCGCAAATTGATGCGCCAGACGGCGAGCATCGGTGTCGGTTGCGGCGCCGCGGTAAATCTTCTGCAACGCAATAGGCGCGGACGGATTATGAACATCCGAAAGAAAGCCTGCCGCGGCGAGATTCGATCCTTCGACCGAAAGATTTCCGTAGGCGACCATGTATGCGTTGGCCGGTGCGTTGGCCCAATCGGCAAATTTCAGTTCATTTGGCTGGCTTGGCGATTGCGGCGGATAAAAACTTGGGCTCACCAGATCGAGAATGCCGCAATATTCCAGGTCGCTCCAAAGCACGTCGTGAAAAGTTTTTTCCAGCGCCGGTGGCGCTGGAGCACGCACACCTAATTCCGGAACGGCCAGGCGCACTTTTGAAACGCCGAGGCCAGTGCCGGTCTTAAACCAGTCCTGAGCCGAGGCAGATCCGGCACAAAAAAGTAAGGCGATCGCGAGCGCCGCAGAGATTGCAAGTTTTCTAGTCATAGGAGTCTTTCGATTCGTTTTCATTCCATCCTTGTCATCGTCATCGTTTGTAATCGAACCAGAATTCCACTCCCACCTTGGAGCCGGAATATTCCGCGGGCAATCGTCCAAGGGGGCTTGAATCACGCACCGCGCGAACCGCAGACGTATCTACAGACGCGTTGCCGCTTGATTTCGTCACCTGCACATTCGTGATTGTGCCGTCTTTCAAAACATCAAAGGTGACCACCACCCGGGGCGCGTACTGAATCCCAGGATCGACAGTCGCTTGGATCCAGTTGCTGCTCACGCGTCGCTGGACCGCTTCCACATACCACGAAAAGCGCGCGCCGAAATTTCCGCCGCCGGCATCATTGCTGAATCCCATGCCGGCTGTCGCGGCTGTGCCGGTGCCCATGGCGAATGACGTATACGGAACCGTCGGGGTGCCGCCTCCGCCGTAGGGCACAGCGTTTTGCGGCGGGGGCGCTTTGTTTTCCAGGACTTTGGAAGGGCGTGTCACATACTTTGGCGGCTTCACGCGATCGAATTTTGGAATCGGCGTGGCATCGGGCTGTTTTTCGGGAATTTTCGGAGGCGGCTCGGTTTTATAGAGTCCTTTCGACTCGTCCACCACGCGATTCGGGCTGGCAAGTTCCGGTCGCGGCATTGGAATTCCCGGGACGCTTCCTACCACGCCGACCGAAATCGCGCCGCCGGGTCCGCCCCAGGATTCCTCGTGCGGTGAGTAGTGTGCGGAAATATAAAGCAAGGCCCCGAGGGCACAGTGGAACACAAGCGACGCCGCAAGGAAATTTCCGAGCGGGCGCGTTAGATTGTCAGGAATCGAATTTTCTGCGTAGGAAACCATTTCACTGAATTTGTGAACGCTCGCTGAGCGGTTGGGTCACCACGCTTATATTCTGGATTCCCGATTGCCTTAGCGCATCCACAACCGTGGCCCAACTGCCGAAGGGGACCGTTTCATCACAGCGCACATAGACAGCCTGGTGCTGAATATCGTGCGACTGCGAGATAACTTGCTGGCCCAGGTCGTGAATGTTAACCGGCTTGTCATTCAGGTAGACACGTTGCGCGCGGTCAATGGTGACCACCATGCGTACTTCGGTAAGCTCTTTTACCGTTTTTGTTTTGGGGACGTCCACTTCGATCCCCGATTGCAGGATGGGCGCGGTGATCATAAAAATAATCAGCAGCACCAAAACGACGTCGATGAACGGAACCATATTGATTTCAGAAAGAGTGGTTCCGGTTTCGCGTTGAATCTGTGGCATGGCTATTTTGTTATGCGCTGTACAGCGTTTCGATTTTCGCGACAAATTCCGAGGCAAAACTATCCATACGGGCTGCCACGGAGCGAATGTTTCCAACGTAGTAGTTGTAGGCAATCACCGCGGGGATGGCGGCAAAAAGTCCCGCAGCAGTAGTGATTAACGCTTCGGCAATTCCGGGAGCGACGGCGCGAAGACTAGCAGATCCTGCGTCGCCCAATCCCGAAAATGCGTCCATCACGCCCCACACCGTACCGAACAATCCGATGAAGGGCGAAACCGAACCGGTGGTTGCGAGCCACGGCATCCATTTTTCCAGACGTCTGACTTCTTCGCCCGCAGCCACTTGCATTTCGACTCCCACGGCATGCGCGTTTCGGACTTTCGTGGGCGTCGCGGTAACGCCAGGGCGATTGTTGGGATTTCCAAGTTGTGCTTCGAGTTCGCGGTAGCCGGCTTGATACACAACCACAAGCGGAGTTCCGCCCGCACCGGCGCGCAGTGTGTTGGGATCAGGAAGGCCGCGTCCGGATCGAAACATTTGTAGAAATTTTTTGGTTTGCGGCTCAATCTGCCCGAAAAGCCGCGATTTTTGAAAGATGATTGCCCAGGAGAACAGGGACAGGACAAGCAGGATGCAGAGTACGACGCGTGCTACCCAACCCGTTTGTTCAAGCAACGCGAACGGGCTGGCCAAAAAGATCAGCGCCAGACCAGAAATGATATCCCCCAGGAAAAAATTTATAAATCTTTACCAAACAACCGTAGCACACGCATACAGGAGGGTCAAACAATTCGCCCGTCGAAAGTTTTGTTTGGCGCACACGGCGAAACGGCGAGAAATGGCGCTAGTGCAGCGCAACAGCGGCTCCAGGACGTGGGTCGTTTTTGACCAGCGCAAACGAAAGCAGAAACATGCACGCGCAGCAGATGGAAAGAATCCAATAGGTATCGATGTAGGAGAGTGTGGCGGCCTGCGCCTGGAGACCTGCATAGATTCTGGCCAAGGCCTGCCGTTGCGCGTCGGGCAAGCTGAGGCCCGCGTGGTTGAGCTGCTGCGTCAGGCCATTTAGTGTTTCGCGGAATTGTATGTTGTACGGGTTGATGTGGTCACCAAGGGCGATTTGATGAAACTGCGAACGGCGGGCGATGATCGTAGTCACCGCCGAAGTGCCCACGCTGGAGCCGATGTTGCGCGTGAAATTTACCAGGCCCGCGACGGCATTGCTCTTTTCACGTTGTATGCCGATGTAGGCCGCAGTCGTAGTCGGCACAAACACAAAACCCAGCGGCACATACTGGACGATGCGCAGCCAGGTGGCATGTCCGAAACTCATTTCCTGATTGAATTGCAAGACGGAAACATACATTCCGATTGCCAAGCCGAACCACCCGAAAGCGATCAAGTAGCGCAATTGAAACACCGAAGTGAGCCGGCCGACGATGGGCAACTCAAAAAGCAACAGTACTGCCGCGGCCGATAGCACTAACCCGGCGTTTTCCGCCGTGTATCCCAAAATTGTTTGAAGAAATTGCGGCATCAGAACGGTTGTGGCGAAGGCCATGGCGCCCACCATGAACAACATCATGTTCGCAGTTGCAAAATTCCGATTTTTAAAGAGGCGCACGTCCACGATCGGGTCTTTGTGAAACCACTCATAGAAAACGAGCGCGGTGAGGCAAACCACTGCAGTGACGGCAAGAGTGACGATGAAGTGGGAGCCGAACCAGTCGTCTTCCTGCCCTTTGTCGAGCATGATTTGTAACGCGCTCACGCCCAGGGCCAGCAACGAGAAACCGACGTAATCGAGCTTGATGCCGCCTTTTGCCACGCGCTTCAGATACGGCGGGTCTTCGACCAGTTTGTAAACGAGAAACAGAGTGGCGATGCCTACCGGCAAATTGATGAAGAAAATCCAACGCCACGAGTAACTGTCGGTCATCCAGCCGCCCAAAGTCGGTCCGATCGCCGGCGCACACACTGCTGTTATGCCGTAGAGCGAAAATGCCAGGCCGCGCTTCTCCGGTGGAAATGTGTCGGCGAGGATTGCTTGCACCATGGGCTGCAAGCCACCCCCGCCCGCGCCTTGCAAAATACGGAAGAAAAGAAGAAGCCCAAGGCTCGGTGCGATTCCGCAAAGCAGGGAACTCACAGTAAAGATGGCGAGGCAGGTCATGAAGAAGCGTTTGCGGCCAAAGATGGTCACCAGCCACCCGCTGATCGGCAGCACGATGGCGTTAGCGACCAGGTAGGAAGTGAGCACCCATGTGCTTTGGTCGTTGCTCGCCCCCAGGTTGCCGGCTATATGGGGCAGGGCTACGTTTGCGATGGAGGTGTCCAGCACTTCCATGAAAGCGGCGAGCGAGACCACCACGGCGATGAGCCACGGATTGGCTTTAGGTTTCCAGGTTTCGTGCGGGAGAGCTACGGCGGCAGCGCTCATCTCACCTTTCGTTGTGCGCAGTGGGAACGAATAATATTACCGCGAGGCCTGACGATTACCCACGGAAGAATAAGATGTTTTGTTTTTCGAAGATGACTCTCTTAATTCGGAATTTAAGTTCTATGTTGTTCTCAGGCCGACGGAAAACGTGGCCATGGAGCAGAGGTGGACGCCAGCGGCGTCGAAGATGGCGTTGCCGATAACGAAGAAATCAGAATTGGCTCGCTTGCTACCGATCCGTCGGATACGAGGTAATCTTTCTGAGGGCCGCGTCAACTGCTTTGAGCACAGTTGCGGCGGGGTCGGTCTTGCGAATGAATCCGAGGACTCCGATTCGCTCAGCATGAGCGATCAGCTCGGGCGTTTCGTGAATGGAGAAAAAGAGTATGGGAGTGTCGGGACTGAGTTCGCGAATCTTTTGCGCGGCTTCGAATCCGGTGCAGCGCGGCATGCTGAGGTCGAGAATCACGAGATCGGGGTTGACTTGCCGCATCAGGGAGACGGCTTCTTCTCCGTCGGAGGCTTCGGCGCAGGTTTCGATGTCGCCCCGGAGTTCGAGGATCTGGCATAGGCCTTTACGCACGGATTCATGATCGTCAGCGACCAGGACTCGCATGTGTTAATTCTGTCACCGGAATCCGAAAAGCAGCCATCGGGGGAGTCCGGTAGTTTGTCGCAGATTTATATAGGCGAACAAAAAGCGAACATGTTAAGATGGCGATCAGGATGGCAACCATGCCGATGGATGAGGGACGGAAGCGAGTTATCGGAATTATGGCGGCGGTGATGGCGGCACCGCGTTTGAAGGATTGGAACTGGGACGGACGGGCAGGCGCGCCAGCGTGCGAGAGTATTGTGATCACTGCAATCGGGGCAGCCGAGCGGATTTTGGAGATCATCGACCAAAGACAGGGAAGGCCGATGAGCAAAGCTGCCGGAACCTACTGACGTTTCCCGGATCGAACCGCCGATGCTAGGCCAGCTTCAATTACCGGGTTGAATCGGAAACTACCGATCAGCGGTGCGGCACCAAAAAAGTTACCACCGTTCTAGCGCTCGGCCAAGTAACTCGACGAAGGCTCGTCAGCAGTATAAGTGTCGCGCTTCTCGAGAACATCGAAACGAAATGTAATCGCAGTATGCGACCACGAAACCGGCGAGTTCAAACGTGCTAGAATTGAATTCGTCGATGAGCAAAACCTTTGATGTCGGGATTGAAACGCTCGCAGGGCAAGCGGCGGTTGCACCTGCACCTGCGGGCCGGCACGGGCACTTGGGAACTTTCGCTCCGAACTTTGCAAATATTTCGGACGCAAACCTTGCAATTCCTGCGATCTTATCGGAACCTTCAGACGGAAAAAAAACTTTTTACCTTGAGACATTTGGGTGCCAGATGAATGCGCATGATTCTGAGAAGGTTTCCGGCGTGCTGCTGGGGCGCGGGTATCGGGCGGTGGAGAATCCGGCATTGGCGGATTTGGTTCTTTACAACACTTGCAGCATACGGGAGAAGGCGGCGCAGAAAGTTTTCGCGCGGCTGGGAGATTGGAAGACGGTTGCCAATGGAAAAATAATTGGTGTGCTGGGATGTGTGGCACAGCAAGAGGGCGAAGAAATATTTGAGCGTGCGCCGTGGGTTAGTTTGGTGTGCGGGTCGGCGAGTTATCGAAGGCTGCCGGAGTTGTTGGCCCAACTTGAAGCAGGCGGGCGCCGTGTGACGGGACTGGATCTCGACACGGACGAAACTTTTGAGACGGAGATCACGCGCCGCGACAATTTGATTCGCGCGTACATTACCATCATCGAAGGGTGCGATTATTCCTGCGCGTATTGCGTGGTCCCGCATACACGTGGACCGGAACGCAGTCGCGCGAGCGAAGCAGTGATTATCGAGGCGAAAAGACTCGCTGATGCAGGTTACTCCGAAATTCAGTTGTTGGGACAAACAGTGAATTCCTATCGCGACCCATCCTCGCGAAAATGGAGTTTTGTGGATTTGCTGCGGGCGGTAGCCGCGGTGCCTGGAATTCGGCGCGTGCGATTTACAACCTCGCATCCGAACGATTTTCACCGCGAGATCGTCGAAGCGATTGACGAGACACCCGCGCTTTGTGATCACGTTCATTTGCCAGTGCAATCAGGCTCTGACAAGGTGTTGCGCGCAATGCGGCGCACGTACACGCGCGAAGAATATTTGCAGAAGATTGAATGGATACGAGCAGCGAAGCGTCCGATCAGCATAACGAGCGACATGATCGTGGGATTTCCGGGCGAGACGGCGGCGGACTTCGAAGAATCGCTGACGCTGCTGGATGCGGCGCAGTACGACGCAATTTTTTCATTTACGTATTCACCGCGGCCGAATACTTCCGCAAAAGACCTGCCGGACGCAGTGACGGAAGAAGAAAAGAGCCGTAGGCTGGCGGTTTTGAACGAGCGGCAGCGGGAGATTCAGATTGCGAACAACGAAAAGCTGCTCGGAGAAACTTTTGAAGTGCTGGTAGATGCGCGGCACGCGGCCCGCGGGCAATGGACTGGACGTTCGAGCAGCAACCGGCTGATAAATTTCACTTCAACGCGCGAGAATCTTCTGGGAGAATACATTTCAGTGAGAGTAACGCGCGGCGGGCCGAATAGTTTGGTG
This sequence comes from Candidatus Acidiferrales bacterium, assembly GCA_050012395.1. Taxonomy (GTDB): domain Bacteria; phylum Acidobacteriota; class Terriglobia; order Acidiferrales; family UBA7541; genus Palsa-295. Next base: position 52,888 of record JBEKHG010000016.1, read on the forward strand.
GGCGAGCACGTACTCTAGGGCAGTCGGGGAGGCCACCATGGAACTCGAAGTAAAGATACGAGGTCTGATGATGGATCCCGTGACGAATATGCCTGTAGTGGTGTTGAAGGAAACCGCCGGCAACGGCGTGCTGCCTATATGGGTGGGGATTTACGAAGCAAACGCGATTGCGTTGGAAATTGAGAAAGTGCAAACGCCGCGTCCGATGACTCACGATCTGCTGAAAAATGTGCTGACAGGATTGAACGTTCATGTACAGCGCGTGGTGGTGTGCGATTTGAAGGATGACACGTTCTACGCGCTGATTTGGATGGAGCGCGATGGGCAGACCATGTCGATGGATTCACGGCCCAGCGACGCGCTGGCGCTTGCACTGCGGCTGGACTGCCCGATTTTTGTCGAGGACGAAGTGCTGAAACATTCAAAGAAGGCCGGAGCGGTTTCGGAGAAAAGTTCCAGCGAAGAATTACGCAAGTGGCTGGAGAATTTGAACGACGAGGACCTCGGGCGTTACAAGATGTAGTGTATTTTATCCTGCGCAGTGAATCCCGCAATTGTGGCACTAACTTCTTCTCAAAAAAACGATGGCGGCTTGGGTAGATGTTTTGCCAAAAGGCTGAAGCCAATCCCGGATGACGTGTCCTGCAGTGCGTGCTGAATCATGCCGGGTCTGAGGCTCTGGCGCGCCACCGCGAGGATTCCGAAAAGCGCTCCATAAAGGGTGATGATCACCAGGCCTTTGACCCCTTGGTATAGGTGCGCCACCCCGAAGATGAGGGCCTGAGTTGCAATCGCGGCCGCATTGCTGCCAGTAAGCGCAAGAAATTGCTTTTGCAAATAACCGCGAAAGACAAATTCCTCGCAAATTCCCGCCGAGATTGACAACAAGACCCACGCAAACATTTCCAGCGGGCTTCTTGGCATGATGACCTGGACGACTTTTTGCATGGCGGAATTCGGGCCTAGAACCAAGCCTGCTACAGCCAGAAATGCGATTACGATCAGCCAGAATACGAGTGCTGCACCAATGTCGCGCCAAACGTCGCGGGCCGTCGCCCATCTCCCTCCAATTATCTCGCTGAGCTTGCGTCCAGTAGGACGGATGCCGAGGAACCAGACGTAGGCGAACAGGAACCATTCAAAGCAGATCATGAAGGAGTAAAGGACAACGCGATGGATGATTTTGTGGTTTTCGATGTGATTGCGCGATTGGAAATAGGCTGTTGCGAGGATGAAGAGAATCAGGACGACGGTGTGCCAGAGGGGAGCGAGGAGCCGTGGCTTATTGGATTGCAGGATGGATGGGCTGGGAACGGCCATGGGTTTCCTCTCGTATAGAGTTGCCGGGTCAGAGTAACACGGATGGGATTGGCAGCAATGCCGGACAAAAACGAGATTCCAACGTGGAATGCTATTTTTTGCTTGCGCAGGGACCAGGCAAGTGAGTAGAGTTGGGCTACTTGTGGTGTAACCGGTGGTGTAGGTAGCGCCGCGGGCGCCCATATATAGGCCCCCGGTTGCGCGACAGGCTTGAGGGAACGATTGACCTACGTCATCGCGGTCGCCAACCAAAAAGGCGGCGTCGGAAAGACCACGACGTCGATTAATCTAGCCGCCGCTATCGCGTTGAAGAAAAAGAAAACTCTCCTCATCGATTTGGATCCGCAATCGAACGCTACTATCGCATTTTTTGAGTCTTCCGAAATTCAAACGTCGATGTATGACCTTTTCGCCGAGCATCCGGCGGAGATGTCCAAGATCGTAAAGGCGACGAAGGAGCCTTATCTTTTTGTGGCGCCGGGGAAACTGGCGCTGGCCCGGCTGGAACAACAGCTCGCAGGTCAGTTTGACGCGCCATTCAAGCTAAAGGACGCGCTAACTCCGATATTGAAGGATTACGAATTTATCGTGCTGGACACGCCGCCGGCGCTGGGGATATTGACGGTGAACGCGCTGGTCGCTTCCACGCATCTCCTGGTACCGATTCAGGCCGCTTATTTTGCGATAGAGGGAACTGACGATTTACTGGAGACGTATGCTCGAATTCGAGCGCGTCCGAATCCGGACCTGAAAGTGCTCGGCGTGGTGATCACGCTATTCGACAAACGCACAAATATTTCGCGCGACACGCACGAACAAATTCGAGCGGTGTTTGGCGAAGCGCTTTTCAAGACGCGGATCAGCAAGAACGTCCGCCTGGAAGAAAGTCCGGCATACAAAGAGACTGTATTTTCATTTGCGCCGAAGTCATCGGGCGCGGAAGAATACAAAAAGCTTGCTCAGGAGGTATTGCAACGTGTCCAAGAGGATCGGGTTACCCGTCACTCTCAAGATGCGGCATGACGCGCATTATGTTGAGACCCTGACCAGCTTCAGCGGGGCATCGATTGGGCGGATGATTCCGCTTGATAAGGTGCGTCCAAATCCAGATCAGCCGCGAAAAGCGTTGGGCGACCTGCGCGAGCTCACCGATTCGATACGGGAAAAAGGCGTGTTGGAACCTTTGCTGGTTCGCTTCATCCCCCGCGAAGATACTTATTACATTATTTCGGGTGAACGGCGATACCACGCGTCAAAAGCGGCTGGGTTGCACGAGCTGCCTTGCATCGAGAAGATTGCGGATGATGCGGAGACGCTCGAGATTGGGCTGATTGAAAACCTGCAGCGCAAGGATTTGACGCCATTCGAAGAGGCGGATGGCTTGCAGCGTCTGGCGACGCATTTTGATTACACGCATGACGATATCGCGAAGAAGATTGGGCGGGCGCGGTCGTCGGTTACGGAGACGATGTCACTGACCGTAATACCGGATGCGGTCCGCAAGGAATGCATCGAGCGCGGGATATTCTCGAAGTCGTTGTTGCTGCAAGTGTCGCGCCAGCCGAACGAGAAGAAGATGCATGAGATGGTTCATCGCATCGCGCAAGGCGGATTGACGCGTGATGAAGCGCGCAAAGCGCGTAAGCAAGAATCAGGGCCGGATTCGAGGCCGCAGCCGTTTCTCTTTGACTATCGTGCGCAGGACGATTCGTTCCACGTCCGCGTGCAATTTCGCAAGAGCCATGTAAGCCGCGAAGAACTCTCGGCCGCTCTTCGCACGATTCTGCGCGAAATCGAGTCGGGATCTATTTCGTCTTCAGCAGCGTGATTCGTTTCGCTTAGGAATTATCCTGATTTGCGAAACGTCTGACAGGCAACCTGATCCGCTTAAGCTGAAACGAGTTTCCGCGCCGCCACCCCCAGCATCAGTCTGGAAAACCCAGTCATCAGCAGGTTCACGCCCACCAGCGTCCCGATTGCCCACACCGAACTCGACGGCCAGTGGAAATAGATTAGCCCGCCTAGCAGCAATGTTATCAGGCCATTCATGAGAAGCCAGCCCGAGCCGGCCTGACCACGCGAGCGAAAGTAGGCCACGAGTTCGAACGCGGCGGCGACCAGGATGATGACGCCCAACAGCAGAGTCAACGATCCCAGCCCCAGCAGCGGGTGCCACAGAAAATAAAGTCCGCCCACGAGGTACAGAAGTCCGATCAAAACGTGCCACAGTACGCGTCCGGCTCCGCCTCCGCTGAAGGCTGCGACCAAATGTGCGCCGCCGCCGAAAATCAGAAGCCAGCCAACTAGAACTGTCACCGCCAAACCTGCGACGCCGGGCTCAACAATTGCCATGATCCCGAGAATAATGAACGCCACCGCCATCGCAATATACAAGCCGCTCGATTTCTTGACGAATTTTTCTGCACCTTGCAATCCCTGGGTTGGATTGGATGTCGCCATTTCACACCTCCGCTTGCATGCGCTTATCGTGATTGCCGCTCGGGGGAAAGCGGAAACGCTGCCTTGCCTCCTTTAAGCGGAACTGGGCGATTCTACTCCCGAGGCTCCTCGGGCGACCACAGGTTCTTTTTCGAACGGGCTGAACCCGCTCTTTGCCAACCCATCGCCCGGATTAGCCCTTTTTTAGGAGGAAGATCATTTGTTCTGCGGTGTTGTCTAGCGGCGTCTTGGCGAACGAGCCGTATTCTGCGACTGGTTCCAACCGCGCCAGGCGGAAAAGCGCCTTCAGATGCGGATAAGTGTAGTAAGAAAGTTTGAACGGTTCTGATTCTACGCGCACGAGCTTGTCGCCTTGGTAGGTTCTGAAAATAAATGTGAAGCTGAAAACTTGGTTGATCTTGTCCACGGAATCTTTTCTGAAGTAGCGGCGAACGACCGAGTCTGAATTCGGATGCCATTCCAGATCTACGATTTCCTGGCCTATGCGCGCCGATATCAATTCCATTTTCGGATAAAAGACATCGAAGGCAAGGATTCCGGCCTTTCCGAGATGAAATGCTGCAGTGGTGAGTGCCTTTAGCTGATCGTCCGCAGTGTACATATGCTGCAAAGGCCGAAAGGGAATAATGACCAACGGAAATTTCTTGTTCAAACGGAAGTGGCGCATGTCTCCCTGGTGGAGAGTTATGCGGCGACGAATCTCGGCCGGCTCGTCTTCAATGTGCGATTTCAAGACGCGCAGCATGGGAAGGGAATTGTCCACGCCGTCGATTGCGATACCCTCGCGCGCGATAGGCAGCGACACGCGGCCGGTTCCGCAGGCGATTTCCAACACCGGGCCGCCAGATTGCTTGGCCAGATCGAGATAAAACGGCAGATCGACCAAATCCTGTTTCGTCGCGTACGCGGCGTCGTAATGTCTCGCTGTAACACTGTAGGACTCGACACCAGCTTTTTTCGCGTTTCCACAGTTACGTGGTTTGCGACTTGTCTTTGTTGCTCGCGGCGTCATATTCTTCCTTCGCTCGCTATGATCTTTACACCCAGCAGACTGCTGCTTACGGTTGATTTGGCCGGGACGCTTTTATTTGCAATCGAAGGCGCCGTGGCTGCGGTTGCTGCAAATCTCGACTTGTTCGGCGTGATGGTGCTCGCATTTGCCACTGCGCTCGTGGGCGGAATCATACGCGACGTGTTGATTGGCGCCGTACCCCCTGCGTCACTTCGCGACTGGCGCTATCCGGCCGCAGCGTTTGCCGGTGGTGCGATCGTTTTCTTCCTGCATCCGGTGATTCGGCAAGTCCCCGCCTCCGTTATTATCACGCTCGACGCCGCGGCGTTGGCGTTGTTTGCCGTGGCCGGCACGGAGAAGGCGTTAGTTTACAAGATGCATCCGCTTGTTGCCGCTTTGCTGGGAACAATTACCGGCGTCGGAGGTGGAACGGTGCGCGATATTCTGCTGGCGCAGGTCCCCGCAGTCTTGCGGGCAGACATTTACGCCAGCGCAGCGCTTGCTGGAGCAATAGTTATGATTATGGCGACGAAATTGAAGCTTCCCCCAACATTAGCGGCAATTCTGGGCGGACTTGTTTGTTTTTCGCTCCGCGTGATTAGTGTGTGGCAACACTGGAGCTTGCCGCAGGCTGTCGGTAGTTGAAGGACGGCGGTGGCATTCGCGAACGGATGCCGCGGTGACCTCGATTCTGAAGTGGGAAGTGTTAGCTGATATTCTATCTCTCGATGGATTTCACTCCGCGGCAAATCGCGACGCTCGAACGACTGCATAAGTGCGATTTCCAAATTGTGGTTTTCCCGATGTATGCAAATTACCTCGGGGTGCGCCGAGGCAATTGCGCAGCGTTGCTAGCTCCGGTCGCCGTAGGCTCATTCAAGGTCCATGGCCAGTCAGCGTATCTTGTGGGTGGGAATTTCAGCGCGCGTATAACGCAGCAAGGTCGCGAATGGTTCGTTTGGAAAAAAGAAAAGCTGGAGGTGACGCAAGCGCGGCTCGATGAGCTCGAAGCGTTCTCCACGGAACTTGCCGACCTGCTCTGTGCCCGTGACTGAAGAGGCCGCAGTGCCATTTTGAGCTGCGTTAACCTGGCCATCGACTTTCAAATCGTCCGGCGCTAGGCTTTCCGCATGGACATCGAGTGGATTCGCGAATATTGCCTCGCGCTGCCGCACACAACTGGAAAAGTCAACTGGAGGGACGACCTCGTTTTCAAGATTGGCGGAAAGGTGCACGCGGTTGCGGCGCTCGAACCCGGCGATCAGTGGCTTGGATTCAAATGCACACCTGAGGATTTTCCGAACTGATCGAGCGGGCAGGAATTGTTCTTGCGCCTTACCTGGCTCACGCACATTGGGTGTCACTCGAGGCAAACGATGCGCTTTCGCGTAGTGAAGTGGAGCGTTTGCTGAGCCGAGCCTACTCGCCAATCTCCGCGAGGCTGCTTAAGAAATTGCAGGACGGTCTGTTGGCTCAGAAAAAATCAAAAGGGACCGTTCCGCGTCGTGAGCGCCGTGCGGCAAATGAACCGCGGGATCGCAAAAGCCCACCGCGCGACGCCTTCGGCAAAGCAAAATAGTTTCTCGCAAAAAAAGTAAAGTCGGTTAGAGAGTAAAATGCCGTCGTGCAGTTGAAAGTTGAACACCGCTCAGCCACACTATGAGAATGACCGATTCTTACGACGTGATATGTATCGGCGCCGGGCCTACCGGCCTCGCGAGCGCCATCGAAGCTAAGCGCGCAGGGTTGCGTCCACTTGTGATTGACAAGGGATGTCTGTGCAATTCTCTGTTCCACTATCCGATCAACCTGCTGTTTTTCACCACGCCGGAGCGCATGGAAATTGGCGATCTGCCCATGACTATTTCCGGCGGAAAACCGACTCGCGGCGAAGCGCTGAAATATTATCGTCGCGCAGTGGAACACTACGGAATTGACGTTCGCCAATACGAGCGCGTGGAAAAAATAACGGGACACGACAGCGCTTTCGTGGTCCACGCAACCGATGAGGATGGTGTCGGGCTTGAATATCACACTCGCAAAATTATTCTAGCTACCGGTTATTACGATTTGCCTAATGTCCTCAGTATTTCGGGCGAGGATTTGCCGCACGTCAGCCACTATTTCAGCGAGGCGCATCCTTACTGGAATCAGGACGTAGTAGTGATTGGCGGAAGAAATTCTGCCGCGGAGGCTGCTCTAGATTTGTTTCGTTCAGGCGCACGCGTTACGCTGATTCATCGCGGACCAGAAATGGGCAAGAGTTTAAAGTATTGGGTGAAGCCCGACATCGAAAATCGTATACGCGCGGGAGAAATTCGCGCAATGTTCAATACCGAGGTCACGCGTATCGAACCGGAAAAAGTCTGGGTTAAAAACGCAGACGGAGAACGCAGCGTCCCGGCTGTGCAGGTGTTTGCCTTAACCGGCTATCATCCCGATTTCGAGTTCCTCAGGGAACAAGGAGTCCGTTTAGATCGCGATTCGCTGAGACCGGAAATCAATCCAGAGACTTTGGAGAGCAACGTTTCGGGGATTTATCTGGCGGGAGTAATCGTTGGAGGAAAAAATACCTCCGACATATTTATTGAGAACGGGCGCTTTCACGGCCGCCAGATTATCGCCGCTATCACCGGGAAGGGGAAGTTGAACGAGAAACCGCCGGTTTCTCCGCCTGGAGAATAGAGGTATCTTGCGGAGACGGCGATTTTGGTGCGAGGCAATAGTTAACTTGAACCTCTTTGTATGCCGCTTACCCGTTACAGTTCGAAACGACTCGTTAAACTTGGAAGTAATCGCGGTTTGCTGAATTGCCTGTCATCGGACACTCTGCTAAAGTCAATGCGATGGCATCAATCGTGAAAGAAGTCGGCGAGACGTTTCTAACGCTCTACAAGGGCTTCAGTGTCACGCTGCGAACCATGTTTCGTAAGCCCACGACGGAGTCCTATCCCGACGTGCCAGCGAGCGTTCAGCCGCGTTATCGCGGAATACATGTTCTGCAACGGGACGAAAATGGCCTTGAAAAATGTGTGGGATGTTTTCTGTGTTCGGCAGCATGTCCTGCGAACTGTATTTACATCGAGGCTGCGGAAAATACGGATGCCAATCGCATTTCGGCAGGCGAGCGCTACGCAAAGGTTTACAACATCGATTACTCGCGGTGTATTTTCTGCGGCTATTGCGTAGAAGCTTGTCCGACGGATGCAATCACGCACGGTCACAACATCGAATTAGCCCCCTCCGACATTAACGCCCTCATTTACCGCAAAGAGCAACTCCTCGAATCCTGGCCACCGGCGAAGGCAAGTTCTTAGTTCTTAGCCTGCGAACCTCAAGCGCTTTCAACGAGTCGCTCATACGGCGAAAGCAGATTCGACAAGCCGAAGAATTCTGCGTCAATCTTGGCCGGCTAGTTCTCCCGCGCGCGTCTGATTCTCGCGAGGTTTGTCGGGCGCCCAGGAAAATAGCGGGCTATGCGGCGAAGGGGACGCTGACTTTTGCGTTGCCTGTGTTTGCATTAACGTAGCAGGCCGTCGAGCGTCGGAGCGCAAGCATTGATGCAGCCGACTCTTCTCAGGACGGAATAGTACGCTTCCCAGACTGCCGCACACGTATTAGTGAATCCGAAAATCAACAGATTCGCATCGAGGAGCCCACAGGCAGTACCTTTCACAGACGAAGGTGGAGTTTTCTGCGCATTCAAGCTGACTTTAGGATGTCGAAAATCGCTCGCCAAGCTTTCCGGGCGAGTTGTCGTTCAATCCGGTCAAATCGCGTCATCTGAAGAGATCATCAATTCATTACAGAATGGCTACGTAACACACTTCTGGGTAGTGTCCTAATTTGGGCGCGTCTAATCACACTTTGTGCGATTCTTTTTTTCGCAGTCGCAAAAAGCCTGGCGAGCGTGACATACTTAGCAAACCGCATGTGATGCTTTTTCCCGAAGTAATCTTGTTGAGGCTGCCGCGTGAACTATATCGATAAAGTGCGGGATGTAATTCGGCGCTTACACGGCGTCGAGTCTACGCACATCGAGAGTGTTCCGATTAAAGAAGTGTCTCAAGGCAAGACTGTCTGGGATGGAATCCGTGGAAGTTTTTGAACTGCGCGGCCATCCGAAAGGACCAAGGATTTATGCGTGGGCCTATGAGACGGACAATCCCAAGAAACCGCGTCATTTGGCCGTGGTGAATCTAGGACGTGTTACTTCGTCACTACTTGCCGTTCGCGCTGAAATCGTTCAGGAGTTCAGGAATGGCCAAACCGAAACAGTCGAAAGCTAGGAAAGCAGGAAGGCCACCACTTCCCAAGGGGAACGCCAAGAACGAAACGTTGCGCGTGCGCGTCACGCCCGACGAATTGAAGACTATCGAAGCGGCTGCGAAGTCCAAAAGGCAGTCAGCTTCGGAATGGATTAGAAGCACGTTGAATGCCGCTCTCTAATGCACCGAACTTCAAATTAGGACACAACCCACTTCTTCCGCAACAATTCGTAGTGGTGTCGCGGCGAGAAGAAGACGTCAAGGACTCGATTGGAAATGCAGGACTCATATGTTTGCGATCGAGCGTGTGTAGCAAAGTCCATTACTTGCACCTCTGCCTGAGTAAATTACTCCGCCTGCCAAGTCCATTTCGATTAGGGCCTCCCAACCTCTTAAACGCCGCCGCATATATTGCTAAATTCGCCGTCCGTGACGTCAACTCAACGAAGGAACCAAGCGTGACAAAGAGTGTGGGGGTGTGGGAATTAGTATTTTTTGCGGCGGGCATTATGTCACGTTCGTGGTCGGGCGAAAGACTGCGAATGTGTTGCCGCGACGTGAGTTAATTCTGGTATGAGGGAGGCGCAGACCGTGAATTGTAGTTGTGCTCGAGGGCACGTAAATCATATGGGGGATGCAAACGCCCGGAAAACCGTGGGGTTGCTAAGTCCCTCCGGGCTCGAAACAAGGATTAGAATTGCACAACCGAGGAGCCCAAGCTCCGGATATTTGTCGCGTAACGGATTTGTCGAGCAGGCTCGGTCTCTTGCGCCGAACTCCGGCTTGGCCAGCCTCCGGTTGTTCGCGCGGCGAATCAGCACGAGCGTGACATGAGCAAGTCCGAGCTTTTTACGATTAATTCTAACTCGGGCAACTGTGGAGCTGTTCGCACAGCGTTCTGAATAACGAAGGACTTGGCGCCGGTTGAACAATGCGCTAGCTAGGGATCTGGCGCCAATGGCTAGACATGGCTGCAACCCGGCTCTTGCAATTTTAAAAACGTGCGGACACTTATTGCCTAGGTTGCCGGTTCATCATGTCGATTTCAAGTGCTGAAATTGACGTTGGGAGGGTTCTGGATCGTTGGAATGGGGCAGGTAGTGGCGATTCATCGTTTATCGCAAAGCCAATGTGCCTGGGCGATGACGTGCAGTTGGGACAGGCGATTCAACGATCTTTTGTGAAGCGGTATATGCCGAAAGAAATCGAGAGGTCGAACCTGAGTATTTCGAGCATGTCGTTCGGAGTCAGTCACAGAAGGCTAAGACCGAAAGCAAGGATGCATGTAAATCATGAATAGGCTATCCAAACGGCGAAGACTCGCAGGCCGACTATGTCGCTTGCAATAGCAAATACAAATAAATGTGCGCGCGACGCAATCAAGGTATTGAGATGGAACGAGTGGGCATTTTCAATTCAAAGGTCTGCACGGCGGACAAATGGCATCGACCCCGCATTTGTCCAAAGCCCCGTGACTGATCGAAATTGAATTCTTTCAAATGCGGCGAAGACGTGAAGTGTGGAAGCGGCGAGGCTGGTGTGGGAACGAGCGTGGCGATGAAAGCAATGGTCGAAGGGCATGCTCAATGCAGGCCCTTATTTGTGCGAGCTAGACGACGCGCCGACGAAGCTGAGTTTCGGCGAATGACGCTCGAATTGAAAATAGGGGCCGGTTGTGCGCTTTTCGAGGGATCGGGATTACCGGATTTGGTTTCGTCGGCTCTGGCGATTGGCCGACCGCATCTGTCTCTGATGCCCAGGACTCCGAGACACGGCTGCGGCAAGCGCGTAGATCATTTTCCTCCGCCGCAGATATTTCTGAAAATGGCAGGGGAGTCACATGAAAAGAATTGCAACTCAGGGTCTCGGTCAAACGTTCACCGACGCGAGAGTGTGCCTCGAGGCCCGCGGGAACAGACTCGTCGGCGCTATGTGCAACAACGTTACAGTTCTTCCCAGCGTCGATGGCATGGCCTTGCGAGCGAACATCATGTTCCAGACACGTCAACGCGTCCTCGGCTCGAGAAGATACACCGGGATGCTCAGTCAAGGCTTCTTTGCTTGGAGCAGCGGACTCCAACTCTGCAAAATCTCGCGGATAGCCGTTTAATTGTGCTGGCGCGCGAGAACGCGAGTCCGCCGCAAGCCGAGGCTGGCCGAACATCGGCATGGTACGCGGTGAAAGAGCGGGGGCTTGTGACTGGTAATCGAAATCTGTCAATTCCGAGCGGTCCATTGGGACCGCATCGGGATCCTGGGCGCGACGACATTCAAGAATCCAGCGCGCGGTGCGTAGCTGGGTTTCGGACTCGATCCATTCTTCGAGGACTTCCAGGGCTTCGCGACGAAGGTTCGCAACCTGTCCTTGCCTGGAAAGCACAAAAGATTCCAATCCGGCTTGTGAGGAGGTAATTAAATACTGGAGCGGCGGCTGTGCAATGACCATGGAAAAACCCCCGGTATACGAAAGACAGAAACAAGGAAAAACATCTGTGCACACAGTAACAAAGTAAGTACGTAACTCAATAGTACCCTAGTCGTAGTACGCGGGGATGGGTGTGTCTGAACGCTGACTTTTCCACAGGATCTTAACAGTACGGAATCGCGGTAATAGCGGACGTAGCGGAAAACAAAATACGAAAAGGACGGATGCTGAAGCGGACGGTGGACCGTAATTGAGCGAATGTGGCCGTAGAACTGTGGAGTGATTTGTGGCGTGAGGAGGAAACATGCGTGAGAAGCGAAAACCAATTCGAGGGGAACGCAGACGTCGAGAGAGAAGAGCCAGTTTGGCAATTTTGCTTCAAAGGCGGAGAGAGCGCGGACGCGAGTTTATGCGCCGGTGGCGCGCTAACCCTGAACATCGCGATATTGAGCGCGAGAGGCGCGATGAAGGCTACGTCCAAAAAAAATTGCGCAGCGCCGAGCGTTTGAGGCAGCGGCCGTACACCGGAGTTCACGGGCAACCCCTGTGCGGATTCTGCGGACTCGGCAGACCGGTGGAGACAGTTGAAAGGCTTCGCATTTCGCAGGATAGCGAAGAAGAATACATAAAAGTGTTTGTTCCGTATTGCGGTCACTGCTGAAAAGAAAGGTGCACCAAATTTGCAAACATCTTTGCGCGAGCGGCGAATGTGATGCGAGAGAAGAACTTCAGCACCGGGTTGCGCGGCGTGCTTTTCGAAGCGAAGCACCATGCGCGAATGGGTTCAGCCGTGTGGCTTTACGGATGGCTGGTGCTGCGACAGACGCATCAGTCTGGCGATGTCGGATGGGTATTGGGAGGCGCGGCGGTCACCTACCGCGAGATCCAGGCGGAAACCGGTTTCAACCCGAGAACGCTGGAGCGTTGGTTAAGGGATCTGCGCCGCGGAGGGTACATAGAAACCACTACGATGCAGCAGGGGATTAGTATCCGAATAACAAAGGCCAAGAAATTTCCACAGGGGATCCGCAAGTCTGCGGAGGGTGTACGCAAAAATGCGAACAGTGGTACGCGGGTTTGCGGGGCAAATACCGACCAACCCTTTGTTTACCAAGAATTTGCAGAGCGGATGAATAGTTTATCGATAGTAAGAATGAAAGAAATAGAAGCGCAGCGGCAAAGCTGTGGAAATCTCACTGAAAAAAAGGAGAACAACGCGAACAAAAAACTAGAGGACACAGAGTGCAAAAGTCAAAAGCACAATCTTTCCGGTTTAGAGTTAAGTCAAAACCAAAGCCGCCGTCCAGTACAAGAGCAAAAACACAATCAAGATCGACAAAGCCTTTGGGAGCTGCGCTTGCGCCAGCAATTGTTGCGTGCTGAGCGCGACGAAGAAGTGCGACGCGAACTTGCCGTAGGGACCTGGAGAGGAGACCCACGCCGATGAATCTATTCAACCGTTTGCGAAAGGAAGTTGGCCACGGAGGGAGCATTCCAGCGGGATATCAGTTGGCGTGGTACGAGCCGCGTCGGCGTATGGGAATTTATTTTCCGGCCCATTGCACTGGGTGCTGCGAATGTTGCGAGAGGTGAACCACCGTTTGCAAATCGCTCTGCGCGCTCCGTACATCGAGCGCGAAGAAGTATTTCAAATGCAGCGAACTCATCGGGAACGCCAGCGTCTTGCCGAAGAGTATGCGCGAGGCTATCTCGTCGGATGGCACGAATGTTTTGACACTTGTCTGGGTGCGGTGGAAGAGGAGATCGCTCGCGTGGACGAGGCGTGGGAAGCGGGAACGCTTTTGCCCGCGCCGAAACCTCCGCGCACAAATTAGCGACGGGGATTTAATTCTCTCTACAAGGAGCTACTAATGAAAGCTGCTGAGATGTTCAACGCATGCCACGCGCGTTACCGCGGCTTGCACGAGTGGCTCGACGATTCGCTTGGGCAAGTGCGCGCGTTGGATTTGGAATCGCCTTCCGCCGGGTACCAGTGGCGGCCGGAACGATCGCGCGCTTGCGAATATGTGGCGGATTTCGAGCGCATAGGCCGGCATGCGCTTAAGCGTGCGGCATGGAAAGGACGCCTGAAATTATTTGAGATTTATTTTGTTGGCGGCGTTGATTACCGCCGCGCGATTTCACTTGTGGGCGTGGCTGAAGGGACGTTCGATTACTGGTTGCAGGAAGTGAAGAAAGCCGCGGGACGTGAATACGGGCGCACGGGACTGTATCCGCCGTCGCATTACTTTCAGTCAACGCACGCGAGTTTATCTGCGGGCCACAAGGCACGGTGACCATGCTGACCTACGAATAGTACGATGCGGGCGTCGCAGCCACCAAAAGCGGCCACGATTTCTTATAAGCTTGCGCGCATTCGAGCAGAGACAACCGCGCCAATGCTCTTTATAATCTGCTCGGTCTGGAACGCTTAGCGCGCTTTGCAGATTTCTTCGGTGAGGATCCATGAAGGCTGGCGACAATATTCTGGTTACGGGCGGCGGCGGGTACATTGGTTCAGCTTTAGCACGGACGCTCGCGAAGTCGCACGCGCGAGGTGTGATCCTGCTCGACCACGCGGAACATGAGCTGCATGAGATTGAACACGCGCTCAGGAGCACGGAAGATTGCATCCCGCACACAGCCATTCTTGGTGACATTTGCGACGCTGCTTTACTGGCCGAGGTGTTTGAAGAATTTCGGCCGCAAACGATCTATCACGCCGCGGCCTTCAAACACGTTGCGATGATGGAGAGAAATCCGCTCGCGGCGATTCGCAACAATGCTTTCGGGACTTTAACGCTGGTCCGTATGGCGGCGCAGTTCAACGCAAAGCAGTTGGTGATGATTTCCACGGACAAAGCGGTAAATCCTCGCAGCGTGATGGGTGTGTCGAAGCGGCTCGCCGAACTGATTTTACTTCGATTCGCGAACGGCAGCACGCGGATGAAAGCAGTGCGGCTCGGGAACGTTCTGGGCTCGCGTGGAAGCGTAGCGCCATTATTCACGGAGCAGATTGCGCGAGGCGGTCCGGTAACCGTGACGCATGCGGACGTCAGCCGTTATTTTGTAACACTCACCGAGGCGGTGGAAATTATTGTTGCCGCCGCGAAGGAGACCGGTGCAGGAATCTTTGTCCCGCGGGTTGGGGAGCCGATAAAAATTGTAGACCTCGCGCGGCAATTAATAAAGGCAGCGGGGTTCTCGCCGGGAAACGATATAGGCATCGTGTTCACGCAGCTCAGTCCGGGCGAAAAGTTGAGCGAGGAGATGGTTTCGGCAAAAGAATCGGTCGAGGCCGCCGACGATGCGCGATTACGCCGAATGAAAACTGCGGAGACAAACGTTGCGACATTTGACGCGCAGATTAGAAATCTGGCGCGCATCGTAGAGCGACGCGACTTGACCGCGTTCGCGGAGGCGCTGGTGTGCCTCGTTCCGGAGTATGAGCCGAGCGAATTGTTGCTCAGCGCAAAGAAGTCGTTAGTGCGCGCGGCAGCAAAATAAGCGTTGGAATAATGACGAAACGCACGATCGCCGTGGTTACGACTTCTCGCGCTGACTACAGCCATTTGTACTGGCCGCTGCGAGATCTTTCCGCGCATCCGGATGTGGACTTGAAAATCATTGCCCTGGGCGCGCATCTTTCGCCTGAGTTCGGGGCTACGATCCGGGAAATCGAAGGCGACGGTTTCCAGATCGCCGAGCGAATCGAATGCCTGCTTAGCTCCGATTCAGATGTCGGCATGGCAAAAACAATCGGTGTCGCCATGCTCAGCCTCGCCGATGCGCTTGGCCGCATCCGTCCCGATTTGCTTCTGCTCATCGCCGATCGTTACGAAATGCTCGCGCCCGCGTCGGTGGCCTTAGCGTTGCGTATCCCCATTGCCCACATCGAGGGCGGCGAAATCAGCGAAGGTGCGATCGATGACGCGGTTCGCAACGCGTTAACGATGATGAGCCACATTCATTTCACCTCGACGCAGGCTGCCCGCGAACGAGTGATATCGATGGGTGAAGAGCCTTGGCGCGTCCATCGGGCCGGAGCGCCGTCGCTGGATCATTTGCGTCGACAAACCCTTTACAGTCGTGAGCAAGTCGAAGATCGGCTTGGGGCCGCTCTGGAGCATTCGACAATTCTCGTTGCGTATCATCCGGTTACTCTGGCGCGCGACACTGTGTGCGAGGCTGACGCGCTTTTCGCCGCTTTGCAAACGTTGCCGGATCAGATTCTCTTCTGCTACCCGAATGCTGACGCAGGCAGCCGCAACTTAATCGAGCGCGCTCGTTCGTTCGTGACGTCGCGCAAAGATGCTCAGGTATTTGTCAATCTCGACGCGCTTACTTATTGGAGTTTGTTGAAGCAAGTTGACGTTCTGGTTGGCAATTCGAGCAGCGGAATTATGGAGTCAGCCTCTTTCGCGCTGCCTACGGTAAATGTTGGTCTTCGTCAGCAGGGGAGGGAACGCGCGCGTAATGTGATTGACGCCGCACCGGATACGGCTTCGATACTTGCCGCCATCGCTAAAGCCAAAAGTGTTAAATGTCACCGCAGTCTTGAAGGCATGATCAATCCCTTTGGCGAAGGACTTGCGTCCGAAAAAATCGTGGGAGTGTTGACTACCGTGCCGCTCGGCGAAGAATTGCTGATGAAGCGCCACGCCCCGGTTGATTTCCATCGCAACACAGTCTCTCGTCCGGCGCGATAGATTTTCACCACCTCGACATATAGCACTATCCGTACGACTGGAAATCATCCCAGAATTGCGGCCAGGGTTCGCGCGGCGGTCCGCACACGAAAATATCGGGATGGTCCTCGCTCTCCTCATTTGTAATACCGTAGGGATTGCCGTTGTGTCCCGCGAGGCGGCAGGACTGGAACATTTTCTCCACATACTCGCGCGACAGCCCCACCACTATCAGAGTTTTCGGCGGCGGATTGCCGTAGCCGCGAAACCAAGCCGAGTTTGTGCTGCTGATGGTTTCGGGCAGCCCATATTCCGGACCTAGCAGGTCGAGGGAGCCGGTTTCCCCGTAATTGCCCGCCACGATTCCGTAGCTGCCGCGCTCCTCCGGAGACAGAGAATCGCGGACCTTCGCCACGGCAGCCACCAAATCGGTCCATCCAATTTCCTCGCGCAAATCTCCGTTATTCCGTAGCGCAAAATTGTCCTTCGAAATCACCGGATTAATGGGGACAATAAACGCGCACGCCAGCACCCCCCCAATCGCCAGCGCTGCAAGCGTAACGGCCTCCACTACGCGCGACCACACGCGAGACAGCGAAGCGAGCCATCGCTGCCATAGCACGCTTCCTCCGGCGAACAGCATCGGGTATGCGGGCGCCAAATAGTAGTCGCGTCCATTTCCGAAAAAGAAAAGCATAAACTCTGTCGCATAGAGCCAGGCCAATAGCCGGTAACGCTTTCCCTCTTGGACCGCAAAAAAATAATAGAGTCCGGCGATCCACAATAGCGCTATAAAAGGATTCGTGCTGTGCATGAACTGCCCACGCACAAAACCGTCTGCGCGGCCTTGCCGTACGTCGCGCGCATGAATGTGGCGCAAAAAGTGAATGGAGATGAAATCGTGGCGAATCTGCCAGATCAGGTTCGGAAGAAAAATCAGGATTGCCAGCGCGGCTCCGCACCAGAGCCACGGGCTTTTCAGGTAGCGCCGTGCGGATGTGAGCAAAGTGCCGGCCGCAATTCCAGCCACAAAAAATCCCATGGTGTATTTCGTCATCATGCCCAGGCCGATTCCGGCGCCAACGCCAACCCACCAACGTGGATCGTCCCACTTGAGCAGCCGGATCAGACAATAAGCAATCAGCACGCACCACAAATAGTCGAATGAGGAATATTGGAATTCCGTTCCTTCGAACAGCGGTAGAGGAGACACCGCGACAGCCAACGCTGCGACCACTTGTGCCAGACGCCTGGCTCCGAGTTCGCGCGCCATCAATCCGGTGACGACCAGCGCAATCGCCTGCGCCAACACCGAAAACATTCGCAGCCCGATCAGCGAAGTGCCGAACATCGCCAACGCGATTCGCTCGATAAACGGCGTCACCGGTGGATACGCGACGAAACCCCAGTCCATGTGTCGCGCGTCGTCCAGCACCTGAAATTCGTCGCGGTGGAAGCCGTACCGGCCGTTTGTGGCGACGTGCAGAATTACCATGCCGAGCGCTATAGTGCACAGCGTGAGAACGTCACCGCGCACAGGAGTCATCTCGCCGCGCGTCAGCGCCCCGTGTTGTTCTGCGGAATTTGGCCCAGTACTACGCAAGGCGTCGCCCATCGTATTTCTTCTCGTACTCTTGAAGGTTAGATTCGCAAATCGAGGACAAACATTAGCACCACGCGTGGTTAAACGCTTCTTATCTGCGGAAAGTTCAATGTGGCGGGAGTTGGCAACTTACGCGGGGTCAGAATGCCTTTTCACGGTTGTCCCCCGATTAGGCTCGAAGATAGCTGTATCCGCCACGCCCGTCTGTCGAAGCACGCCGCCCTTCAAAGGGGCACCTCGATTTACGAGCGGTCGGGGACTAGCTGACAGGCCCAGGACCGCTGACCTTGTTGACGAAAGCTATGGCCGGACGACCCGGTTCAGCCTTCGGCGTCTTCTTCTTCGGCTTTTTTACTTCGCGGCGACCTTTATCTTTGTTTCCCATTTCTCCAGCATGCCACAGTTTCGAAACCGCCGCGACAACTCTTGTAAAACTTCACCTACCCTCTATCGGTAATCGCTCTCTCCGTCCTATCATCTTTTCCTACAGGGAGTTACAAAATAGCCCTGAAACAACTTCCATCTGCCACGAGGGTTTAATAGTCTACAAAACGGGACGCGCTCAGGGCACTGGAGTAAAGATGGAACGTTTTGAAACCTGAGCCCGTTCAGGCGAATCTTATAGTCAGGAGGCATAAAGTGATAAAGGCTTCAGCTCTAACTAAACGCGCAACCACATGGCGCGCCAATCATAAGGATTTCTTCAAGCCTCATTTTGGGCGGCTATTTCTGGCATTTCTTTTGGCAATCGGCTCGTTGTTCGCTACTTTGCCCCAGAACGTGCTGGCCCAAGACAACCAAGATCAAGACCAAGCTGCGCAAGGTCAGGCTCCGAATCCGCCAGACGCCAGGCCCGCATACACCCCACAGACGACCGATCAGTTGGACCAACTTGTTGCGCCAATTGCATTGTATCCAGACTCGCTGGTGGCGCAGATTCTCGCTGCGTCCACTTTCCCGGACCAGATCGTCGAAGCGGACCGCTGGGTCCAGGCGAACCCGGATCTGAAGGGTGACGCGCTAGCCCAGGCTGTCGATAAACAACCTTGGGATCCCAGCGTGAAGGCGCTGTGCGCTTTTCCGACCGTGCTGGGAAATATGGACAAAAATATTTCCTGGACGTCGTCGCTCGGCGACGCTTATTACAACCAGCAGCAAGACGTGATGGACGCTATTCAGCGCATGCGCCGAAAAGCGCAAGCAGCCGGCAACTTGAAAGACACGCCGCAACAGACCGTGCAGGATCAGGGAAACGACGTGGTGATTCAGCCTACGCAGCCTGACGTTGTTTACGTGCCGGCCTACGATCCCTGGGCCGTTTATGGATACCCCATAGCGCCGTGGCCCTATTGGTACAACTATCCCGGGATTTGGTTTGGCGGTCCGTATCTGTCCTTCGGATTTGGTTTCCCAATCGGTTGGTACGGCGGCTTCGGATGGGGATGGGGTCATTGGGGATTCGACTGGCACAACCATTACGCGATCTATAACAACAATCGCTACTACTCGCACTCCAACACATTTTACAATCGCAACAATTACTACAGAAACGGCGGTTATCACGGTGTGGTGAATAACGTGAACCGGGGTGGAGAAGCGTACCGGGGTGGGGAAGCGTACCGCGGCAGTGCAGGCAGCCACCCGTTCAATGGGAACACCCAGGCGGCACGCGGTTACGGCGAATCGCGCGGACAATCGAACGTCCGTTCCGGCGCTTTCAGCGGCTATAACCACGGCGGAGAAACCCGCAGCTTTTCATCACGCGGACAGTCCAGCTTCCACGGCGGTGGTGGAGGTGGATTCCACGGCGGCGGCGGTGGCGGACATCATCGCTAATCTCAGTTTCACGGTTGCGATGGCGCCGCAAAAAGTGCTATCGCAACCGTTTATAACCTTCGAAATTCATAAATGGAGAAAGAACATATGCATCATACGAGGTGGAACTTGCGAAATGTTCAGTTATCCGGCTATTTAACGGCGGCAACGGCCGCCTTTGTTCTCCTGTCCTGTTTTTCCCCCAGCGCAATGGCCCAGCAACAGGGCCAGAAGACATTTTCGTCAGCGGACGAAGCCTCACACGCTCTCGTGCACGCGCTAAAAAACAACGACGACAAGGCGCTACTGCAGATCCTCGGCCCAGAGGGAAAGCAGGTTATCTCGTCCGGCGATCCAGCCGAAGACGAAGCCAGCCGCGCAAATTTTGTGAACAAGTTTCACGAAATGCATAGGCTGGTGATGGAGCCCGACGGGACCACCACCCTTTATATCGGAGCGGAAAATTGGCCAACCCCGATTCCCCTGGTTAGCAAAAATGGTGTGTTTTACTTCGATACCGGCGCCGGCAAGCAGGAAATTTTGTTCCGTCGCATTGGGCAGAACGAAATGTCCACAATCCGAGTTTGCCAGGAACTGGTAGCCGCGCAGAAGGAGTACTTCGCAAAGGAACACAACGAGTATGCCCAGCGGTTCGTCAGCAATGAAGGCAAACACGACGGGCTCTACTGGCTTGGCACCAGCAATGAATTCGAAAGCCCCATCGGCCCGCTCGTCGCCAACGCAGGCAGCCCCGGCGATCTCGCGAAGAACCTTCAAACCGGCCCGGTACCATTCCGCGGGTACTACTTCCGTATTCTCACCCGCCAGGGGAAACATGCCTCCAGCGGCGCGCAGGATTATGTGGTGAACGGAAAAATGACCGCTGGTTTTGCGTTCGTCGCGTATCCTGCCGAGTATCGCAATTCCGGCGTGATGACGTTTCTCGTCAGCCAGGACGGAGTTATTTATGAGAAAGATCTTGGCCCGCACACCGAAACTTTGGCTAAGGACATGAAGGCATTCGACCCCGATTCCAGTTGGAAGAAAGCGGAACTGCCGCCAGCCCAAACCCAAACCGCTAGCGATCAAAAATCTAAGTAACACATGGATATGAGCGGCGCGGTGTGAGCACGCCGCTCAACAACTTCCGAAGCGAATTGCGGCCCTTTTCCAGAATTGTCCAGCGCATTGCTTCGCACCAGACGCTAAGGTATATATAATTCGTGCTTCTATTTCCGCGCGGAAGGATCCAATGAGCTGCTACTTTGTCGTAGAAAGCGAAGTGACGGACGATAGCTGGGTTGCGGATTATCTCAAGAATGTGACGCCGATGGTCGAGCGCCGCGGGGGCCGCTACCTGGCGCGCACCAAGGATGTAAAAAGATTAGAAGGCCAGCGAAAACTTCTTCCGCTCTTTATCATCATCGAGTGGCCGTCCAAAGCGGTCGCCGAAGAGTTTTACAATAGCGCGGAATACAAGCCTTACCGCCACAATCGCATCACCGGCGCCAAAAATGAGTTCCTGCTGGTCGCTGGCGAAGACATCGCTTTGCCCGAACTTCCCACGGATTAAGTCGGTAGCTGCGCTTTCGTAGCGCCGCCCTTCGGGGCGGCATCTTCTTTCTTCTTCGCCTTCTTAGTTCCGCCAAACGATTGCGAATGCGGGATGCCGGCTTTAGC
>JBEKHG010000017.1:0-70846 GCA_050012395.1 Candidatus Acidiferrales bacterium
TCGAACGCGCGAAACGATACCTTTGGATTGTTCTTCGACAACACTTTCGTAATCGCCGCCGTCAACGTGGTCTTGCCATGATCGATGTGTCCGATCGTCCCGATATTCACGTGCGGCTTATTGCGTTCGAATTTCTCCTTCGCCATCGTGCCTCGCTCTTTATAAGGACTTCGCGACCATTCTCTTATTGAGAGACGCCGCGTCTGAATCACTTCACTTCGTTATGCCCGACTTATAATTCCCAATCCCTGCTACAAAATGGAGCGGGGGACGGGACTTGAACCCGCGACCATCTGCTTGGAAGGCAGAGACTCTACCACTGAGTTACCCCCGCTCATTCACAGCAACCAGCGCTCGCTAAAAGCACTGGATTTCTGGAGCCTGGGACCGGGATTGAACCGGTGACCTCGTCCTTACCAAGGACGCGCTCTACCAGCTGAGCTACCCAGGCACTTTCCGGTTTTCCCGTGTATTGCATACCGCCCATTCAAGTCTTGGAAATCTTTATTCTGCCGAGCCAGTAAAAACTGGTGGACGGGGGAGGATTCGAACCTCCGTAGCCCGCAAGGAGCGGCAGATTTACAGTCTGCTGGTTTTAGCCACTCACCCACCCGTCCCGCAGAACCATCCGGGACGCTGGCTCGTTCGTCCCGCAAAGCGTCTAAGCCGCCCACAGCGCGCTCCCGTGAAGTACTCGGGACACAACTTTTCTCTCCCGCGCTTCCTTCAGAACTTTACCGGACTGCAACCTCACCGGACAACTATATGGGGCACTCCGCAATGCAGAAAAGGCTCGTGTCCGAAGACACCAGCCCTAGCGCTTTTGTCGCGAGGAATTTCGTCCGCAACCTTGCAAAAAAATTCGCCGTGCCGTCAAAGTCAGCTGGCGGAGGGAGTTGAACCCCCGACCCTCTGATTACAAATCAGATGCTCTACCAACTGAGCTACGCCAGCGTCGCTCAAACCGAACAAAAATATCATACCGGCAATCGGATTGCAAGCAGGTTCCTAAGTGCGGC
Organism: Candidatus Acidiferrales bacterium; assembly: GCA_050012395.1. Classification (GTDB taxonomy): domain Bacteria; phylum Acidobacteriota; class Terriglobia; order Acidiferrales; family UBA7541; genus Palsa-295. The sequence goes on from JBEKHG010000017.1 coordinate 1,020, forward strand.
AAATCCAATGCCATTGCTGAAGTTACAGTACGCCCAAAACGATCCCCGTTGCCTTATTGAGCAGGAGGCTTTGCCGCCGGCGCAGTGGCTGGCTCAGGGGCCGGCTTTGCGAACTGGCTGTCCGCCAGCTGCACGTTCTGCTGAACGTCGGTGAATGTGATGGTGTAATCCGATTGCGCGCTGCTTTGATGCACGGTAAAAGGCAGCTTGATCCCATCAATGTCGTGGTAGTCCGACAGGTCCGTCTGAATCACCGCAGCCCCTTGCGGAGTGTGCACCGTCGTAATCGCTCTCGCCATCAGACCGGTCTTCGTATCGAAGTACATCTTATCCAAATCACCCGCGGTGGATGTTGCCTCCACTGCATACGTGTCTTGGTCGCCGATTTTCTCCGTGCCGGTAACGTTCCACTTCGAATAGTACTTGCGCATATTCACTTGATGATAAAAATCGGACTGCCGCAACGAGTCTTCCGCTTCTGCGCCACTCTCCGTCCGGAGGCCATTTTGAGGATCGTCCGACCACGCTGTGGTGCCGTCGCAACCGCGCTCAAACGTCGCTCCTGCAATATTCACAACCACCAGCATCGAATTCGGCGCCTTTTCGTGAGATTCCAGCGTGCCGGAAATATTCATGGCCGGAATGTCGATGGTGCCTTTCGCAATGCGCGAGGTTATTTTGTGCCACGCGGCTTGTCCGCCGATCGCGTTCACATACTTGTCCAGAATCTGGTCGGCGCTTGGGGTCGCCACAGAGGCCGATGCCGCCGGTTTTTGATCGGCGCTGGCGGGGGCTTGCGCAAACGCAGCGAAGCTCAACACCGCGCCTGCAATTGTGGCCGCAAGAATCTTCTTCCAATTTATCTTCATTTTAGAGACCTTCCTTCGCGAGAACGATTCGCGGGGTGGACCGGGTAGAAGAAAGTAAATTACGCGCATCCCAAAGGTCGCACAATACATCCTCTAATTGTATTACGCTGGAAGGGAACAAACATTACACTAAATCTAGCGAAACGGACATAATTTTAACGTGCCAACTTCTTCCACAAAACGCGCCTGGATCGTCCTCGCAGTGCTACTTTTATTCATCGTATGCGTGCTCGGTATTTTCTACTACCGCCAGCGAGGCCCGCTTCCCGCGCTACCTGGCGTAACCAATAATCCCGGGCCGCCGCCCGATATCCTTACGCAACTTCCGCTAGATGCTCCGGTTGTCGCTTATGTAGACGCATCCGCGCTGCGAAAGTTGCAGAATTCACCGCTGGCTTCCATCCTGGGTCTCACCTCGCCAGGGCCGGAAGCAGATCGCGAATACCAGCAATTCGTCACCGATACTGGCTTTGATTACACTCGCGATTTAGACCACGCCGCCATCGCTTTCTGGCCCGCCAGCTTGGGTGCCGACGATTCCCTCAGCGAAAATCGCGTTGTGGCTATCGCCGAAGGCCGCTTTGACGAACAGAAGATCAAAGCCTATGCGCTGCGCACCGGAAAACTCACGACCCGCGGAACTGAATCGATATACGAGGTCCCCGGTAATCCGCCGATAGCACTGGAATTTATTTCTTCCACGCGCCTCGCTCTCGCCGGCGGGAAAAATGCCACAGATCTGCTCAGCACCATATCTTCCAGCGGGGTTCCAGCGCGGGATCCCGCAATGCAGGCCCGCGTTAAGAGTGTCGCGGGGGCAGCCATTTTCGCTGTCGCACGCACAGATCGTCTCCCGGCCAGCTTCTACGGAAGTTTCAAAAATTCGCCCCAGCTCGATCAACTGGCGCGCAGCATCCGCGGACTAACTCTCGCCGGCCAACCCACTGGCGACGACGTGAATGTGGCACTCGACGCCGAATGCGACTCTATAACCAATGCCATCAAAATTTCGACCTTGCTCGATACCTTTCGCATGGTCGGTTCCATGGCTTTGCACGACCCCAAGATGCGTGGTCAGATGACTCGTCAGCAAGCCGTTTTTCTCGCGTCTGCGCTCAGCCAAACCAAGATCACACATCAGGATAAGTTTGTGCGCCTCGCGCTGCGGATTTCTCCTGACATGCTCGGCGCTCCCAGAACCGCTCGGACAGGCGTAAGCGTCCCTGCAAGTCGATAGGGCTTGCCGGGTCTTTAAACTTCTACTAAAAACCTGTCATTCCGAACCGCGGGTCCCGAGGTTTTCTTCGTTCGTCCCGCTGTCTGGACGAACGTGGGACACGCCGTGCCGAATCTGCTCTGGGTTTTGTTGGTTTTTCTGGGTGCCGAGCAGTTAGCTTAGGAGGTTAATCGCCGGAAGCGACGGTAGAAGCTGTGCTGAGGTAACGCCAAGGATTCACTGGCGTATTGTAAATCCGTACTTCGTAATGGAGATGCGGCCCCGTCGATCGTCCGCTCGCCCCTTCATAGCCAATCACGTCCCCGCGCTTTACATGCATTCCGATCTGCGTATTAAAGGCGGACAAGTGCCCGTACCAAGTGGACACTCCGAAACCATGGTCAATCACGACGAGACGGCCATATCCCGCGCGCCTGTCCACTACACTGATGATCCCATCGGCGGTGGCGCGAACGTCATCGCCATAATGCGAAGCAATGTCCATACCCGCGTGAAACGCGCCTTCACCACTGAACGGGTCAAGCCGTTCGCCGAAGTGTCCGGTGATTTCACCCTTCACCGGCCAAAGCGTAGGAATGACTCCCAAGCTGCTCAATTGCGCCGCTGGTAGTAATCGCAGGCCGTTGCCCGACATTGCTACCGCTGTCGCGTTCTTCTGCAGGTAGCTGAACTCGTCCACGGACTGCTCGAATTCTTCTTCAGGCTGTTGCGGCCCTTCGGCGAAGCCAAAAGGCGTCTGCCGGAAACGGGTAATTCCGTATGCCATGGCTACTTCGCTGGCCAATGATTGCAGGGAGTCTAGCCGTTGATTGGTGTCTTTCACCTGAGTCTGGAGCTGAAGGTATTGTTGCTTTAGAGCGTCCTGGTTGCGGCGCAGGGTATTGTAATTCGTCGCTTTCCACAGCATTCGGGAGTAGGAACTCATCCCCGCAATTACAGTGATGCCGCCCACCGCAGCTAAAATGGCAAGGAAATGAAGAATGTAGAAAGGGACGCGAACCCGGCGCATGCCGCCGGAAGCGCTCGATGCAATAAAAAACGTGTAGTACTTACCTTTCACGATTTAATTTTCCTAGTTAGTTGTTTTCGTTGGATTCAGATCGCGAGTCCCCGTTCGCGGCCTACCAACGCTGTTAATGAATTGGACACATATGTTCGAAGGCGCGTGCATTGTAGTGGCCTGCCCTGTAGACGTCAACCCCAATCTTCCATTTTGCATAGGAGCCCTAAGATATGCAAGCCAGCCGAATCCTTCTACTGAACCGTTTTTAAACTTGCATTCACTTTGGAACACCTTACCTTATTAAAGAAGCGGGAAACAACTGTACGAAGGTGCAGGATGGACAGGGAAAGTAAACTGGTCGGAAGGATAGCGCGGGCGTTCCGCTTCGGCGCAATGGGGAAGCATGCTCACCATGCCGGGCTACGCCTTGGAATTGGCGACGACGGCGCTATTATTTCGTGCGGTGGCAAAAGCGACTGGGTGCTCAGTTGTGATGCCTTCCTTGAAGGGGTTCACTTCCTCGCGAAAACGCACCCACCCGATTCGGTCGGCTATAAATCGCTGGTTCGAGCCACGAGCGACCTCGTGGCAATGGGCGCGACACCGCGGTACTTCCTTCTGACGCTCGGCATCCCGGCTAGTCGCACGGGCGCTTGGCTCGATCAGTTTCTAAAAGGGGTGGCACGAGCCGCCCGCTCGATGAAGATGATCCTCGCCGGCGGCGACACCACCGAGAGCGACACAGTCTCAATCAGCATCACCGTGATAGGAGAAGTGGCGCGGCGGAAGGGCGTGACTCGCTCGGGCGCTCGGCCTGGCGACATTATATATGTCAGCGGACGCCTCGGCCGTGCGCAGCTCGGCCTGGACCTCTTGCTGCACGGGAATGTCCGGGCGAAAGGTTCCCCAAGTACGGATTCCGGACACACCCTGCGAGCGATGCTACAACCCCATCTTTATCCTGAAATCAGGCTTGCACTCGGAGCCTGGTTGGCAAATCACCGCTTGGCCTCTGCAATGATCGATCTCTCAGACGGCCTTTCCACCGATCTCGGCCGCCTATGCCACGCCAGCGGAGTTGGCGCGGAAATCCAGTCGGCGGCAGTTCCCGTATTGGCGCTACCTCAAGCTTTGTCGAGATACAATGGAAGGCTGAAGCTCGATCCACTACAGATGGCCTTGGATGGAGGCGAAGACTACGAACTCTTGTTCACCGTCCCTTCACGGAAGGTCAAGCAACTGCGCACAGCTCCCGGATTCTCTCAGCTAACGCCCATCGGTGAAGTCACGCGCGGCAAAAACATCATACTAATCACTGGGGACGGCGAGAAGAAATCCTTGAAACCGCGAGGCTGGGACCCTTTTCGCCGGTAGCGCAAGATTCTAGCGCTTCTGTCCAACCAGCCCCGCGATCGTATCCATCAGGTCAAACTTAGTCAGCACTTCGAGCTTCTTATCCGGCATCTCGACGAAAACAGCCGGACTATCGTGGCTCAAAATGTGCGTAACCCGCTCGACCGGCGAGTTTGAAGGAACTTGCGGCAGCGGATTCGTCATCACTTCGCGAATCACCAGCTTGCGCAGATCTTTTCCCTGCAGTGCGAGGTTCAGAATTTGGTCCTCAAAAACCGTCCCAATCGAATGCTCTTCCTCGAACACGGGGAGCTGGGAGATGTCCTGCTTCTGCATGGTATGCAGCGCATGGAACACGGTCTGGTCCGGACGCGCCACGATCAAATCTCGCGTTTTGCCGTTTTGCCTCTTGCCGCGAATCACATCAGCGGCTGTCAACGTCACCTCCGCCTCCACGTAACCGTGCTCGCGCATCCAGCCATCGTTGTAAACCTTGCTCAAATAGCGCGACCCCGAGTCGGGCAGAAACGCAACGAGCAGGTCGCCTTTCTTTAGATCCTTGGCCACGCGCAGGGCACCCGCGATACATCCTCCGCCGGAACCCCCGGTGAAAATGCCTTCCTGTTTTGCCAGACGCCGCGCCCACACAAAGCATTCTTCGTCGTTCACCTGCACCACATCGTCTAAAATTTTCAGGTTCATGGTGCCGGGAAAAAAATCCTCGCCGATTCCTTCCACCACGTACGTTTTAGCTTTGCCCACGTGGCCCGTTTTCACAAACTCGTAGTAGAGCGACCCAATCGGGTCGACGCCAATAACTTGGACGTTCGGATTTTTCTCTTTCAGATATTTACCCACACCGCTGATGGTGCCGCCCGTTCCCATTCCGCAAACGAAGTGCGTAATTTTTCCTTCGGTATCATTCCAGATTTCAGGACCGGTGGTTTTATAGTGCGCTTCCGGATTCATCGGGTTTTCGTACTGGTTCGGGTAACAGGAATTGGGAATCTCGCGCGCCAGTTTTTGCGCCACGGAATAATAGCTCCGCGGATCTTCCGGCTCCACGGCCGTGGGACACACGATCACTTCGGCGCCAAACGCTTTCAACAAATCAATCTTCTCGCGCGATTGCTTGTCATTGATTGTGAACACCACTTTGTAACCGCGCACGCAAGCCACCAGCGCGAGTCCCATGCCGGTATTTCCCGATGTGCCTTCGATAATCGTGCCACCCGGCTTCAGTTTCCCGGTGCGCTCCGCTTCATCGATCATCGAAAGCCCGATGCGATCTTTCACTGACCCGCCCGGATTCAGGTAATCCGCCTTAACGTAAATTTCGGCGGGAGAATCTTTCCCGATCCGGTTCAACCGGATCAGCGGCGTGTTGCACATCGCCTCTAAAATATTGTTGCACTTCATCTGCGCGGCCCTCCTGGTGCGCACCGATCCTGCGAAACGAATCTCAAGCTTAGTGACTTCCGTAAATCCTGTCCAGCAGCATCACGGCTCAACTACACAGGAGTTTCCGAGAATCCGCGGTGGGGAAAGCGGTCCGAAGGATCAAACAGTTTTTAGTACGCGTAGGCCCTGAGGAAAACGAAAACCACCACGCCGGTGATTGAAACATATAGCCAAATGGGAAAAGTCACGCGTGCAATTCGGCGGTGCATAGCGAAGCGGCCCGTCAGCGAGAAAAAGAACGTCGTCAGTACCATCGGCAGCGCGACGATAGAAAGGATTATGTGGCTGGCCAGGATCGAAAGGTACAGCGTGCGCACCGGGCCGTGACCCGGAAAAATCGTGTCGCCGTGCAGCGCATGATTCACAATATAGCTGACCAGGAAAACCGAAGAGAACGCAAAGGCCAGCAGCATGCTCCTTCGATGTGCTGCGATACTGTGATGCTTGATGAAATATAATCCCACACACAGCGCAATCGCGCACAATCCGTTGAGAAGCGCGTTGAGCGCCGGTAAAAACATCCACCGCCCTGCGAAATCAGCCGAGGCGCGATGCACGTACACAAGCCAAAGCAGGAACGACACCGCGAGCCCGCTCACCACAATGATCGCGCCAACCACTGGCCGCGGACTAACTCCAACCTGTTCCATGCCGACAATTAAATCACAAAAGCTGATTTGGAAGTCATGCAGAAAGTGCTGCAACGTAGCTCAGGTTCCGAGCGTATCCGTTGATGGTTTGTGAGAGCAGAAATGTCGTTCGTAGCGCGGAAAGGAAAGTTGTAAAGTTGAATCACCGGATCGCGCAAAAGAAGCGGTTGGAGAAAATCGTGTTCGACAATGAATCGAAATGTCCCGTGAGCGGAAAGCGCATGTACGCAACGGAGCGGGAAGCCCTGGCCACCGCCGCCCATCAGATCGCGTCTGCCAACGCACCAAAAGATCTGCGGGCATATCCGTGTTCGTGGTGCGACGCGTGGCATCTCACCAAAAATGCCGGAAAGGCCAAGAAAGATCGCAGATAACTATCAATCACGCCGGGGAACTGAGCGCGAAATTCAATCATCATTTGAGCTCATTCTCCCCCCCCCAAAGTCATAGCCAGGATAACTTTCGCAATCTCGCTAGCTTCCTATATTTGTCGTCTGTTAATCCCTAAGCTCGCGCCCATAGCGGCTTCGCATAAATAAGGGGACGCAGTTTGCTGCTTTTCCAGAAATAAGCCAGGATGATCACGCTTGCAATCGCCGCGTACGCGCACCACAACGACGTGAACGCGTAGCGCTTGAACGCCATCACAACCAGTAGAATTGCGAGATTGGCTATGCCAAAGAGCACCATAGCCCTGACCTTCGAGAAAAACAGCGAGCCGCACGTCGCGATTATGTAAAGCACCGCAACCGCCGTGTTGTTCGTGGCCTGGTTCATATACACGATGCTGTTTGCCTTCTCATACACCTGGGTGGGAAACGCCGTCAGCGCCCACAATATATAAAGCGTCGTACCCGTGCCGATCACCAGAAATGGCAACATGCGCCTGCGCCCCGCACCGTCCGGCTCAAACAGCAACACGCTCAGCGGCAGCAGAAAAGGAAGCAGTCCCTGAGCATATAACATGAACGCCGCACCCATATCGTGCGTCACGGCAGGCGGAACTATCCCGTCCAGTCCCAGCCAGACGAACCCCTCGATGAATTGATGAATCGCAAACAGTACCGGCAGCGACGCAAAAAGCAATTCGCGCCGGTGCTTCACCTTCGTCAATGTGACCACACCAATAGCGGCCAAAGCTCCGCTCCCCACAAAATTCGCCACCGCAGAAAAACACATAGCCAGTCTTCCCCCGCGCGAAAATTACACCCTTCCCCGCCCAACGCAAAATTATTTCTTTGCCACATCGATAAGATATACGTTCCGTGGCGGCGTGCTATGCTTTTCTGTGCTCCCCGCCACGCCACGCACCGAATATGTTTTCTACGACGGCCACTGCGGCTTGTGTCATCGCACCGTGAAATTCGTTCTGAAACAGGACCACACCGGAAGCGCCTTCCGATTCGCGCCGCTTCAAGGTGAAACGATAAAGTCTCTCGTCACGCCGAAACAGCGCGCCAGCCTGCCGGACTCCTTCGTTGTCCTCACCTGCGACGGCACGTTGCTCACGCGCTCGAACGCTTCGCTCTACGTCATGCAGCGGCTGGGCGGCGGTTGGCGACTCTTGGCCAATATTTTGGCTCTGATTCCTCGCACTCTTCGCGACATTGTGTATGATTTGGTCGCGCGCGTCCGCTATCGCGTGTTCGGCCGGCAAGACGACCTGTGCCCGGTCGTCCCACCGGCTTTGCGTGCGCGTTTTGATCCGTAACTCCGTAACAATGTACCGAGAGCTTCCCAGCTTTCCCGGGAATTGTCAGAAATGCCGGTAAAGATGGAAGTTAAGGCTTATCTAAGTATTCTGAAGAGCTATCTGCGTGCGCAACGCGCTTTGTAACACAACGTTAACAATCCCCACCCAATGTTTCGCTAAGATGGCACGCCATGCCAAATGAAAATCTCCAAATTGTGGTATCGCCCGGCAACCGCGAAGGGCAGAAAATCGTCCGGCTGAAAGGTTCCCTGAGTATCCAGACCATCTTCGGATTTCAATCCGCCGTGCGCGCGGAAAATTCCCCAGTCGTTATTCTCGATTTCAGCGGCGTCCCGTTTATAGATTCGGCTGGGCTGGGAGCTTTAGTCGGCGCGTACGTGGCCGCCCAGAAAAAACCTCAGCGGATGGCTGTTGTTGGGATGAACACGCAAGTAAAAGCCTTGATCGAAATGACCAAGGTCTCTCAACTTATCAAATCCTACGACACCATAGGCGAAGCGGAAGAATTGCTTTAGGAGTCCGCGAGGAATCGTAACGCGGGCGCGATCGGGCTCACTCAAGACCTATGCAGCAGCTAACTTTTCCGCCGGTAACTTCGGGTTCACCCATTTCATAACCGCGCGAACAATAAACACGTTCAAGAATATCGAAATCAGGGATGCGGCCAGAGTTGCCGTAAACACTTCGTCGCCCACCAGTCCTGACTTCCTGGCCACTTCCACCAAAATAAACGACAACTCGCCAATCTGCGTCAGCCCCGCCGCCACTGCTATGGATGTCCAAATCGAGTAACGAAACAGCCGCATCACTCCCGTCCAAATAATAAATTTCCCGAACACGATCAGAAAAAGCATCTCCCCCAAGAGGAGCAAATGGTGAACGACCACCTGCGGCACCACCAGGGTTCCCAGCGACACGAAAAATAGCGCCACGAACGCGTCCCGCATTGGAATTAAGACGGTATGCGCTTCATGTAGATCCTTCGCGCCGCTGATGGAAAGCCCCGCCAGGAATGCTCCCAGCGCAACTGAGAAGCCCAGAGCCTGCGCGATTCCAGCGGAAACCAGGCAAATCGCAATCGCAAACAGCAGGAAAAGTTCTTGATCCTTCGTTCGCGCCGCGGCCCGAAGTATTCTGGGCACCACCGTCATAGCTAAAAATATTAGCGGAATCAGCAGCAGGACCGCTTTCCCCAGCGTCCAGGCAGCCCGCGCCCAACGCCCTTGGCCGGGCCCGCTGAAAATGGGAATGATCACGGTCATGAAAACCACCGCGATGTCTTCCACCAGGGTGATTCCAATCATCACCCGCCCGTACGTTTTTCCCATGGCGTGGTTGTCCGCGAGCATTCGCGCGAGCACCATGGTGCTGGCCACCGATATCGTGGCGCCCACCACAAAACCTTGCAGCATGTTCCATCCCATCAGCTTCGCCGTTCCTAAAGCCAAGCCGATGGAAAGTAAAATGCCGAGCGTCCCGCCTCCCAATGCAATCCATTTTACCCGCATCAGGTCCGGAATTGAAAATTCCACGCCAATCGAAAACATCAGCAGAACCACGCCAACTTCCGCGAACACTTCAAAGGTATGCAGGTCGGAAAGATGCGGCCCGGGCGTGAAAGGGCTGATGACAATCCCGCCCACCACAAAACCGAGGATCAAGGGCAGCTTCAGCCGCCACGCAAGCAAGCCCCCCGCCACGGCAGCCAGGAATATATAAGTTAAATCGCGAAAAAGAACTGGGTTCGCGTCCACGCCGCCATACTACCCTAAGATTCCGGCGCCCAATTCACCGAATAACACACATTTTCAAATATTCACAAACGTCGCCCGCCCGCATCAAATTGAGAACATTCCGCCAACTCGGCCCGCCGCAGCTTCCGCGCGGATGCGCTAGAATGGAGAAACATGGAAAGGTTCTATCGCGCAACAATGAGGATCACCGGCGACACGCTCTTCGGCCGCCTCGCCTTTACTTTCCTTTTGCTGTGTTCCATCGCTTTGGGAGCCGCGGCGGGATTGCTCTTCGTTTACACCAGCGACTTGCCTGAAATTCACGCCCTGGAAGACTACCGTCCCAACGTCGTCACCGAACTTTACGCCGACGACGGCCAATCCATCGGCACCTTCGCCCTGCAGCGCCGCATACTGCTCACTTATTCGCAAATTCCCAAGCTTCTGAAAGACGCCATCCTCACCACTGAAGACCAGCATTTTGACGAACACTGGGGTGTCGACATTCCGCGCGTGCTCGAAGCCGCCTACCGTGACGTTTCCAGCCATCGCATGGCGGAAGGCGCCAGCACGCTGACCATGCAACTCGGCGGCGGCCTTTTTCTTAATCGCTCTGATCGCAGCTTTCGCCGAAAAATTCAGGAAACGATTCTGGCCATTCAGATCGAGCGCCACTACACCAAAGATCAGATTTTCACCATGTACTGCAATCAGATTTATCTTGGCGCCGGAAATTATGGATTCGAAGCCGCCTCCGAATATTATTTCGATCGCCCGGTTGGACAACTGACACTCCCCGAAGCTGCCACGCTCGCAGCTATCATCCGCGGCCCAATCTATTCTCCGGTGAACCATCCCGAGCGCGCCCTCGCGCGACGGAATCTTGTTCTTTCGTTGATGGCCCATGATCGCAAAATCACCGCCGCGCAAGCTGCCGCCGCGTCGAAAGAGCCTCTGGGCCTGCACATTTTCACCGGGCACAACGATCTCGCCCCTTACTTCGTCGAAGACGTCCGCGAATATCTCGAGCACACTTATGGCACCGCCGCGGTCCACGAGCAAGGCCTGCGCGTTTACACTTCTCTAAACGCCGCCATGCAGAAAGCGGCCGATCAAGCCATTCGCGATGGTCTGCATTCCTACGATCGACGCCACGGTTGGCGCGGCAACCTGCCGAATATTTTGCAGAATAAGCTTGGCTCGCTCGAAAAATATCAGAACGAAGATTGGCGCGGCTCTGTTCAAAAAGGCGATTATGTTACCGGGTTAGTCACTAACGTCCAACCCACTTTCGCATCCATAAAGCTCGGCCAATACCACGCTATGCTCACGCCCACCGATTTTTCCTGGACCGGCCGCAAATCACCAGCGCAATTGCTGAAGGCTGGCGATCTTGTCTGCGTTTCCATTAAAGAAGTCTCCGGAACCACCGTGCGCGTTCAACTCGAACAGCAACCGGCGGCCCAGGGCGCCTTGCTTGCCATCGACAATCCCACCGGCGAAATCAAAGCCATGGTCGGCGGCTACAGTTTCGACGAATCCAAATTCAATCGAGCCACGCAGGCTCTGCGACAGACGGGCAGTTCGTTCAAAGTGTACGTGTACGCCGACGCGCTCGAGCAAGGCATCACGCCTTTCGATACCGTCGTTGACGAACCCGTCACCTTCCGCAGCGGCGGCCAAAATTATTCACCGCACAACTACGACAACAAATTCGAGGGCCGCATCACCTATCGCCGCGCGCTCGCCGATTCACGCAACGTTCCCGCCGTTCGGCTTCTGGACCACGTCGGCGTCCAAAGCGTAATCGCGCTGGCGCGCAAATTCGGGATCACCAGTCCGCTACCGCCCTATCTTCCGCTCGCGCTCGGCGCTTCCGATCTCACGTTGATGGAACACACCTCCGCTTTCACCGTTTTTCCCGATGATGGAATCCACATTGAGCCGCATTACATTCGCCGCGTCACTTCTTATGACGGCGCCGTCCTGGAAGAGCCGCGCCCCAATGTCACCGATGTGGTCCCACCCGAAGTGGCCCGCACCATGGTCGCGATGCTCGAAGAAGTCGTGCAGTTCGGCACCGGCGTCCGCGCTAAAGAATTGGGCCGCCCCTCCGCCGGAAAAACCGGCACGACAAACGACTTCACGGATGCCTGGTACATTGGCTTCACTCCGCAACTCACCGCCGGCGTCTGGGTTGGCAACGACGACAAGCGCATCTCGCTGGGCAAAAAAGAAACCGGTGCACGCGCGGCGCTCCCAATTTGGCTGGAATTCATGCAACAAGCGGTGCAAGGATCGCCGGTAGAAGAATTTCCAAACGTCGTTCCGTTGGAAAAACTCGCCGCCGGTAAACAAGTTCAAGTAGATGTGGCGGACACCGCCCCTCCCGCCGACGCTGCTGAGCAAGGCTTGACCGAGACCCGCGGAGCCGCGCCGCCTCCCAAGCCCGCGAAGCCCGCGCAGCCCATCACCTCCACCGCTCCGAGCGCACTGCCGCAGCCTTCCCCGATTAACCCTGGCACCGGAAAGTCATCCGCGTCGCCAAAACCTTCCACATCAAAACTCTCCGGGTCATCGTCGCCCCAGAGTTCTTCCCCGTCGCCGACCCACGCCAGCGCCCAACCCGCCCCACGGCGTTAAACACGCATTGCTTTTTATTCAATGTACGCCGCAGGCCACGATTCGCTTAGAATAGGTCTCTCTTCAATAGCGAACCATGGGGCCGGGTAACGTCGAGAAGTAAGGAGCGGCTTATGAGGCCATCCAGCTCCGGCATTTTCCTCGCATCATTAGTTGTCGTTGCTTCCATGCAAGGGTGCGGGCTCTTTTCTTCTTCGCCGTCTTCCGGACCTCCGCCTTCCCTGTCCGTCGTCCAAGCCACGGATCTCGGACCGATCCCGACCAATCCAGACATTCTTGGACGAGACGGCGGCTACAGCGCCCTATTTCAGGGCTGCTCCGTTTGGCTGTACGGTGACACTTTTCTTGCCAAGCCAAATTACGAAGATCGCACTTTGCTCAGCGACACTTGGTCGTATAGTACTGACCTCAACGCGCAACATGGCATCACCGGTTTTCAGGAGCGCCTGGATTCCACCGGTGCGCCCACCATGATTTTGCCCGAGACTCCCGCTGAGCAAGCGTTCAACCAGGCTCACAACGGCACTAACTGCCAAACGCCACCATGCGGAGATCGCTGGGCGCTTTGGCCGTCCGCAATCGTCGTCAATCCTGCCGACAACACCGCTTTAATCTTTTATATGGTGGTGAGCGCCCAGCCAGGAAATTTTAATTTTCAAGGCATTGGCAGTTCCGTGGCCACTTGGCAAAACATCCAACAGCAGCCGCAGCGCCCGACCTTGAACCCGCCAATCGTGCCCAACCACCCGGACTTGCTCTTCACCGAGAACGAGCGGGGCTTCGGCTCCGCCGCCTTCATCAGCAACGGAATGCTGTATGCGTATGGCTGCAATTACAACTCCGGCTGCGAGTTGGGCAGAGTCGCGCCTGCCAACGTGCAAGTTCGCAGCGCCTGGAGCTTTTACGCGGGCAGCGGCAATTGGTCCACGCAAATTGGCGACGCCGTCGCCGTCTTCAACGACGCCAACATCCTCAGCATTTCCTGGAATGCATTCCTGCAATGCTACGTCGCGGTTTATAGCCCGCCCTTCTCGCAAAATGTGGTGATGCGTACGTCCGCGAAGCCCGAAGGCCCGTGGTCCCGTGAGACATTAGCTTTCGTCGCCATGCAGCCCGCGCCAGGCAACGGCAATGTTTACGACGCGCTCGCCCACACCGAATACGAGGCTAACGGCGGCCGGACCATCTATGTCTCCTATTCGCGCGCCACTCCCGCGCCCTTCTCCAGCGAAGTCCGTGTGGTCGCCGTCACACTCCAACCCGCAAGCTCACAACTTGAATCGGATCGATAGTTTCTCGCGAACTTCTGACGTTGTAAGTCCGCCTTCTAAGCGGGCATTTCTTTCCCGCCTGCATAGCCGCGGCGCTACTTCGCAGTTGGGTGGTTGTCGGCAGGAGCTTTGGGTTGTGTGGGAGGCGATGCCAGGCGCTTGGTGATGTCATCCAGATAGGCGGGGGTTCCTTCGACGCGTTGGAGGACGGGATAGCGTTCGCCATCGTGGTAATTAATGTCGACGGTCGAAACAAAATTATCCAACTGAACGATCAGGCGGATGGGATCGGACTTGCCCTTCGCGTCGCGAATCGCGGTTCGCAGAGCATCGGGGGAAAAGACCTGACCGTTGACCGCGATAATTTTCGAACCCGGAACGATTTTTGCCTTATCAGCCGGACCATTCCAGCGAACATCTTTAATCGTATTGTCCGCTCCAACCCGCAGCCCAATAGAGTACCAAGCGTTCAGAACAGGAGCGTCTGGCGGGGCATTCGCAGATATAACCAGCTCGGAAGCATTCGGTTTATCCGCGTACACTAATCTGTAGCCGCCCCGCTCGATGCCGGCAAGATCGGCACGAGGATTAATTGTATCCACGCGATCATGGAGAAAAGTTGCCCAGTCGTACGGCACGACCTCATTGAGATCGCGAACGAGTTCATCAAAAGTATAAGTAACGATAAGCGGCCCGGTGTTTCCACCCTTGCCTAGAAAAATCTTTTGGAAGTCATCGAGCGATTTCTGGTTGTTGGTCATCTTGCGAATCAAAGTGTCGGCATCGAGCCAGAGGAGTTCTCCCTCATCGTAATAATCCTGCCCGCGCTTCCAATTGGCCCACCCCGGATTGCCACCGCGGAGAATGCTGGCTGCAACCGCCGTGTCTTCAGTTGAGCGCCATTCACGACCAGGCGTGTAATCAAGATTCGCCGCAGAGATGGCAAGAACGTCGCGGTACTCCGCCTGAGATCTGAGTCCGGAGCGCGCGGCAAGCACGTTGCCCAGGTATTGCGTCATGCCTTCATAAACCCAGAGCAGCGCGCCTTGCTGTGCCGTGGCGAAATCAGTTTGGTACAGTCCAACCGGGCGGCGATACTTGCCATTCCATGAGTGCGTAAATTCGTGCGCGAGCAGATCTGCGTCGCCCAACTGGTGATCGGCATCCGAGAAGGACTTCTCGCCGATGCCGTTCTCCGAGGACTGGCCGTGCTCGAGGCCCAGGCCGCCGGCGGTGTCGGATAGACTCAGCAGGAAATGATATTGGTTGTAATGGTGCGAACGATACAACGCATCGGTTTCGCGCACGAGATTCGCAATTTCCGCCAGCGCCTCGGGACGCAGGTCGGAATCCTCGGCGATGTCGGATGCCACGTCAATGTAGTGCTTAGGAGAAATTTCCGGAGCCAGGGCAAATTCATGGAAGTATTGGCCAGTTAGGACTGGGGAATCTTCTAGTTGCTCGACGTTGGTGACGGCAAAGTGCGTGGTGCTGCCGGCGGTGGGGACAGGGTATGCGCCGCCGCTGATGGGAGTAAGCGCCGTGCCGATTCCCCAACCCCCTGGAACAATTACCGAAGGCTGTATGGGAATGTCGCGCACCGGCTCCGAAGCCGGGTAGAGCATCAGCTTGTCCCATTCCAAGTAGGCCAGCTTCGGCGAAACATTCGTGAGAATGATGGCATCGAGATGTGCATGCAGCGTAGTCACGCCGGTTGGAATCGTCAGGTGAAACTCGTAGAGATCCACATCGTCGCGACGCCACGGCAGCGTTTGACCATTCGCGGTGAATACCACGCCCGTAATGCCGTCCACGGGCCCGGTAGGCCGATGGTCGCCGGGAATCCATTTGGGACTAACAAGTGTGAGCGGGCCTGCAGTCACCGGAAAATCAATCTCAGCGTGAAAAAGTTTGCGCGGGGCGTCTGACAGATCGGCGGTGATCTGAATCGGCGCCGTCTGACTTTGCGCCGAGGCGCTCGCGTTGAATAAGGGGATAAGAATTGCGACAGCGAAAAATGTTAGGAGGTTGCTTCGCATGGTGGCTGGCTCCGAAAATTTATTGAGCATCAAAAGATTTCCAGGATTTCTTCATAGCGCTTGAACGGGGGGATCAGATATGCGCCGGCGATGCCTTCGGTTCTTGCGGTGCGAGCCCAGTCGAGCATTCTGCGAGCGAGGACAAAGCCGCGGTCGCGGGCGGCGTCTCCGGCTTTTTCCATTTCGCGCAATGTGGGCTCGGGGATCACGATACCGGGGACTTCATTATTCAAGCGCAGAGCTTGCTTGTAGCTGGTGAGCGGCCAGAGTCCAACGATTATCGGCACAGGCGATTTGCCACCGAGGCGCTTTAGGAAAGTGTTCCAGTGCTCGGGATCGAAGATCGGCTGCGTCATGGCGAAGTGGGCGCCGGCTTCGATTTTTTGCTGAAAACGGCGCAATTCTTCGTCGATATCTTCCGCGACGGGATTCACTGCCACGCCTACGGTGTAATTTGTGGCGCCACCCAAACTTTTCCCGGCCCAGTCGGTTCCTTGATTCAGGCGCGCGAGAACTTTTACCAGGCCGATGGAGTCCACCTCATAGACGCCGCTGGTTTCGGGATGGTCGCCGAGCGATGGCGGATCTCCCGTGATGACGAGGACGTTGCGCACGCCGCCGACTGCCCAGGCCCCGAGTAACATTGCCTGCAGGCCAATGATGTTGGAGTCGCGTGTAGTGAGGTGCGGGATAGTTTCGAAGCCGTGGGCTTCCAGCGCGCCGGCGAGGACCATGGCGTCCATACCAACGCGGGCGAGCGTTCCGCTGTTGATGTCGATTGAATCCACCTGACCGGAGGCCATCACGCGGCCGGTTTGTTCCACGATGCGCTCGACGGTGACGCCCTTGGGCGGGTCTATTTCGACGGAAACCACAAACTTTTCGGCCTGTATTTTTTTCCAGAGCGTGCTATCAGGCTCGCGGGTTGCTACGCGGCGAAATCTTTCTGCCGGCTCGAAGACTTCGATGGAACGGGCCTTCGCCAGTTTCACGCCGCTCGCTTTATCCAGGTGAATCTTCTTCACCGCTTCGGCGATGGCGTGAATGTGTTCTGGAGTTGTTCCGCAGCAGCCGCCAATCAGGCGCGCGCCCAACTCGGCGGCCTCCCGGGCGAAGAGAGCGAAATATTCCGGCGAGGAACGCGGATAAACGATGCGGTCGCCGACGCGCTTGGGGAAACCTGCGTTGGGCATCACGCACAGCGGCAACGCTGCGCAGGAAGCGAGTTCGCGCAACACTGGAAGCAAAAGCTGCGGGCCGATAGTGCAGTTCGCGCCGATGGCCTGGATGTTTTTTTCTTTTAGTTTTGCCCAGGAATCTTGCGGACGATGGCCGCCGAAGGTGGTCCCTTCGTCGGAGTAGGTCATCTGCGCGACGATGGGTAGGCGGGAGAAGGAGCGAATCGCGCCAATAGCGGCGAGCAATTCTTCCACGTCGCTAAAAGTTTCCAGCATAAAGAGATCCACGCCACGCTCTTCCAGGGCGCCGGCTTGCTCTTTAAAGATGGCGAAGATTTCTTCGTCGGGAAGCTCGCGAACGTGCTGGACGATTCCGAGCGGGCCAATGGAGCCAGCGATCAAAACTTCGTGCTTGGCGGCTTCGCGGGCTTCGCGAGCGATTTTTACTCCGCGATGATTCAGTTCCGCGACACGTTCAGCCATGCCGAAGAGACCGAGCTTGTGCCGATTGGCGCCAAAGGTATTGGTTTCGATGATTTGGGCGCCAGCGTCGAGGTAACGCTGGTGGACGTTGAAGACGGCGTCGGGCACGAGGGTGTTCAACTCGTCCACGCAGCGCTGTGGGCCGATGGATTCATAAAGCAGCGAGCCCATGGCGCCGTCAACGACGAGTATGGAGTCGTGGAGGCGGTCGTTGAAGGCTTCAATCTTCATTGGGCGACCGTTGGATTAGAATTTTGCATAGTCGTAAACCGTCGAGTATATCACCACGAGGCAAGTGCTCCGACCCAAGTGAAGGTAGGTGGTTGTGGCCCCGGGTAGAATTTTTCCTCTCCTTTGTTTTCAGGAAGTTACGTCGTTTTCTATATTTTGAGCAGAACCGGGTAGAAGTTGTTGTTTCGCTACGGATTCTATCTGCCCAGAAGCCGGATAAATGATGTTGGACCGGTCTTTTCTGACATCCAATGTGAGGGCCGCAGCCGGATTTTCGAGATCACGACCATCGCGCGCCATCGGAATGACTTTGACAATGTGAGTGGTAGGAGTGTCAATCCACTCGCCGAGATCATTCATCCGTGTGTGGGCGCGAATGGCTTTGATGATGGCCTCGGCGCTGGGCGAACTCCTTTCGGAGTGTTCGATCATGAGTTCAAGAGCAGAGCGAAGGTTGAGATTCCGCTTCTTGAAGAGATTCAAGGCGCGCGCGTGACGGTAGATGGCGGTGGGGCCACCGCTTGCGTGGAATTCTCCAGCGATCAGCCTGACATTTCGCCATTGAAGGAAAGCTTCTTCAATCGCATCACGCTCGGGGTGATGGCAGATGGTGCAGAGCCGACGATGACGCATCACGTCGATTTCCGCTTGAGTTTTCGGCTGAGATTGTTTTCGCGGAACTGACGGGCGGCTGCTTTTCCGGGCAGCAAGCAGATTGCGTTTCCGTTTTGCGGGCTTTGGTTTGGCGCGGCGTCGCTTGGCCTGAGATTCGGCGACGGTTGGCTCGGTATCGACTGTAATTAGGATCGGATCGCCTCGTTTTTCGAAGGATTCTATGGCGGCTTTGAATGCGGGCAATTCGTCCAGGAGGTTTCCGGTTTTCTTGGGGGCACTTTCTTCGGGAACTTCAGCGGTACATTTGGGCTGCACGGCGGCCTTCGTAGTAGCCGGGGCGGGAGTGCTGTCAGTGATTGGCGCGGCCGCCTCGGCGGCTAGGGGCGGTGGCGTCGGTTGGGTGGCGGGCGGGGTGAGAAATGCGGGCATGTAGCGGTGGTTTTGATCGCGATTGGCCCAAAGCGCTTCGACGTCAACGGTCATGGGACCGGTTTGGCCGCCGGCCCATGGGGGCGCGGGGCGTCCAGCTCGAAATCTTTTCATGTTCATCTCCAGTTTTTTATGTCGTGGGCTGCAGGGAGGGCGCGCGGTGTTGCGTGACTCTCGGTGAAGCGCTCCAAATTTTTGTAAAGCAATCCTGAAAAAAAAGTAACACGGATTTTGGGAATTGCAAGGATCTGTGTGCTGTGGACGGGCTCGTCCACGAGGCGACGATTCCCATTTTGGGAATGCAGTTTGAAGTAGATAAAAGGGTCAAAACCCGAAAATCCCCGCGCCCTTCACAAAACGAAGGGTGCGGCACCGACCCGGTTTTGTGCATGGCTTAGGGCGGAAACTTGGGAATTAGCGGCGGGTCAGAAGATCCAGAAGCGCTTTTTCTTGCGGACAGGAGTGGCTCCGGGGCTGAGGCCGGCGTCTTCAGCGAGTTGCGGCACAAACGGGAGGGGGCGGCCCTCGAAAGCTGCCAGCGGATTGTCCACCAGAAGCGCCCGGGCGACTTCTTCACCATGGGCTTTACGCAAATAGGTAAAGGCGGTGCTTAGGATTGGGGGGCGCGATGTAACGTTGTGCGCGTCACTTGCCAGAAAGTGGACGGCACCGGCATCAAGCCATTCCTCCGCCGACTCCTTCGCTGACCTGCCGAATTTCCCCAGCAGAGACTGCGCGGTTACCTGCACGTAACAACCCTGCCTTATCCAGCGGAATAAACGATCGGCCTTCACGCGAATCAGCGGGTTCCTTTCGGGGTGAGTGATGATCGGGTGGAGCCCCGCGAGCTGGAGGTCGTGAAGAGCCTGGTCCATGGAAGGCGGGATGGAGAAGTCTGCGAACTCCACAAGCAGGTAGTTCTTCTGGTTTACGGTGTAACGCTCGGGGTAGAGGCGTATGTTCTGCAAATTTTCGAAACTGAGGTGGAAATCGCAACCGGTGGCGAAGGTGAGGCGGCCTTCGAAGCGAGATTGCATTTCATCACGGCGTTCCTTTACCAATTCGGGAATGAAGTCGTGATTGGGATGCGCGTGCGGTGTGCCGACGATGTGAGTAATCCCGTCTTTAATTGCCATCTCAGCCATGGCTACGGACATATCGAGCGATTCGGCGCCGTCATCAAGGCCAAAAAAGATGTGCGTATGGATGTCAACCATTGAAAACGAGAATAACGCAGGGAAGAAAGGATGACAACGAAGCAGGAAGAAAGCGGCGCGAATAACTTAACGACGGAAAAGGCAATGGCCAAGCGCTTGCAAACAGAGGCTTAGAACGCACGAACCTGTTCCGTTCTGGGAAGTTGGAATCGCAAGTGGGCTGTTAGGGAACGTCAGACGCGGAGGAGCGCGTTCAAATCAGGAATTATAGTTTGAGGATTTTGGACATGACGACGCATGTTTCAAAGACGAACACTATGACTCAGGGAAACAAAAGCCGGATTAAGCGAGCGTTGATAACCGGGGTGACGGGGCAGGACGGCTCTTATCTGGCGGAGTTGCTGCTTTCTAAAGGATACGAAGTTCATGGGATCAAGCGGCGGTCCAGCAGCTTTAACACCAGCCGCGTAGATCACCTGCTAACGGATTGGCATGAGCAAGATGCGCAGTTCTATCTCCACTTTGCGGACCTTTCGGATGCGACGAGCTTGTCGAAACTGCTGTACCGGCTGGCGCCGGACGAAATTTACCACTTGGGAGCGCAAAGCCACGTGCGCGTGAGCTTCGACATTCCGGAATATACCGGCGACATAACGGCGCTGGGAACCACGCGGCTGCTGGACGCGATTCATCAGACGGGGATTCCGGCGCGATTTTATAACGCAGCCAGCAGCGAAATGTTTGGGCAGACGAGCGGAAGTTCGCAAAACGAGAACACGCCATTTCGTCCGCGCAGCCCGTATGGGTGCGCAAAGCTCTACAGCTACTGGATGACGGTGAACGCGCGCGAAGGGTACGGGCTCTACGCGGTGAACGGAATTCTGTTCAACCATGAATCGCCGCGGCGCGGTGAAAATTTCGTCACGCGAAAAATTACGCGGGCGGTGGCGCGTATTGCCGGCGGCATGCAGGAAAAATTGTATTTGGGGAATTTGGAGGCGGAGCGCGACTGGGGGTATGCGCCGGAATATGTGGAAGGAATGTGGCAGATGCTGCAACAGCCCACGTCCGACGATTACGTTCTGGCTACCGGGGAAACTCACACGGTGCGGGAATTTCTGGAGCTGGCTTTTGAACAAGCGGGATTGGATTGGCAGGAGTACGTGGAAATCGACCCGGATTATTACCGGGCTACCGAAATCGACCGGTTGGTGGGAGATGCGTCGAAGGCGCGACACAAATTTGGCTGGGCGCCGCGTGTGAAATTCGGCGGCCTGGTGAAGATCATGGTCGAAGCCGACGCGCAGATGTTGCAAGAGAAATTGAGCGGTGAAGTGGAGCGAAGAGTGTCGGTGCGAGGGGGCGAATGAATCGCGGCCCTATCTTGCGGACAACCTATGGCGCATTCGCGGCCAGTGGGGGAGTTGTGGCGTTGTTGGCGTCGCTGCTGAGTTTCTGTTTTGCAGCAGCGGCGCAAAACCAGCGGACTAATCCGATGCCCAGCTCGGAGCTTGGGCGGGACAACCTGAAACTGGTCGCAGCATCTGCCGGGGAAATCAAAGCGATTCTGTTCAAAGATGCCGGGCTGATGGTGGCGCTGAAATTCTGGGTGGCCCAGGACGCCACCGAACACGGGCAGATTGTGAGTGAATCAGATCTGACGAACGACGCGATTTTTGAACGGTTGGAAGAAGACGCGCAGTTCCGGTCGGTGGCAACCGCGCTAGTGCAAAGATATGGGTACTTGTTGCCTAAGCTGAATCCTGATTCGGAAGTGGCGAAAGAACACGAACTTCTGGTTCAGGAACGCACGAAATGGCAGGCACAAAATCAGGAAGAGGAATTAGCGGACGCGCGAAAGCGCCGAGACCGAAAGCTGCAAAACGCGAAATCGTGCAATTCGCCGGCGGATCCGAATTGCGAAAAAGTGGACACACGTTCCGCGGACGATTGGCAACCGCCCGGTCCGGGCAGGAATCAGTCTTTGCCTCCGGATGATCAATACAATCCACTGAATCCGCCAGCGCGAAGCTCCTTTGGCTACCCGCAAACGATGCAGGCAGACAACGAAGGAACTTCGGATATTCCTTTCCCATTGGCTGATGCCCCGCGGTCGAAACAGTCTTCCGACAGCTTTGGCATGGAAGGAACGCCGCGGGAATTAATGGTGGGTGAGACCACCGGGAGCGGCAGAAATCAATCCAGCGCTTGGCTGTTTGAGTCCGAGGGGGAGAATCGCAACTCGTTGGGCGGAGCAATATCGAACGCGCCGCCTCACAGCGACGGCCTGAATGGGATTGTGCTGGAAGCAAATCCGGTGACGGAGCCTCCTGAAATTCCAATTGTGGTAGCGCAACCCGGAGACCTGGTCCGGACGGCGAATCCTTATAAAGATATTCCGTCGCTATATGACATGTACATCCAGGCGATTCCGCTGCCGGAGAAACCTCAACGGTTTGGAATGGAAGTTTTTGTTCACGGAACACGCGACAAAAAGCTGATTCCGATGGATTTGCCGGTGGGCCCGGACTACGTGGTGGGGCCGGGAGATAGCTTGTCGATCAATCTGTGGGGAGGCGTTTCGCAAAGGCTGTACCGCACGGTGGATCCGGAAGGACGCGTAAATCTGCCGGAAGTGGGGCCCGTTTTGGTAAGCGGAAAAAGTCTGGCGGCAGTGCAGACGGAATTGCAGCAGACATTGCGCACGCAGTTTCGCGATGTTTCGGCCGATGTTTCGTTGGGACGTTTGCGAACGATTCGCATTTACGACGTGGGCGATGTGGGAAACCCGGGAGCTTACGACGTGAGTTCGCTGTCCACGCCTCTGAATGCGCTGTTCGCCGCAGGAGGGCCAACTCCGCAAGGTTCGCTGCGAATTTTGAAACATTACCGCGGCGATCAATTGGTGCAAGTAGTGGATGTTTACGACCTGCTCTTGCACGGAGTGAGGACGGATATACAACGACTTGAAAACGGCGACACGGTTTTAGTTCCTCCGATTGGACCGCAAGTGACAGTGGAGGGAATGGTGCGGCGTCCGGCAATTTATGAATTGCGCGACGAAAAGAATCTGGCAAGCGTGCTGGAGCTGGCGGGCGGACTTTTGCCCGCGGCGGCGTTGAGCCACATTGAAGTACAGCGAATTCTGGAACATCAAAAACAGACCATGTTGAGCGTGGATATACCGGAAGCGGATAAAGCGTCGGAAGTTACGCGGCAACTTGCCGCATTTGAAATCCACGATGGCGACCGCATTCGCGTGTACCCGATTGCGCCATATAACCAGGACGCGGTTTATCTGCAAGGCCACGTGATTCGTCCGGGGCGTTATTCCTTCCACCAGGATATGCGCGTGACGGATGTAATCACGTCGTACAAAGATTTATTGCCGGAGCCGGCCAACCAGTATGCGGAGATTATTCGTTTGAATCCACCGGACTTTCGGCCAAGCGTGGAAAGTTTCGATCTCGCCGAAGCGATTTCCAATCCCGCGCAAGCGCCGCTGTTGCACGCAATGGACACGATTCGAGTGTTCAGCAGATTCGATTTTGAAAATCCGCCGGCGGTTTCGGTATGGGGAGACGTTCGCCAGCCGGGGACTTACCGAACTTCCGGACAAGTACGCTTGATCGATGCCGTGCATCTGGCAGGCGGGCTCGCTCCCGATGCGCAGACCGCGGATGCGCAGGTGTTTCGTTACTTGCCGGACGGCAAATTCAAAATATTCAGCGTGAATCTGGAGCAGGCGCTGGCGGGCGATTCAGCGGAAAACATTTTGATGCAGCCGCGCGATCGTCTGCTGATTCATCGCAACCCGGCCGCAGTGGAACCGGCCACGGTGAATGTGCAGGGCGAAGTGGCCAAGCCCGGACGCTATCCGTTGACGACGAATATGCAAGTGGGGGACTTGATTCGCGTTGGCGGCGGACTGACTCCGAGCGCGGAAACCCAAACGGCCGACCTTACCCATTACCAATGGACTCGATATGCGCAGAACTCACCGGGAGAGACTTCCGCGGGCGTCGCCAGTTCGTCAAAACGGCCGGCGAGCGCGCCAGCGGGCGGGCAGTTTACCGGACAATTGACCGGACAACACGAAACGATTGCGATTTCTGCCGCGCTGGCGGGCGATCCGAAGTCGGATGTAGCGTTGCATAACGGCGACGTGCTGACCATACGGCAACTTCCGGGCTGGAATGATTTGGGCGCTTCAATACGGGTGAAGGGCGAGGTGCGGCATCCCGGAACCTACGGAATTCGTCCCGGCGAGCGGCTGAGTTCGGTGATCGAGCGGGCGGGAGGATTTCAAGCGGACGCCTATCCCTATGGCGCCGTGTTGCAGCGTACGCAGGTGCGTGAGCTGGAAGCGCGGGCTCAGGACGAAATGATTCTGCGGGTGAAAGACGCGCAGACTACGCTGCAACTCTTGCCGGACGCGGACCCCAAGGCCAAGCAAGCCAAAGAAATCGCACTGCAACAATGGCAGACAAGTCTGGAACAGTTGAGCAGCAATCCGCCGCTGGGCCGCGTGACGATTCGCATTTCTCCAAAGATAGAAAACTGGAGAGACACCACGGCGGATATCAACGTGCGCGCGGGCGACACGCTGCTGATACCGAAGCGGCCAAGTTTTGTGATGGTGACCGGGCAAGTTTTCAATCCCACCGCGGTTTCCTTCCGGCCGGGCAAGAGCGCGAAGTGGTATTTGGGACAGTCGGGCGGGCCGACGCAGCTTGCGAATAAAAAGGCGATTTTCGTGATTCGCGCGGATGGTTCGGTGATTGGTTCGCGGGACAGCCTGTGGTCCGGTGATTCGATGTCGAGCGAACTGCAACCCGGCGACACGCTGGTGGTGCCGGAAAAAGCGTTGGGCGGCGGCGTGCAGTGGCAAAACGTTTTTCTGGCCGCGCAAACTGCGGCATCCGTGGCCAGTGCGATATTTATCGCCATACGGTATTAGCGAGAAGTGGATGAATCGAAGGAGAGCCGGACTCGTGATGAACTGCGGTTTTTTTCTAATGATGCCAGCGTGGGGGACGAGCAGGAGCGCACAGATCCAGGAAATCGAGAAAAGTGTCGCGGCGGCGCAGAAAATGAGCGGGGCGAGCAGTATTGATGCGCAGCAGCGGGAATCATCGTCCGTCACGGATGCGGAGCTAAAGCCTGAGCAGAGCGAGAATTCGCTGGGAATCCATCTGATCGAAAATATAGAGAAGGACCAAAAGGCGATTTGGACAAGTCCGATTCGAATACAACTCAGCGATGCGGAATGGCTGATGCCGCTTGGCCTATTGACCGGCGGTTTACTGGCGACGGATACAGAGGTCAGCAAGCATCTTTCGAATTCTCCTACCAGACTGAAGTACAGCACAGATTTATCGAACTACGGTTTGTACTCCATGGCTGGGCTTGCCGGCGGGCTTTATCTATGGGGGCACCTCACGCACGACGAACATAAACGCGAGACGGGGATTTTGGCCGGAGAAGCGGCCGCGGATAGTTACCTAGCGACCAGCGCGCTGGAATATGCGATCGGACGGGAAAGACCGCTCACACACGACTATCAGGGGAACTTTTTTGAAGGCGGAAGCTCGATGCCCTCGGACCACGCGGCGATTGCGTGGTCTATTGCGAGTGTAGTGGCGCATGAATACCCCGGTCCGCTTACGTCCGTGTTGGCGTACGGATTGGCATCGGCGGTGAGCCTGTCGCGGGTAAGCGCAAAACAGCATTTCCCTTCTGACGTGTTGATTGGCAGCGCGATTGGATGGTTCGTGGGCCAACACGTTTATCGCGCGCATCACGACACGAGTTTGGATGGCGGCGCGTGGGAGACGCATACGGAATCCGGGGAATACGATGAAAACCACCGGCAACGCCAGAGCCTGGGATCGACATTGGTGCCGCTGGACAGCTGGGTGTATGCGGCATTCGGAAAATTGGCGGGGTTGGGCTTCGTGACGACTTCGATGAGCGGAATGCAGCCGTGGTCGCGTATGGAATGCGCGCGACTGACCGAAGAAGGCGCCGAAAGATTGCAACAAGACCAAAATCCCAGCGAGCAAGTATCCGATTTGTTAGCGAGCCTGCGGCGGGAATTTGCCTACGAGGAAAACTTGCTGAGCGGCGGAAGGAATTTCACGGCCAGCGTGGAATCGATTTACGCGCGTGTGGTGTCAATCAGCGGTCCTCCGCTAACGGACAGTTATCACTTTGGACAGACCATTTCCTACGATTTTGGAAGGCCATTTGAGCGCGGTACCAACGGGCAATCCGGGGGAGCTGTCCGCGCGGCGGCGGGCCCGTTGGCAATCTATGTGCGCGCGGAGTACCAGCATGCGCCTTCCGCTCCGCCATTACCCGATGCCGCGCGCGAAATTATTGCGGAACGCGACATGGTTCCCGAACCAGCAGCAATTCCCGTAGCAGCGATCAACCGGCTCGAATTGCTTGATGCCTATATCTCTCTGGACGTGAGGAACTGGGAGGTCGTGATCGGGAGGCAGAGTTTTTCATGGGGGCCGGGCCCGGGAGGGTCATTACTCTGGAGTGACAATGCCGCGCCCGTGGACATGATTCGCTTTGTTAATCCGGAGCCATTCGAGCTGCCGGGCCTTTTTCAATATTTCGGCCCGGTGCGATTCGATCAATTCATCGGCAGGCTGGGAGGACACACTTACATTCCGCGTCCGTTTATCTACGGAAATAAGATCAGCATGAAGCCGTTACCCTGCCTGGAGCTGGGGTTTGGACGCACGGTCACGATTGGAGGTGCCGGCGGCGATCCGCTAACGACGGGCAACTACATTTACAGTTTTTTGGGGCAGGTGCGGCCAGGGCTGGGATCAGTTCCCGGAGATAGCCGCACGGAAATGGACTGGACGTTTTATGTCCCGAAGGTTCAAAACTACATTGTGTTTTACGGGGAAGTGTACGCGGATGATGATTTGATCGCGTGGCAGAACCCGCCCAAGAACCCGTTCCGGCCCGGGATATACCTGACACGATTTCCGAAAATACCCAAACTCGATTTTCATATGGAGGCAGTGTCCACCGAATCGCCCGGCGCTGGTCCGTCCCATACGGATGGCCACTTGAACTATTGGAATTCACTGTATCGAGACGGCTTTACCAACGACGGAAATTTGATCGGAAACGCGGTGGGACGGGAGGGGCGCGCGATTCAATTGTGGTCGAGCTATTGGATATCGCCGCGCGACACCGTTCAATTTGTGTACAAGCACAGTTCGGTGAGTTCTGCGTTCATTCCAGGCGGCGGGGCGTGGCAAGACTACGGAATCCGCGGCGAGCTCAGTTTGAAGTCGGGAATGTACCTGAAAACGCTAGTGCAGTACGAACACATTTCGCATTATCCGATTTTGTTCAGCGGAGTGCGGAGCAATCTTGCGACTTCTTTGGAAGTGGGATTTTATCCAGGCTCGCGTCATGAAGCGAATTAAGCTGGTGAGGACGGGCGAGCCGGAGCGATGGTGGCGATGAAGGCGGAGCCGGCAAATTTGGAGGAACTGCTCGTGCAGATTTCCGAAGGTAATGGAAATCATGCGGTAGCGAGCGTGCGGGGAAACGTTCACGCGGAGAATGTTGCGCGAGTCCGGCTATTTTGGGGGCGTCGCGAATTGCTGGGATGGGTGGCCTGCGCGGGATTTGTGGTTTCGCTGCTGACGGCATTTCTGGTGCCGGTGCGGTACGAGTCATCCACGCGATTGATGCCGCCGGACAATCAATCCTCCAGCAGCTTGATGATGATGGCGGCGCTTTCGGGAAAGGCAGGCGGGCTGGGCAGCGTGGCCGGAGATTTACTGGGATTGAAAAGCACGGGCGCGCTATTCACATCCATATTGATGACACGAACGGTGCAAGACCGTTTGGTGACGCAATTCGATCTGGAAAAAGAGTACGGATCGCGGATTCGCGCGGATGCCAGATTACGCCTGCAGGAGAGCACCCATATTGGGGAGGATTTGAAGAGTGGAGTTATCACGATTGCGGTAAGCGATCACAGCCCGAAGCGGGCGGCGGAACTGACGCGCGCTTATGTGGCGGAACTGAACAGCGTGGTGGTGGAATTGAATACTTCGTCCGCGCATCGCGAGCGAATATTTCTGGAAGGACGGCTGGTGGAAGTGCGGCGGGATTTGGAGGCTGCGGAGGAAAACTTCAGCAGGTTTGCGAGCAAAAACACAGCCATCAATATTGAAGCGCAAGGCAAAGCCATGATTGAAGCGGCTGGAACTCTGGAAGGCCAACTGATCGCGGCACAAACGGAGCTGGAAAGCTTGAAGCAGGTTTACACGGCGGACAATGTGAGGGTACGTGCGGCGCGTGCGCGTGTGGATGAACTCGATCGGCGGCTGACAGACCTGCGCGGCAGAACAGAGACAAGTGCGGGCAGCGTACAGACGACCAGTTCGGTGAGCAATGGCGAGTCTCTGTACCCGTCAATTCGCGAGCTGCCCTTGTTGGGTGTTACTTACGCGGATTTATATCGGCAGACGAAAGTGCAGGAAGCCGTTTTCGAAACGCTGACGCAAGAAAACGAGTTGGCAAAAGTGCAAGAGGCTAAAGAGACTCCCAGCGTGAAAGTGCTGGACCCTGCAGAGGTGCCGGAGCGAAGGTCATATCCGCCGCGAATGCTAATCACAATTTTGGGAACGTGCCTTTCGGTGGCGGCTGCGATGACCTGGATTTTCATGGCGGCGCGTTGGCGGGAGATGGACCAGAGCGATCCCCGCAAGGTTTTGGCGTGCGAAGTTTTCGAAACCACGACAGCGGGACTATTTCGGATTTCGTCGAACGGGCCGAGCAATGGCGCCGGAACAGTAAAAACGGAAATGCTCGGATTGCGTAGGCCAGAAAACACCAAGAGCTGAGAAGAATTGCGCGGTGGGTTGAGCGTTTGAGCATTTCGTTTGCATTCACCGGAAAACGATAAGAGTTAGGAGCAAATCACTGTAACCGGCGGGGCGAAGCTGTGTCCACGGCACTCGCGAAGTGCAGCGATCTGTAAGTCAAAGCCGGCAAACGCAAATGATAGACACTTCAAATCAAACGACGGTCTCTAACCGAGCGAGCCGAGTAATGCTGCCGGAGTTTGCGGAATGCGCGGATCCACAGTGGTACGCGGTGTACACCTGCGCAAATCATGAAAAGCGCGTGGCCAGCCAGTTCCTGGAGCGAAGCATCGAACACTTTCTTCCACTGTATGAGAGCACGCGGCGCTGGGCGGATCGAAAGAAGCGTGTGCAACTGCCGCTATTTGACGGATACATTTTCGTGCGCATCATTCTGCGCGACCGGCTGAATGTGTTGCGGGTGCCCAGCGTGGTGAAACTTGTGGGATTCAACGGGCAGCCCGCGGCAGTTTCGTCCCGCGAAATGGAATTCCTGAAAAACACCTTGCTCCCGGAACTTCGGGCGGAGCCCCATCCGTATCTGACAGCGGGGCGACGCGTGAGAATCGTGCGCGGCGCGTTGCAGGGAGCGGAAGGAATTCTTATTCGCAAGAAAAACGCCAGCCGGGTGGTTGTGTCGATGGACCTGATCGCGCGTGCGGCTTCGGTGGAAGTGGAAACCGCGGACGTAGAACGAATATGAGCGCGCGAAAGATCGTTCGCGCGGTGAGTCGACTTCGGGCGGTCTAATTAAGATTCCAGCAATCCCCCAAAATATCTGCAGCCTTTTTCAACCGTGATGGACGACGCTTCCACATTAACCACCGAGCGCGGTGTGCGCGAGTTTGAGCCAACTACCACTCAAACCACCGACACTCCCGCGGAGAGCTCTGCTGAAAATTCAGCATGGCGATTTGCGCCGGTTGCAGCGCTGAGGGTGTCGACGGCATTGCCGTTCGTATATTGCCTGGCGGACCAGGGGTGTTCCGTCGGCGCAATTTTTCTGGCGAACGTGATGCTGGCGCGCACGCAAAGCACGGAAGAGTACGGGATGTTCGCGCTGTCGTATTCTGTCTATGCATTCCTCTCGGGACTTCACAACGCGACGATCCTCGAGCCTTACACGGTGTACGGTTCTGGACGCTACCGGGACCGCTTTGCGCAATATGCGCGGATGATGGCGCGCAGCAACGCGATGGTTGCGACGGCGCTAACGGTGGGATTGCTGTTAGCTTGCTTAATTCTGAGAGCGTTTGCGCCCCAATTCGGCTTGCACGCCTTGGTGGGATTGGCGCTGACGGTCGGAACGCTGCTATCGGCGTCATTCGTACGCCGCGCGTTTTACGTACAAGGAAACCCGAAGCTGGCTGCAAGGATTTCGTTCGTTTTTTTCCTGTGCGTTGGATGCGGGCTTCTGCTGGCCATTCAGTTTCATACGCTGAACAGCTTCTCGGTCTTTTTAATTCTTGCTCTGGGATGGCTAGTCGGTTGCGCGGGTGGCGCGCGAAGGTTATTTGACCGGAAGCCGCGGATTGGGTTCCTTCCGTCCGAGGCAGGCTACTGGCACGAGCACTGGAAGTACACCAAATGGGTGTTGGGCACCGCGCTGGTATTTCAACTCACCACGCAAGGTTATTACTGGCTGGTGGCGGGTTTGCTGTCGCTGAAAGATGTGGCGCAGCTTAAAGCGATCTACATTTTGGTGACGCCCGTGGACCAGTTTTACATCGCTCTGAATTATCTGGTATTGCCGGCTATGGCTGGGCATTTCGCGTCCGGACGAAGGCCGGAATATTTCGCGCTGTGGAAAAAAGTCGGGATCGGAACCATCTGCTTCACGGGATTATTCGCAGCAGGCGTACGCGTAGCGGGAAGGTCGGTGGTTCACGTGCTGTACGCGGGCAAATTCGACGGCGTGGTTCCATTGCTTTTCACGTTGGCGTTACTGCCGCTACTGATGGGGATCGGCAACACGATGAACGACGCGTTGAAGGCCGCTGAAATGCCGAGACTGGTGTTCTATGCATATCTGGCGAGTGGCGCCGCCACTTTGCTTGCAGGCATTCCGCTGGTAAGCCACTGGGGCTTGCAGGGTGCGGTGTATGGAATGCTCCTCTCCGGCGCAACGTACTCAACAGTGCTGGCGTTGGCGTTCTTCTTTCAAGT
Source organism: Candidatus Acidiferrales bacterium (assembly GCA_050012395.1). Taxonomy (GTDB): domain Bacteria; phylum Acidobacteriota; class Terriglobia; order Acidiferrales; family UBA7541; genus Palsa-295. The sequence continues at coordinate 32,164 of JBEKHG010000017.1, forward strand.
TGCGCGAAAATCACGAACAGAATCGTTAACCACGCCCACTGTTTCGCATTTCGAGCGTGCTGCTGTTGATCCAAAGAGCGCCGTCATGCGGGCTCGGGGAAACTCTGGGAATGATGCGAGGACGGACTTTGCGCCGGTGGTGTTGTTTGTTTACAACCGCCCGGAGCATACGCGGAGAACCGTGGAATCCCTTCTTGATAATAAATTGGCCCTAAACAGCGACCTGTTTGTTTTCTCGGATGGCCCTAAAGACGCTGGCGATCGTGTGCGGGTGGATGAAGTGCGGCGGTACATTCACCGGATTGGAGGTTTCCAATCCATCACAATTATCGAGCGAGAGCGAAATGCGGGTTTGGCACAATCGGTAATCGGCGGAGTGAGCGAAATATTTCGTAAGTACGAACGCCAGATCGTGCTGGAAGATGATTTGCTGACCGCTCCCGACTTTTTGACTTTTATGAATAAGGTTTTGGAGCACTACGAGCAAGAGCTTCGTATTTTCTCGGTAAGCGGCTTCAATCACGCGGTGACAATGCCCGATGGATACGAATACGACGGAGTCTTCTCACATCGTAGCTGCTCATGGGGATGGGGTACATGGAAGAGCCGTTGGGAACAGGTAGATTGGGAGGTTTCCGATTACCGGGAATTCCGCGCGAACAAAGGTCAGCAGGAGCTATTGAACCGCGGCGGCGGCGACCTATCCTACATGCTGGACCTGCAGATGTCCGGAGCGATTGATTCCTGGGCCATTCGCTGGGCTTACGCGCACTTTAAGCATGACGCGGTTGCGTTGGCTTCCAGGGATTCCAAGGTTTATAACATCGGATTTGACGGCTCCGGGGTTCACTGCCGCCGGAACTCCACCCGACAAGCCGCTCTCGCCGGCAGCGAGAAACTCTCATGGAAACTTCCTGAGTCGGTAGAAGTGGACCCCTATTTCGTCGCCAGGATTCGCGATCAACACCCTCGGCCCTCCGCAGCAAGGATATTTTTGCGGTCTGCGCGCGCAAGACTGGAGCGTTAGACATGCGGCGAACGGATTCGATGTACTTGAGTTCAGTGGCTACGGCTCTACCGCTGGCGGCAACCTCTTAGCCAGGCGCTGCAAGCCTTTCCGTACAAATAATGAAGACAGCCACTCCAGAACGCCCCGCGGCATTGGCGCGCATCGTTCAAATCGAACCGTGGATTGATGCCGGCGAGCTGCGCGAACTTGAGCGCGCGATTCAATCAACTTTCATAACTGAAAACGATTTGACGCGCGAATTTGAAAGCATGACCGCGCAACTGACGGGTTCGAAGCACGCCATCGCGGTGTGCAATGGGACGGTTGCGCTGTTCGTTTGCCTAAAAGCAATGGGGATCGGGCCGGGCGATGAAGTGATCATACCGAACCTGACGTTCATCGCTACGGCCAATGCGGTGATCCTGGCGGGCGCAACACCGGTGCTTTGCGAAATTCGAGAAGATACATTCTGCATCGACGTGGAGTGGGCCCAGAAGCTGATTAGCGGGCGGACGCGGGCGGTAATGCCTGTCCATTTATACGGACAGAGCGCGGATATGACGGCGGTAATGGATTTTGCGTCGCGGTATAAATTGAAAGTGATCGAAGACGCAGCGGAAGGCGTTGGCGTGCGGTTCAACGGAAAGCATGTGGGCACGTTTGGAGACATGGGGATTTTGTCTTACTACGGCAACAAGACAGTGACGTGCGGCGAGGGTGGCGTAGTGCTAACCAACGACGAGAGGCTGGCGGCGGAGGCCTACAAGCTCAAAAATCACGGCCGCGCCACCAAAGGGACGTTCATTCATGAATCCGTAGGGTTCAATTTCGCATTCACGGATTTGCAAGCGGCTATCGGAATTTCGCAGATGAAGAAGATGCCGGCAATCGTCAGAAAAAAGCGCGACATTCACGATTACTACGTTGAGCAATTGCGAGATCTCAAGCGGTTCGATGCGGCGCATATCGATCCGCGATGTGAGCCCGTGTTCTGGTTTACTTCTTTCCTTTGCGACGAAGCGGAGGAGCTTTCCGCTTTTCTACGACGGCAAAACATTCAAAGCCGCGGGTTCTTTTATCCGTTACACCAGCAGCCATGCTATGCCGACCGCAAATACATCCAGAATATCGGCCTAAATTTCAGGGTCAGCGAAAAAGTGTATCAGCGCGGCATTTCTCTTCCTTCGTCTTATAGCCTAACGATGCAAGATCAAGGATTGGTCATCGAGCAGATTCGATATTTTTATGCGCATCGGGATTGATTGCCAGCGCATTGATCCGTCGTACGTAGGAGGAGTAAACACTTTTACTTTAGGGCTACTCGACGGATTTGCTGCGGCGCGAAATGGGCATCATTTCAATTTGTACGTCACCGAAAGCAATCGTGGGCTGTTTGCAAGATTTGAGAAACCGCTGCGTTGCAATTTAGTGGCCACGAATACGCAGATCTTGCGCGCTCGAAGAACAGTGTGCCGAGCGGCATTGCTGTCGCACAGCAGCGAGCTATACCGGCTGACCAGCAATCTGGCCTACGAAAACATTCAGGCGAAGATGGATGCAGACTGCGACATTCTGTACACACCGACCGTGACGTTGCAAAGTTTCAGTTCGCGCAGGCCAACGGTGCTTTCCATGCACGACATTCAACACGTGCATTACCCTGAATTCTTTAGCTGGGAAAAACGCCTTAGCCGGACAATCTCTTACAAGCTGAGCGCCCAATACGCGCATTGCCTGCAAGCCAGCAGTGAATTCATAAAAGCGGATGTTCTGACGCACATGACTCCGAAACGTGTAGAAATTATTTCAGAAGGGGTGACCCTAGAAGATTTTGCGGCGCGGCGAGATATTGCAGGCCTTCGCGAGCGTTACCACTTGCCCGATCGGTTCCTGTTTTGCCCCGCGCAATTGTGGTTGCACAAGGACCATCTAACGATTTTGAAAGCGCTGAAAGAAATTGAAAAACGGGAAGGGTTGAAGATTCCGCTGGTTATGACCGGGGCAAGGTTCTCCGCGGCCGATTGTATTTTCAAATATCTGTCCGAGCAGGACATGGGTTACGTGCGCTATTTGGGCAAGGTGCCCTTCGAGGATATCGTCTCGTTATATCAAGGTTGCGATTTTCAGATTTCGGCAAGTCTTTACGAGGCGAGCAGCCTTCCTATACTGGAGGCGGCGGCAGCCGGCACGCCGATGATTGTTTCGCGAATACGGCCGCATGAGGAACTGGGACGCACATTGCAGTTGAATCTGTTCAGTCCAGGTTGTGTGGAAGAGCTTGTGAACATGATTTTATCGGTATGGGACGACAAAGCGAAGGCATTGACACAGGTGGCACACAACCGCGACAACATCGGCTTTTATTCCTGGAGAAACGTGGCGCGGAAATATCTGAATCTTTTCGAAGAAATCGTAAACGCTTGAATGCTCGGTTCCAAACCCCGTGACCTTGAGAGTAAACCGCTAGCTCGCGCGGTTTTCATCACGATATGAGCGTTTTTTATTCATTCCTGATCGTCATTCTGGTGTGGAATTTCTGTAAAGCCATGCAAAAGCTGCGCCAGCGCGGCGCGGAGTTGACGCCAATCCTGGGATGGATGCTTGGTCTGGCGTTTTTTATTCTTGGGCCGCTTACGCTGATCGTGCTGCATGGCGGCTACGAGATTCCCTCTTTTTACGGAGTAAACGACAGCTATTCGACGGTTGATCTTTCCACAGGAGAATTCTTTCTGCCGATTGTAACGGTGTGGGCCGCACTGCTGTTTTCTTTCCTTGTTGTAATTTTGTGCGGAGCTGACGAGCGCAAGCCGGCCCAGAAGATCGAACGGAGTATTGACGAAGACAGGCTGAAGAAGGTTTTGCTGGTTACCGGGGGGCTTGGCGTTGTTACCTATATGGCCATGATTCAAATGGTGGGAGGCCTGCAACCATTTTTGGTTTCCCACTGGTTCAAACGCCAGGAGGATCTGGTGGGCCGCCTGGGCGATTGGTATGTGCTGTTTACACAATTGTCGCTAGGAGCGCACATTCTTTTCACCGCAGCGGCTGTGCTGTTTGCGGAAGTGCAAGTGAAACAGCGCAAGTTCCACTGGCGGGTTTCCGGGCTGATCTTGTTGCTCTTTGTGTTGCAAATCGTGATGACCGGCAATCGTATTTTCTTCGGATTGTTCTTGCTGTCATTCCTGGCTTCGTGCTGGTTACACCGGAGAAAACGGCAAATTGTCATTTTTCTGACGGCTGCGCCCGTTTTAATCTTTAGTTTTAGCGCTTGGAACTATTTCCGCCACAACCTTAGCACCATCGGCGAGGATGTGGCGACGTATGCGGAAGGCGACCTGGGGAATCGTTCAATAACGTCGCTGATGGACACATTGGAGGGCAATGATACGTTGATCCTGCTGCATATGATCAACGATTTTGGATCCAAGAACGAATATTTATACGGCGCCTCGTACGCTAGAATTCTGTATTTTGCGGTGCCCCGAAGTATTTACCCGGAGAAGCCGCCGGGGTTTTCGCTCGAGATGGGCGCGCTTTACGAGCCCGGTGCAGGCGCGAGTTTGGCGGTGACCCAACTAGGCGAGTGCTGGGCGAATTTTGGCCCGTTGAGTTTGCTGCTCTTCCCATTGATCACGGCTGCAATTCTGAAGCTTTCTTCAGCCCAGGCGGCGTATCTGCGGAATCACGCGCTTGTGGGGACTACGGCATTCGTTCTTTTTATATGGATTGCGCGGTCTTCGTTTGAAGATAACTTTCTGACGTTCACGCTGGCAATTGCGTTGTCGGCACTCTTGGGATTGGAAAAGGGATTGAGCGGGAAGAATCTGGGAACAGTTAAGCGTCTAAGGTCTGAGCCAATATGAATTTTGGCGTGCTGTCGAGCGAAACCGCGCTGGGAAGAATAGCGCGGCTTCCGTTGGCGCTGGTGCCGCGCGAATGGGTGGTGCCGATTTTGCAGGGGCCGCTGCGCGGGAAACGCTGGATTGCGGGATCGGCGAATCATTCTTGCTGGCTGGGTTTTTACGAGCAGAACAAACAACAGATTCTCACGGAAGAAGTGGAGCTCGGCTCGGTTTTCTACGATGTGGGAGCGAACGTGGGAATTTACTCGCTACTGTGCAGCCTCCTGGTTGGAAACGGGAAGGTATATGCGTTTGAGCCGGTGCCGAGAAATCTTGCTTACTTGCGAAAACATCTGAAACTGAACCATGCGCGCAACGTGGAGATTCTGCCGTTTGCAATTAGCGACAAGATTGGACAGGCGCAATTCGAAATCGAAGCGAGCGGCTTGATGGGCCGTCTTACGGGAGAAGGAAGCTTGACGGTGGCGACAGCGACGCTGGATTCCTTGGTCGAAAATGGCGGGATGGCCCCGCCGGACTTCATCAAAATGGATATCGAAGGGGCCGAGTTATCGGCTTTGCGCGGAGCCAGTTTTATTTTCCAACGATATCGGCCGGTATTGTTTTTGGCCACGCACGGGCGAGACATTGAACGCGAGTGCCGCAAGTTGCTGGAGTTGTGGGATTACGAAATTGAAGAAATTGGCATGGACAGTTCCGACCGAAAAGAATTGCTGGCAAAGAGCCGTCTTTGAGACACGGGCGCGCATTTTTGGCGCCGAAATAGCAGCCGTCTAAAAACTTCCGAAGACCCCATGAAAATAGAAAGAGCGATCCGGCGAGTTATCCCGTCGGCCGCACGCCTCACCTATAACCCACTCTTCAAGTTGGTGGTGGATTCTTTTGATTTACTGCCGAACTGCATCTATGAGGAGTTTTCGGGAATTCCTCCGAACCACATGCGTATAAGGGTGGGGGTGGGAAACCGGATTTTTGCCAATCAGATATTTTATTTGAACGAGGCTCGGGATTTCTGGACGCACGCATTTCATGCTGGGCTGTTGCGTCTAGATTCGACGATTGTCGATATTGGCTGCGGTTGCGGACGGTTTGCGCACCCGTTGCGGGATTATCAATTCAAGTACGAAACATTTTCCGGGCGATACATTGGGATCGACATCGACGAGGAAATGTTGAACTGGTGCCGGGCGAACTTCGATCGCACGCGTTTTGAATTTTACCGGAGCGAGCATGGGAGCAAAACGTACAACGCCAAGGGAATCGCCGGAGCGTATTACGAACTTCCAGTGGCGGATGAGAGTGTGGATTTAGTTTTCTCGTCCTCGCTGTTCACGCATCTGCTTGAAACGGAGATGCTGAACTATTACCGCGAAAGTTTTCGCGTGTTGAAGCCGGGTTGTTCCATGGCCATGTTCTGTTTTTCGATGGACCATCCGCCGCCGACAATGGGCAACCGGCACACGTTTGAGTTTCAAGTGGGCAATGCACGCGTGGAAACGTTGGCGCTGCCGGAAGCCGCGGTGGCATATGAGGAAGAGTTTCTGTTTCAGACTGCTCGAGAAATCGGATTTCGGACGGCGGAAATGCTGGTGGGTCCCGAAGATTGGCAACCGGTCTTACTTTGCAAGAAATAATTGTGGCCCGCCCAAGTCCAGTCCATTCCGAACAGCGCATGAATCAACGTGGTGTTATCGAGTTTCCTTACGAAACTCGCCGGCCACACAGGCAAAACGAAGACTGCCTGAATTGTGGCGGAACGCTGCAAAGTTCGATCAACGGGCTCTGCGACACACGCTTCGGAACCGGAGGAAAATATGAAGCGCGATGCTGCATCGCTTGCGGGTTGGAACAGATTTTCCCGGTCCCGGAGCCTGAGGAGCTGCGAAAGCTGTATGAGGAGCATTACAACTCTGGCGGAGAGAAAGGAACTTTTTATAACAGGATGCGCGAAGCGTTTCTGGCGTCGCTCTGGTACCGCATCTGGATGCAATTGGACGGAGACGCTTCGTTCCACAGCCGCAAAGGAACCGGGCGGCTGCTGGACATCGGCTGCAACGAAGGGCGCAGCATGAGGATTTTCGCTCGAAACGGATTCCGGGTCACCGGGCTGGAACTAAGCGAGCGGGCTGCTGGGGCTGCGCGGGCCAGCGGATTCACGGTGCATACGTGCGAGTTGGCTGCATACGAGCCCGAGGCTTTGTGCGACGTTGCTGTTTTGTCGAACGTACTGGAGCACTCGCTTGCGCCGAAGCAAATGCTGCAGAATGCCGCGCGCGTGTTGAAGCCGGGAGGCGAAGTCTGGATCAGTTGTCCGAACAGCAAAAGCTGGCAGAGGTCCATTTTCAAGCGCGCCTGGATCAACTGGCATGTGCCATTCCACATATCACATTTCTCCGCAGGATTGTTGGATCGCTGGCTAGGCAGCGCCGGTTGTTATCGGGTTACGACTCGCCAGGTATCTCCGGCGGCTTGGCTGGCGTCGTCGTTGCTGGTATCCGCATTCTTTCGACGCGGCAAACCTACACGGCAACTTCGCAGCCCGATTTTATTTCCTCTAACGATGCTGATCGCCAAATTGCTGCTGTTCCCCTTTTTATACCTTGCAAACAGGTTAGGGCGAGGTGATTGCCTGGTAGTGATTGCAAAGAAAATCTGATTTTCGCTTTTTTTTCCAAACTGTTTTCATCGCAGAAAGGAAAAACCTATCCATGAAAAATAAAATTCGCATTCTGGTTACTGGCGCAGGCGGCTTCATTGGCCATCATCTTGTCAGTCGATTGAAGGCCGAGGGCTATTGGGTTCGCGGCGCGGACCTGAAACATCCGCAGTACGAAACTTCCAAAGCGGACGAATTTGAAATTCTGGACCTGCGTCGCTTCGAGGATTGCCTGCTAGCCGCACGCGGCGGAATCGATCAAATTTACAATCTCGCCGCGGACATGGGTGGAATCGGTTTTATTACTGCGAACCATGCGGAACTCGCTCGCAACAACATATTGATCAACGCGCACATGTTGGAAGCTGCGCGCGTGCAGAGTGCCGGACGTTTTTTGTTCTCCTCTTCAGCCTGCGTCTATCCGCAATCAAAGCAGCGGGACACGGAAGTAACGCCGCTGAAGGAGGCAGACGCCTTTCCCGCCGATCCAGAGCCTGGTTACGGCTGGGAAAAACTTTACGCCGAACAACTCTGCTTGTATTACCGGGGGGATTACAAGCTCGAAACCCGCATCGTGCGCTTTCACAATGTGTACGGGCCGCTAGGAACGTTTGATGGAGGCAGGGAAAAAGCGCCAGCCGCGGTGTGCCGCAAAGTAGCGTTAGCGACAGACGGGGGGATTATCGACATATGGGGTGACGGAAAGCAGACGCGCTCGTTCATGTACGTGGACGATTGCCTGGAAGGGTTGGTGCGACTGATGGCGTCGGACTACCGCGAACCTTTGAACCTGGGCACTGACCGGCTGGTGAGCATCGATGGATTGGTGGAATTGGTTTGCTCGATTGCGGGGAAGGAGTTGATCAAGCGGCACGATCCAAGCAAGCCGCAAGGCGTGCGCGGGAGAAACAGCGACAATAAAATGCTGCGGAAAACTTTGGGCTGGGAACCTTCGATTTCATTGGAGCACGGATTAGCAATTACGTACGCATGGATCGCTCACGAGCTTGGGCAATCGAAGATGGAAACACGAGACAGGCTGGAACTGGCGCGCGTGCGTTAAGACAGCAGACATTTCTTCGTTCCGGAATTCGATTTTTCCTCCCTGTGCGCATTCTAGTCATCGGAATTAACTACGCGCCTGAAAAGACGTCTGTCGGCCCTTTCACAACCGGCTTGTCTGAGCATCTGGCCGTGCGGGGCCACCGAGTAACGGTGATCACGGCGTTCCCCTACTATCCGGAGTGGCGCGTTCGGGATGGATACCGTGGTTCGTTGCACCGGCGCGAAATTATGAATGGAGTGGTGGTGCATCGCGTGGCGCATTACGTTCCGTACAAAGCCAGCCGGCTGATTGAACGCTTGGCTTACGACTTCACATTTACAATTTCTGCGTTTGTCGCCGCGCTTTTCGCCGGTAAGTGCGACGTAATTTATTGTTCGTGCCCTCCGCCTACGGTTGCGCTCGCGGCTTACGTTTTGGGCAAGATAAAAGGGGCACCCTACGTTATGAAACTCACCGACTTGGCGTCTGATGCGGCGCTGGCGACGGGGATTTTGAAAGAAGGGTGGACGATTCGCATGGCGCGGGCGCTGGAGGGATTTCTATACCGAAAGGCGCGCGCGGTGATTTGCTTGTGTCAGGGCTTTATCGAGAAGCTGATTGCTCGCGGCGTGGCCGCCGAACAATTCCGTTTGATTCCGGACTGGGGAGATACCGAGCGGATTCGACCGGTTAATTCGGATGGGACATTTCGAAGTGTGCATGGATTTAGGCCCGAGCAGTTTCTGATTCTTCACAGTGGCAACATGGGAAAAAAGCAAAACCTGATGAATGTGGTGAACGCAGCCGAATACTCTCGGGGAGAGAACGACCTTGCCTGGGTTCTGGTGGGCCAGGGCGAAGATTTGCCGGCGTTGAAACTTGCCGTGGAAGAACGAACTCCGAATTTGAGCCTGTTGCCGCTACAACCTGTCGAGGCTATGGCGCAGATGTACGCGGCCGCGGACGTGCTTTTGTTAAACCAGATTGCGGCAATGGAAGACGCTGTGATTCCCTGCAAACTTTTGACCTACATGGCGGCAGGGCGTCCGATCGTTGCGGCAGTCAGCGAGAATAGTGAAGCCGCTCGCGTAATCCGACGCGCGAATTGCGGGGTGATTGTGGCGGCCGAGAATCCCGAAGCTTTGAGCGCAGCCATGCGCTCGTTGAAAAATGATCCGGAGTTGCGATGCAAGCTCGGCTCGAACGCGCGCGCTTACGCTGAAGAACATTTCACCAAGGCAAGCGTGCTGGAAGCGTATGACGAATTTTTCCTGAGCGTGCTGTGCAGTACGGGAATTTCGCTCACGAGGGAGGAAGTCCCGGAAGTTTAGGTTGATTGTAGCCACCTGGATCTGTCCGACTTTAGTCAACGTCCGTTCTCACTCTATTTAGAACATTCAAAGCAGGGTCCCGAGGGCAATGGGCCGCGACGAAACTCCGCATTCCTTTATGAATTCGAAACACACAGAACAACGAACTTACAGCGAATGATTCTCCGTCTTAAATATTATCGATTTTGTTTGAGGGTGGTGACCTATCTGCTTCCATTCCTGGCCTTTGAAATGGGCCAGCAGATTTGGACACACGTATGGGGCGGTCTGGATCGCCAAGCCCAATTCGATTCCTATGGCCATTTCAGAATACTGGCATTCGCAGCGTTCGTTTGGGCCATTCTGGCTGAGCACTATGGGGTGACGAATGTGGACGAGCTTTTTCGGGAGCGTACCGGGACACGCGCGGCATTATCGGCTAATGCGGCGACGAGCGCTATTTTGTTGGCGGCATTGTTCCTGAGCCAGGATTTTATTTTTCCGCGCGGCCTGTTTGCCATTTCGGCTTTGATGCTGCTGTTTCTGACCGTGCTGATGCGAACGTGCTTTCGCATTTACGTAAGATTGAAAGTGAGCGGCGGTCAGCCTGTACGACTGTTGGTTGTGGGCGCCGACCATTTTGCGCACAAAACCGTAGTACGTTTACAGGAAATGCCGTTGGGACCCTGCGCAGTGGCCGGGTTCGTGCGCTTGCCGGGACAGCAAGCTGCTTTGACCGAAAAGCCGGTGCATGAATTGGAGGCGCTGGGAGAGCTGGACGTGGAGCAGGGGTTCGATGAAGCCGTGATTGCAATCGATCCGGCTGAGTTTCACGAAATACCAAACATATTGAGGGCGCTTGAGCATTTAAGAATTCCGATACGCGCCATCGTCGATTTGGGAGAGGGAATCGTGGCGCGAGAACGATTATTTCAACTCGGTCGCATGCAAATGCTGGACCTGACCACGACTCCCGCCGAATCGCTGGACTACAATCTTTTGAAACGGGCGTTCGACATCGTATTTTCCACCGCCGTGCTGCTGATCACTTCGCCGGCGTTCGCAATTATCATGATTGCAATCCGCTGCACTTCAGCAGGGCCGGTATTTTTCTGGCAGGAGCGCCTGGGGCTCAACGGAAAGCTATTTTCCATGTTGAAGTTTCGAACGATGAAGGTATGTGACTCCGCGGAGAGCGACACTCATTGGACTACAGCGGACGATGCGGGAAGAACGCGCCTCGGTACATTACTAAGGAAGACGAGCCTGGATGAACTGCCGCAGTTCATCAATGTTTTAAAGGGCGACATGAGCGTAGTGGGCCCGCGGCCTGAACGACCGCATTTCGTTCAGAAATTTCTTAACGATATTACACGCTACAACAATCGCCACTGGTTGAAGGCGGGAATCACCGGCTGGGCACAAGTGAATGGATGGCGGGGCGACACCTCCATACAGAAGCGCCTGGAATACGATTTATACTACCTGCAGAATTGGAGCTTCTTTTTCGACCTTCGCATCATTGTTTTAACGATTCTCTCCGCAACGGTTGGCCGCAACGCCTATTAGCTCGCCTCCTTCACCGCTAAATCCTGAATTGACAGGTATATAGGCCAAGAGCGCGGAGCTATGGTCGCTTCAAGGCGAAAAGGTTCAGACGGTTGCAGCCTTTGCACGCTATAATGAGGGCAATCTTTGTGCTCCTTCAGATTCTTGCTATAGTGTTTTGCACCCAAATCGCGGTTCTTTGACGCTGCATCCGCGTCGCAATCGCTTCCCAAGAGAGGAAATAGAATGGCCGTAGAGCGTAAACCGGAGTTTTTCACGGGGAAGGATCTGAAAATCGGGATTATCGGGTGCGGCTATGTAGGCCTGCCGTTGGCGCTACGGTTTGCGGACGTGGGTCATAAAGTGACGGGATTCGATACCGACCAGGAGAAAATAACGAAGCTTAACGCTGGCCAGTCGTATATCCAGCACATACCAGCGGACAAGATTAGTCATCACGTGCAGGGCAAGCGTTTTGATGCAACCACGGATTTCGCGCGCCTGCGCGAGATGGATGCGGTTCTGATTTGCGTTCCCACGCCACTGGATGAACGCCGCGAGCCGGACCTGAGTTACGTGGAAAAAACCGCGCAGTCCATCGCGCCAAATTTGCAGCGCAACCAGCTGATCGTGCTGGAAAGCACCACCTATCCCGGGACCACCGAAGAACTGGTGCTGCCAATACTGGAAAAGGGTGGCTTGCGCTGCCCGATTGCGAGGGGTGAAGGGACGGAGAACGTTGCCACTGATTTTTATTTGGCGTTCTCTCCGGAACGCGAAGACCCTGGAAACAAGCAATACGGGCTGGCGCAGATCCCCAAAATCGTCGGCGGCATCAACCCTCCCAGCGGCCGCGCGGCTGCGGGCCTTTACGCGCAAATCGTATCGAAAGTAGTTCCAGTCAGTTCCACGCGTGCGGCTGAAATGGTGAAGCTGCTGGAGAATATTTTTCGCTGCGTGAATATCGCATTGGTGAACGAGCTGAAACAGCTTTCTTTGCGCATGGATCTGGATATATGGGAAGTGATTGACAGCGCAGCGACCAAGCCTTTTGGTTTTATGCCTTTTTATCCTGGACCCGGCCTGGGCGGCCATTGCATTCCTGTGGATCCGTACTACCTCTCGTGGAAAGCGCGAGAATACGATTTCGCCACGCGATTTATCGAGCTGGCAGGCGAAATCAATACGGCAATGCCGTATCACGTGGTGGACGCTCTTGTGAAAGCGCTGAATGAACGCGAGAAGAGTCTAAAAGGCTCAAAAGTTCTACTGCTCGGCGTGGCTTATAAGAAGGATGTGGACGACCTGCGCGAATCTCCTTCACTGAAGCTGCTGGAGTTGCTGACGGCTAGCGGAGCCAAACTGGATTACAACGATCCGTATTTTCCGGCGCTGCACAAAATGCGCCACTACGATTTTTCGCACATGCGATCTGTGGATTTAACTCCCGAGCAGATAGCAAAGTATGATTGCGTGCTGATTGCGACGGATCACTCGAGCTATAGGGTTGACGAGATTGTGAAAAACGCGAAGCTAGTGGTAGACACCCGCAATGCGACGAGGCAGGTGAAAGAACACCGCGAAAAGATCGTGAACTGCTGATCGCAACTATATTATTTTCTGTCGTTTAACTGAGCGTGTTCTGCGGCGGTTTCAACCTCTCTCCGTGGATGGCCCCTTGTTTACTCAGTTTACGCACCTGTCCCACAGTCCCATTGCTCGCGACGGCGAGGCAGGTTAAGGTGGGCATTATGGGTTCTACGCTGACTTCTTCAAAAGACCGTCAAACTTGGGCCACAGATCCGGGCCGACGCCGCAGTATGCGAGTGCTTTTGAGCGTTCCGATACTGGTGCGTGGAAAGGATGCGAAGAATCAGGACTTCAGCGAAGAGACGCGAACGCTGGTGGTGAATGCGCATGGCGCGCTGATTTCGCTGTCGGCGCAAGTAGTGGTAAATCAGAAGGTGTTTGTTTCAAATAATGCCACGCATCAAACGCAGGAATGCCGGGTGGTGTATTTCGGCAATATGCAGGCGGGGAAGGCGCAAATGGGAGTGGAGTTCCTGAACCCTTCGCCCTCGTTCTGGCAGATTGATTTTCCGCCGGAAGATTGGGTCGTCCCGGAAAACTAATTCTTTGCAGTAAACCCTCGCAATTTTCCATCTAGCGCGGTACGGAACTGAGTTCGATTCGCACACTGCCCAAAGGAATTTCAGCTTCGAGCAATATAGGGGTGCGGGCTGCGTCGTTTGCGAAACAGATTGAGAGGCTTTCCCCTTTTACTTCGACTCCACGTTGATATTCCCGGACGAGAATGCGCGTGGCTGAAAAGTTTCCAGCGTTTACAGCAACGAGTTCTTTTGCGGCTTCTAGATGTGCCCGCATCTCCACGAGGTCTTGGCCGTCAAACACCGGCGCGCGGAATTCCGGCGCATGCTGCCAATCGACCTGACGCAGCACATATAAGGCTCCCAGCGGATCCAGCGTGCCTGCCGATACCACGACGGCGGGAGAAGGGATTTTCTGCGGGCGGCCCGCAACGGAAAAACGTAATACTTGGTCATCCTTCCTTCCCATTTCATCAAGGTACATTTCATATTGGCGGCTTTCGAACGTCGCGGTGTCGGTGTAAGAATCGATTTGATCGTCGATGGTGAGAAAAGACCTGAGCGGGCTCAGGGTATGGGCGGATGCGCGGAAGTGCCAGGTTCGGGAACCGAGAATTTCGCGATGCTCGGTGACGCACAACTGTATCTTTGCGGCGGTTGAAAAGGCGGACCAAGAGACGTCGTAATTCAACGTTTCACCAACGCGAAAAGGCATGGGTATTCCGGTGGAATTGTTGAGTGCAATTTTACCGGCGGCTTTGACGGACTGAGGAAGCCGGGAGCCGAGGGCGTAGATTTGCAACGATAGCGCGGCCGCTATAACCGGCGTAAGCGCCATTCGGAACAAATCTCGCGCGAAACATTTGCGCACAATCTTCATAACTTCAGGCGTACTGTTCAGTTGTGAAGTTGCCGAGTAGCAAAAATAGGACGAATAATTATGCCCGGGCGCTAGGCGCCGGGCTATAGTAAAGCATTGCAGAAATATCATTCTATAGCTGATTGTCATCCGGTAAGGAGATTTCCTGAATGCGTTATCTGGTCACGGGCGGGGCGGGGTTTATAGGTTCTAATATCGTGGACGAGCTGATTCGTCGCGGCCACAAAGTGGTGGTGCTGGACGATCTTTCGGCTGGGAAAGAATCCAATCTGGCGGACGTTCGCAGCAAGATCGATCTTCGCGTGGGCAGCATCACAGACTTGGCGGCGGTGCAGTCAGCGTGCAACGGGGCCGAGTACGTGGTCCATTTGGCTGCGAGAACTTCCGTTCCGCGGTCGGTGCAAAATCCCATCGAGACGAACTTGGTGAATATCGATGGGACCCTCAACGTGTTGGTCGCCGCCCGGGATGCCAAGGTGCGCCGGATTGTTTTCGCGGCGTCTTCCTCTGCATACGGAGAGACGCCCACCCTTCCGAAGACTGAAGCGATGCCGGCGGATCCTATTTCTCCGTACGGAATTACCAAATATGTTGGCGAGCTTTACGCGAAGGTGTTTGGCCGCGTTTACGGGCTGGAGAACGCATGCGTTCGCTATTTTAATGTGTTCGGACCGCGGCAGGATCCCAGCTCGCAATATTCCGGAGTTCTTTCGCGCTTTATGCTGGCCGTGATCGAGGGCCAGCAGCCGGTTGTGTTTGGCGACGGCGAGCAGTCTCGCGATTTCACGTTTATTGAAAATATCGTGGATGAAACGTTGCGCGCGTGCGAGGCACAGGGTGCGTCCGGAATGGTTTTCAATGGTGGAACCGGGGCGCGTATAACCCTGAATCAAGTTCTAAAATTGCTGGAGAAGATCAGTGGAAAGAAAATTCAGGCGAAGTATGATCCACCGCGCGCGGGAGACATACGCGACTCTCAAGCAGACATCTCGCTGGCGCAGAAAGTGTTGGGCTACAAGCCATTAGTACACTTCGAGGAAGGTTTGCAGCGCACTTGGGAATGGTACAAAGGCGCTTACGGAAAACAACAGGGCGGATGATACAAGCCCCGCTCAGCCCGCGTGCCTATGGAGGTGCGCCGGGAGTTCGGTGAGGCTATCCAGCATTAAATCCGGCGGGAATTTTTTCAAGCTCTCCGTTCCGAGACCGTAAGTAACACCGCAAGCCCATATTCCCGAGTTTCGCGCGGTTTGAATATCAATTTCAGAATCCCCGACAATCATGGCTTCCTTCGGCTGGGAGGCGAGTTCGCGCAATAGAGTTTTGACGCCCATGGGGTGCGGCTTCTTTTGTTCGAAGCTGTTCCCTCCATAAATAAAACGGAAATATCTCGAAAGGCCCAAGCCGTCCAGGATTGCGCGGCTGAAGTTGGCGGGCTTGTTGGTCAGAACCGCCATTGGATATTCTTCCAGAAGCGCCAAGCCCTCGCGAACTCCTGGGTAGGCCGTGGTGTTGTCAAGCATGTGGCTGCGGTAATAGCTTAGAAAATAGGCCAGACCCGTCTCGACTTCCGCATGTGTGACGTCCTTTAATCCTAAAGCCCGCTGAACGAGCACGGACGCGCCGCTTCCGACCATCCCGAAAATCGCCTCGTGCGGCAATGCCTCGCGACCCATATTCTCGAGCGTGGCGTTGATCGAGAGAGCGAGATCGAGTTTCGAATCGATCAAGGTGCCGTCGAGATCAAAGATCAGGGCGCGCACAGCTGCAAAGCGGTTGTCCACGTGCGGCATTCAGTTCAGCTCCATTGAAGCTGCGTTTTGCGAGAAAGATCAAATTTTATGTTGGGTTAAGAAAATTGTCACTTTGCTGTCGCGCTGCAGGTGATTGGCCGCAGGCAGGAAGGTTACAACTCGACGGCGGCGGCTGCTACAATGTTTTCTTTCCGCGGCGCTCGCTCCGCTCCGAGAGTACATATGGCCGAAATCCATCCCTTTCACGCGCTACGCTACGACACAATCAAGGTGAAGCTGGACGAGGTGCTTACCCAGCCCTACGACAAGATCACTCCGGCGATGCAGGAGCGTTATTACGCCGCAAGCCCGTACAACTTGATTGCAATAGAGAAAGGCCAGACCTTTCCCGACGACTCCACCGAAAACAACGTCTACACGCGCGCTGAAAAGAAACTGAATGACTGGATCACGCAAAAGATTTTGGTACAAGACAAATCCCCCGCTATTTATGTGTACTCGCAGGAGTATATGGTCCCCGGCACGCACACCCGCAAGGTGCGCATTGGGTTCATAGCGCTGGGGCGACTGGAAGACTACAGCGCGAAGATTATTTTTCCGCACGAGCGCACGTTGACGGCACCCAAGGCCGATCGCATGGAGCTGTTGCGACACACGCACGTCCAAACAGGGCAGCTTTTTATGCTTTACGATGATCGCGCGAGAACGATCGATGCGTATCTGGAAGAAATCGCGCGCACACCTACAGAGATTGAGTTACGCGATGAATTTGGTGTGACGCACCGGTTGTGGCCTGCCGATGATGCGGCGTTTATTCGGCGGATTCAGACCGCGATGTCGGATAAAAAGATCATCATCGCGGACGGCCATCACCGCTATGAAACAGCGCTGAATTTTCGCAACGAATGCCGCGCGAAGCTGGGCAAGACCGATCCGCAGGCTGCCTATGAATTCGCAATGATGACGTTTATAAATTCACACTCCCGCGGATTGACCATTCTTCCGACCCATCGTTTGATTCGCAATGTGGCTAATTTTGATTTCGAGCGATTCCGCAAAGCGTTAGCGCCATTCTTTGACTGGTATTCTTATCCATTCCTCAATTCAGAAGAGCGCGAAACAAGTTACACGGATTTTCTGAAGGATTTGGGAAGGCAGAACCACGGCCGCCGCGCGATTGGGATTTACCCCGGCAAGATAGCAGGGCAATCCGGAGCGTTCTTTTTATTTTTGCTGCGCCGCGATGCAAATCTGGAAACATTATTGCCGGATTTGGCCGAAGCGCAACGCGGGCTGGATGTGGTGCTACTGCATCGATTGATTCTGGAAAAAGGTTTGGGCATCACGGCGGAAGCAGTTACCGCCGAGAAGAACGTCGTTTACGAACGTGAAATCGATAATGCAATTGCGGCGGTGGACCGAGGCGAAGCGCAATTAGCGTGTATGTTGAATCCAGTGCGGGTACAGCAGGTTGTCGAAATTGCTTTAGGCGGCGATGTTCTGCCGCAAAAATCCACGGACTTTTATCCCAAGCTTCTGAGTGGACTGGCAATTTATCAGATCGAGGGTCAGGTCCCACGGTAATCGTGTCCGTACCGGCGGGTGTGAAGACGGCAACAGATACAAAAATAAAAACCGCGGCCGAAGCATTTGAGCTGAGCCGCGGTTTGAAAATTCAGAAGCGGATTTACTTGGCGAAGCTCTGGACTGCCAGCGCCTCGCTGTCATAGGTGTCAAACACGGTCATAAGTTTCGTGACCTGCAACACTTCCTTGAACTTCGAGCCAAGGTTGGCCAGCTTCAAAGTGGCGCCTTGCGAGCGGGCGCTGTGAAAGGTGGCTACGAGCGTGCCAAGGCCGGCGCTATCGATGTAGCCGACGTTCGCGAGATTCAACACGATCTTCTTCTTTCCGGCGGCCAGCAGGCTCTTCACTTTCTCGCGGAACGCGTTACTCTCTTCGCCCAACACAATGCGTCCTTCGATCTCCAGTACAGTTACGCCGTTCACTTCCTGATCCGTCATCCTCAATGCCACGTTCGCGCCTCCTGGAAGTCTTAAATCCTTTTTAGAGCAATAAGTCCGTTTTCAGTAAAAATCAGAGCAGGACATATAATAACCGCAAGTTGGGCAAATCAGCTTGCAACTTCGCGGCGCCAACCGAGCCGAACAGCTAGGGCAAAACGCAGATGCGATTCCCGGCTGTTCTTTTAACGGGCCGGCTTCAGGCTGCGATTCAGCTTGCTTCGCGGGCAAATTAGCCGCAGTCGGCTCTGCCATAATCCCGGCGTCCTTTGGACGAATGTTTATAGCACATCCAGCGAAAAGGGAAAAGGAAACCTCGCCGCAGGCTGCAAACGATGCCCTGTCAGCACAGACACCCAGTTAGGACACCAAGAGAAGGCGTTTTGTTTCCTTACTCTGATAAAACTTACGTTTTCGGCCGTATCGAAATGAATCAGAAACGGCGCGCAGGTGTACAATCTTAGGCGCAACCAAGCGTTTGTTTAGCGCGTCTTATGTGCAGCGGGCGAAGCGACTATGAAACCTAGCCTCCAATTCGCGCCGGTTATTGCGGTACTCGCCTTGGGCCTGGGATCCTTCGCCACAACCGCGCAAGGCCAGCGCGGTGGGCGGCCGGCGAGCGTATCTGCTGCACCGGCGGCTCGACTGATTTATTCCCAAGCAAACGCCACACACGCGGCAAGTATCGTATCTACTGGAAGACGACAATCGTCACGGCTTTCGGCCAGCCACGGTTCCCCAGTTCTCATAACCAGCGCACAATTCAAGCGCACGAGTCCGCACCGACCGGGAAATCCGGCAAACACGGTCCCCAGGACAGGCTACTATTGGATTTTTGACGGCGGCACGTATTGGGTTCCAGCCGAGGGTGATCAAGCCGCAAATCAGTCGATGGTTGATCAGGCAAACACAGATGAAATGAGCGGAGGGCAGTCCGTCGATTCAGGCGACAACGGACCGCAGCCTCTTAGCACATCGATGCAGCAAGGCCCGGCGGACGGCTCACAATCCGCCGGAGACGATTCCGCTGCCGCGCCGTCCGAACAGCGAGAAGATGCGTCCGCGTCTCTGCCAGACGAAGGGCAGTTTACTTTGGTGCTCAATGATGGCAGATGGATTGAAGCGGTAGCGTTCACACGCTCAAGCGACACCATTGTTTACATCAGTCCGGCGGGTAGCCGTTACACCATCACCGCGAACGAACTGGATTCCGATTCCACCTTGCGGATCAATCAGGAACGCGGGACACCTCTGCAATCTCCTCTTTAAGCAACGATCTCTTTTATTAATAAACTGCTAAAAATATCACGTGTCTAAACGGCTGGCTGGCGCGGGCATGTAAGGCCCTGCTTCAGCGGGCAGGCCGGCGCGTTCAAACTGGATAGTGGTGTGTGTGATTTTGAAGTCGTGCGCCAGGACTTCGCGCACGCGGTCGAGAATTTTTTCGCTGTCTTCCATGTGCATGTCAGGTATGCGGACGTGGCAGGAAAGCGCAGTCAGATCCGTCCCCAACGTCCAAATGTGAATGTCGTGGACCTCCTGCACGCCTTCGACGCGCAACACGGCAGTGGCGACAGTGTCCAGACGCATTTCCCGCGGCAAACCTTCCAAGAGAATGTGGCTGCTTTCGCGGAGAATTCCGGTCCCGGACCAAAGAACCATCGCGCCGATGCCAATGCCGATAACGGGGTCGATCCAAACCGCGCCGGTCCAGCGAATGCAAAGTGCGCCAACGACGATGGCTACGTTGGAAAGAGCGTCGCCGAGGTTGTGTATCCATACGCCGCGAATATTCAGATCGCGCCGGCCGCGATGAACCGCCAGGGTGATGCCGCCATTGATGACCAGTGCAAATAAAGAAACCCAGAGCATGATGCCGGTTTCGACTTCAACGGGATTCCGCAATCGAGCGACAGATTCATAAATCAAAAATAGCGAGAGGATGGCGAGCAGCATGGCATTCACAAACGCCGCCAAAATGCCGCCGCGGTGATAACCGTAAGTCTTTTCAGCGGTGGGAGGACGCTTGGCCCAGCGCATGGCGAGCCATGAAATCACCAGCGTCGGAACGTCGGTGAGATTGTGGACGGCGTCGCTGATTAGCGCGATCGAATGACCTGCATAACCTGCAATCAGTTCAGCCGCGACAAGTACGAAGGTGGCAACTACGGCGGCGCCCAAAATTCCGGTCATGCCTTCCATGGGCAAGTGAGCATGGGAATGCCCGCCCAGACCGTGGCTGTGGCCACGATCGTGGGCGGTGTGATCGTGGCTATGGGAATGGACGTGCACGTCTGAATTCTACTAGCCGCGCGTCTTTGCGCACAGCCCCTCGCTTACATTTGTGACCCAACAGCACCGCTTGGCGGCGGAGTCTCGGGGAATGAACGTCCGCGCTGAAACTGGATTGACTTCACTCGCCGCCACCGCCTACCATTGCAACAGTTTCCAAGCTTAAGGAATTGTGATGGAGCGGAAGCGGGGCGCTACGAATTTGCGCCGGCGATGACCCACCACGTTGCCAAGCTGGTCTTTTGGGGAGTGCGCGGCTCAACACCGACGCTGGAGCGCGATACCTGGCGCTACGGCGGCAACACGCCTTGTCTGGAGTTGACCGCGCCGGATGGCACCCACTTTGTTCTGGATTGCGGCACCGGTATGCGCATGCTGGGGAATCGCTGGGCGCGCTCACACGGCATTAACGGCATCGAAGCACATATTCTGGTGACGCATTACCACTGGGACCACATACAAGGCATCCCTTTCTTCAATCCTTTTTTCCAAAGCCAGAACAGGTTTCACTTTTACAGTTTTCAATCGAAATATCTCGGCCCGGACAGCCTTCGTCAGGTGCTGGAAGCGCAACTGGCCAGCCCCTATTTTCCAGTGGACGTTAACATGATGACGGCGGGGCGCGAGTTTCACGAGATCAACGGCGGCGATAAATGGTCGGTGAATGGAACGCAAATTAGTTGCGCGTGGCTGAATCATCCGCAGGGATGCCTGGGTTATCGCATCGAAACCTCCGGTGGATCGGTGGTCTATGCCACGGACAATGAGCCTGGCGTTCCGCAAAATGACCAGAACCTGCGGCAACTTGCGCAGGGCGCGGACGTCTTGATATATGACTCGCAATATTCTCCCGAGCAGCTCGCGTCGGAACGCAAAGGCTGGGGCCATTCGAGCTGGTTGGAAGGAGTGAAGATTGCGCGCGATGCCAAAGTGCGGAACTTGATCCTCTTTCACCACGATCCGGATTCCCACGACAAGATTGTGGATGGTTTTCTTTCAGCGGCACGGCAGGAATTCCCTGCCACCTGGGCCGCCACCGAAGGGATGTCCATCACGATGAGCGAGCGCGGCGTGAATGTGGAGATGCGCGAAACGCGTGTGGGGCAGCGGAGGCGTCTGCGTTTCACCGCGGTCGTCAGCGGACAATCGGAAGACGGCAAGAATTTCGAAGAGAAGGCCACGGTGCGTGATATAAGTTTGCAAGGGGCTTATCTGTGTTTGAATAACCGGCCAAAATTGCAGTCGGAAGTGCGTGTGGTAATAGAAGCAGCTGGGGACCCGGCGACCTCAAGTATTCTTTCGTTGCGTGGAACTGTGGTTCATTTTGACGCCGGCCGAGAGAAGACCCAGAACGGCGTGGGAGTGGTTTTCATCGACGACACCGACCCCGCCCGTCCACACGATTAATTCCTCCAGTTCGCTCCGTGCAGTGGCCTTGCTCTAATTACCGTAAGATTCAGTCTTTCTAAATTATTGCTATGGGTTGTTGCTGGGTGTACATTTCCCGGCCTAATTGGAGGGTGCGATGAGGCTGCGTATTCGCATTTCATTGTTTGCTGTGCTGGCCGTAGCGGTCTTTACGCTGACGAATCAAGTGGATGCGCAAAGACCAAGAAATCGAGCGAAAGTTCATTCGATGCAGGCAACTAGCGACGCTTCGGGCGCACATCCTGATAAATTTGATGCTGATGGAGCGGTGACCATCACTTGTCTTGCGGCATTTTCTGAAACACCTAATGCACGGCCGGAGCCGTCGTGCCGTATCTCAGCGCCTGGATTCAGTGGAATTATGAAAAAGGGTGATACTGCAAAAACGACCGGAGCCGGGGCTATAACTCTGAATTGCGCTGGACCCGGCAATCTGCGTTGCAGCGCGCGAGTAGACATCCCTGCCCCGAGCTAGGCTTCACGCATTAGTCCGGTGAATCAATCCCCGAACGCGTCGCCGTGGGTTTCAGAATCTCTCTGCTTGCGAGCGAAACGCGCGCGATTCACAAAAGGCTTAGTTCACCAGGGTAATTTGATCCGCAACGTTGATATCGTCATACAAGCACTCGCGATCGCGTCCTAGTTTCTTCGCGTGATACAGGGCTTGGTCTGCCGCCGCAATCGCTAATTCAGACGATACCGCAGCATGGCCGATTTGTGCCACGCCTGAACTGATGGTGATTCGGACCGGCATTTTCTCGAATTGAATAAGGCGCACCATATTTCGGATCTTTCGGGCGAGAATCATCGCATCGACGCCAATAGTTTCTGCGGCGATCACCGCGAACTCTTCTCCGCCATAGCGGCAGATCACATCGGTCGCTCGAATGCTCTGCGCGCACGTCTGAGCGATTTTCTGAAGGACTAGATCTCCAAACTGATGGCCGTGGCAGTCATTAAGGCTTTTGAAGCTGTCTAAATCAAATAAAATCAGACAAGAGTGTCGGGAGTGCCGCACGCAGCGTTGGATTTCTTCACGGAGGCGGCGATCGAAGTAACGCCTGTTGTGAATTCCTGTCAAGCCGTCGATCTCGGACGCCTGCTGGTGAATTCCTCGCGCAATCTCTGATTTATCAAGAATAAATGCCAGGCTCCAAATCGAGGCTACGATCAGCAATATATTGCAGACCACGATAAATGCGATACCCAGCCTCGGCTGCCCGAAATTAAACCTGTTAAATACTAAGCCAACAAAAATGGGAATCAGTATCGCGGCAGGAACAAGGTGACGCGCCACGACTCCACCCGACGTTTCCGCATGGAAGATTCGCACGAAACCCTGTTCCTTTTGGATGAACAGGAAACCCAGCGAGAGCATAAGAAAGGCAAATCCGGTGTGGATGGCCATGGCTGTATAAACAATGGAGCCGTATAGCAAATGCGCGCCGTACAAGTAACCGACAATAGCAAAGGTAGAGGCGAAACCCACAATCACCGCGAGGATGTCCGCAACTTTTTCACTGGCTTGAAACCGGAATGGATAGAGCATGGCGCCTGCCACCAGAAAATTGGCGGCCGTGAAGGGAGCCATCCTGCCGGGAAACAGGGCCTGTACTAAATCAAGGAACAGAAGTTGATCGATATGGACATCGATACCACTAAAGTATTCGAAAAGCGTGGCCATCCCAATCAGCGATACCAACAAAGCGCAAGCAGCCTGCAAGCCTCGATGTTTTCTTTTGTACGCGAGATACAGCGCCACCGCCGCAAACAAAAACGTCACGGCGCTGTTTGCCTTCATCCGAATCAAGCCCGGAAATACCGTCATTAACGACTCAAGGCCGAAGAGCCATCCAGCGATGACTCCAAGACCTATGGCCGCAACCACGCCCGCCGCATATTGCGGTATCGATTTACTTTGGAGGCGCCACATTATCCTTCGCGATTTTTAGAGATTGAAGCCTTTAATCGAGATTAGCTGTAGTTTTTCGGGTGAGAACAGCTAAATAAGATCAGCTATTTTCAGGCACTTAGCGTGCCGTTTCCCGTCCGGAAAGTCCTGCATATGCACTCGCGCGGACACAAGTGACGTGTCGGTATGTACCGAATTGGACCAAGGGGTGCCACAGATTGAAAGTGCAAACCTATTCAGTGTCCTTTAAATTGGAGAGTTGTGCATCGAGGTCGGCTAAAGCGTGAGTGAGTTGTTGGCGGTAACGAGGGTTCTCGCTGGATTGCAGTTCCTTTTCCACGCGCGCACGAGAGAGAAGCAGTATTTCTATCTTGCGACGGATTTCCAGTTGGTCGCGGGTTAGTTGCAGCTTCTTGGTGCGGCTTTCTTTGGACTCAAACTCCTGGACCTGGCCTTCAACGGCTTTGCTTTCCCATCCCCTCGCCATCTTTAGATTTTATGTCGTGGTCGAGGCTGGCTTACACACTATTTTAAATGAATTTCCTACACCGCGGGATGGAAAGCCTTATCCGCGGGCGCTAGCCGTGGTTGTTAAGGAATTATTCTCGGGCTACAGTTACAATCGTGGGGAACTCGGGTGAATTCCGTATAGCTGAAAATCCGCTCCTGGGGCACGGTAACAGATTGAACGCCCGGACGGATATCTCCTCAAAAAGCCCTCAATGAGACGGTGCCATGCAACCAGACCTATCAACGCGGCAAGCTCAGGATACTTCCGCTGCAGCCGCTGCCAGTAGGGCTATCCCGCTCCGCAAGTTCGGCAAACATGATGTGCAGGTTTCCGCGCTGGGACTGGGCGGACACCACTTGGGAGATGCAGCGGATGAACAGACTGCGATAAGGATTGTTCATGAAGCAGTCGATAACGGAATCACGTTCTTCGACAACTGTTGGGAATACCATCGCGGAAAAAGTGAAGATTGGATGGGCAGGGCGCTGAAGAGCCGCCGCGACAAAATATTTCTGATGACGAAAGTTTGCACGCACGGGAGGGACGCTTCCCTGGCCATGCAGATGCTCGAACAATCTCTGAACAGACTTCAGACTGACCATCTAGACCTTTGGCAAATCCATGGCGTGACTTTCGACAACGATCCAGAACTTTTTATTCGTCCGGGAGGCGCGGCTGAAGCGCTGCAAAAAGCCAAGCAACAAGGCAAAGTACGTTTCGTCGGTTTCAGCGGTCATAAAGACCCCACTATTCATTTAAAAATGCTGCAAACGGATTTCCCGTTCGATTCCGTGCAAATGCCGCTGAATGCCTTTGACGCGAATTTTCACAGTTTTGAAATTCAGGTTTTACCAGAACTGATTCGCCGCGGTATCGCGCCGCTGGGAATGAAACCTTTGAACGGGCATGGCGAAGCTATCCAACAAGGCGCGGTTAGCGCGGACGAAGCTCTGCGCTACGCGATGAGCCTGCCTGTAACCACCACAATTACAGGAATGGAAAAATTGGACGTGCTGCACCAAAACTTGAGAGTTGCGCAAGGATTTCAACCGATGTCGTCTGAAGAAATGCAAGCGCTTCGCGACCGCACGCGAGCGGTTTCCGGGGACGGGCGATTCGAGCTATACAAAGTTTCCCTCAAATTCGACAACCCCGAGGCCCGCTTGGCGCACGACTTTCCTCTGGATATGGAATCAGTAGAAGTGAAGGAAATGGTCCAGGCGAGCAACACTGGACATCCCTTTCCCGTAATTCCGAAATAGTTTTAAGCTTGGAGGAGTTTGCGTGTCTGATGAGAAAGGCTTCACTCGCCGAACTTTCGTGAAGGGGGCAGCCGTGTTGACAGCTTCGGCTCTAGTAAACCCCAGTTTGGGACTGGCTGGACAGCCGCCGCAAGCGGGCGGGCCCGATCAGGTTCCGCAGCGGCAGCTCGGAAAGACTGGCGTACAAGTGTCCGCGCTCGGAGTGGGCGGCTATCATTTAGGTTCCACGAAAGACCAGCAAGAGGCGAATGAGCTGATCGCGCGCGCGCTGGATGGCGGGATCAATTTTTTCGATAATTGTTGGGATTATCATGAGGGGCTTAGCGAAGAACGCCTCGGCGTGGCGTTGAAAGGCAAACGCGATCAAGCGTTCGTGATGACCAAAGTTTGCACGCACGGTCGCGGCAAAGACGTGGCCATGCAACAACTCGAAGAATCTCTGCGACGTCTGCAGACTGATCATTTGGATTTGTGGCAGATCCATGAAGTGATTTATTACAACGATCCGGATCTGATTTTTGCGCCAGGTGGCGCGGCGGAAGCGCTGTTAGCCGCAAAACAACAAGGGAAAGTTCGCTTCGTCGGATTTACGGGTCACAAAGACCCGGCAATTCATCTGCGAATGCTGACGCAGGATTTCCCGTTTGATGCTGTCCAAATGCCGCTGAACTGTCTGGATGCGACTTTCCGGAGCTTTGAAACCCAGGTGATGCCAGAGGCCAACCGTCGTGGTATCGCTGTGCTTGGTATGAAGAGTATGGGCGGTTCCGGAGAGATCATTTCGCACGGAGCGGCGACGCCTTCGGATGCGCTGCGTTACGCTATGAGCCTGCCGGTTGCAACTACGATCAGCGGCATGGATTCGCTCGGCGTGTTGGAACAGAATCTCGCTATCGCGAAGGGCTTCCAGCCCATGAAGCCTGAAGAGATGCAGGCCCTTCGTGAACGCGTAAGGGTTTTTGCCGCTGACGGCCGCTACGAGCTTTTCAAAACTACCAAGAAATACGATGGGGACGTTGGCCGAGAGCAGCATCACTACCCCAACTCGCAAAAGCTTCCTGCCTGATCGCAAGTGTTGGGGCGCATCTCCGGTTTCTGACCCAAGCAATCCACAAAGCAATTCGCGACGTATGCATTTCCAGGGGCGAATCTCTTCAGGCTTAGTGTAGCGCCGCGGCTTTAGCGCGGTATCTTGCTTAGGAAAGTTGCAAATGGTTGAGCAGCCTCGAGCCAATTTCGTTTACACGCTTGCGCGCTGAATCGGACATTGGCTGGTTCTTTGCCGCACCATACTCTCGAAGGACCAACCAAATTCCGGGCCGATGGATATTCTGATCGTGGCAGATTGCGCCGGTTAGCTGCGCTATTTCCATCCGTCCTCCTGCAAGTTCCGTATCCAGAAATGTTCGCGCTTCGTCCAGCAAATCTTTGAATCCTTGCGACGCGAGCATGGGGTCCACATCGCGCGGAATCGGCGCTTCCACTTCGAGCAAATCATAATCCGGCAGAGGCTCGGCGATCATGATCTCCACCGAAGCTGCGGGAGCGTTTGCGTCATGTGAAATGTTTATCGGCATAGAAACCGTATTGTTGCAGAAGACGCTCACTTCGGATAGGGGTGGCCGGAAAGGATGGCGAAGGCGCGATAGATTTGTTCCGCCAGAACTACCCGCGCGAACTCGTGCGGCATGGTCAAAGTGGAAAGCGAGATTTTGTGCCGCGTCATACTTCGAACATCTTCAGGAAAACCTTCCGCATCGCCGCACAGGAAAATTAGTTCGCGCGCGCCGCGGTCGCGCAGATCGCCGAGCCAGCGCGCGAATTGGCTCGAGGTGAATTGTTTGCCGTCGGCATCCAACAGCACTACGGTCGCGCTCGAATCTATTTTCAGTTTTCGAAACGCGGAAGAACTGCTATCACGCAGCGCCGCCACTTCTATTTCCGAATAGTGTTTTATGCGGTGAATATAGTCGTCGAGGAGAGCCTGGGCTTCCCCTCGCCGCGTCTTCCCGAGCATGACTAAACGAATTTTCATTTGGTGCTACCGCTTGGGGTCTCGCAATTTCAGATGAGGCCGTACTTCTTGCGTTTTTCGAGAAGTGTTTTTCGGCTGATTCCGAGCATGTCCGCGGCTTGTCCAATTTTGTAGTGCGTGGCTTCCAAAGTCAGCTTGATAGCCTCGCGTTCAAGGTCTTCGAGTGAGCGCAGCATCCCGGTAATTCCGCGTTCGTTTCCAGCCGCTCGCACTATCTCGGGAAAGTCTTTGGGAGAAAGCATAAGTTTTTCCCCAAACACCAGCGCGTGTTCCACGGTGTTTTTCAGCTCCCGCACATTTCCGGGCCACGCATACGCCTGCAACATGGCCAGCGAATCGGCATCGAATGAAGCTTCCGCTCGGCCGTGCACCGGCGCCAGGCGGTCCAGGAAGTGTTTGGCAAGGGGGACGATATCGGCTCGACGTTCGCGCAGCGGTGGAACATAAATCGCCAAAACATTCAGGCGGAAAAAAAGATCGTTGCGGAAGCGGCCGTTCTCCACCGCCTTGGCCATATCCGTGTTTGTCAGCGCCATCAACCGCGCCTCCATGCGCAGTGTTTCGGTGCCGCCCAGCCGTTCGAACGTGCGCTCTTCTAGAACACGCAACAGCTTGGCTTGCATTCCCGGGGCCAGCGCGGCGACTTCGTCGAGAACGATCGTCCCCTCTTGTGCCAGCTCGAGGCGTCCCGGCTTACGCGCGACGGCTCCAGTGAAGGCGCCGCGTTCATGCCCAAAAAGCTCGGATTCCACAAGTTCGGCAGGCAGGCTAGCGCAATCAATTTTCAGCAAAGGTGCGTCGCGCCGCGGCCCACGCTCGTGAATCCATCGCGCGAGCTGATCTTTTCCCGTGCCACTTTCGCCGGTGATTAAAAGTGTGGTGGAAGTGTCTGCAAGCTTTTCCGCAACTTCAAGAACGTGCCGCGAAACCGGATCTTCCGCAATCCACGTGATATTCGGTGCGGTCATTGCTGCGTTGCGTCACCTTCAACATTGCTTTGGGATGATGGATGAACGCTCGGCGCTGGAAAAGTGACGCGCTCAGCGGAACGCCACAGCCTCTCCAAATCGTAATACTGGCGCGCGCGTTCGCTGAAAATGTGCACCACGAAATCGCCGTAATCCAGCAGCACCCATTCGGCGCTGGATTTCCCTTCACGATGGGCCACGCGGCGCCCTTCGCGGTGAAGTCTCTCTTCAATAGCTTCGCCGATGGCTTGAATTTGTGGTTGGCTTTGCCCGGAGCACAGCAGAAAATATTCGGCGAACGCGCCGGCACCCGAAAGGTTGAGGACGGTGATGTCCACGGCCTGCTTGTCTTGAGCCGCTTCCACGGCCGCGCGAATTTCGGGACGAAGGGAGTTAGTTGTCACCGGTACAAGGCCTGTTCCAAAATGTATTCCTCTACACGCGCCGGCACAAGCCCATGAATGGTCTGCCCCTTTTCGAGGCGATGCCGGATTTCGGTGGACGAAATGTGGCTCGACACGGTCGTGAGCAGATGAACCACGGATTTGCGCAGCACAATTGTATTGGGATCGCTTGAAGCCGTACGTCCGAGCTTTTCGGGAGGAATCACCAGCCGCAGGGCGTCCAAACGAAAACCCGGCCGGCTGGCAATTATAAAATTGCAACTATCCATCAGCCCCTCGTAATTTTTCCACGTAGGAATTTCAAGAAACTGGTCCGCCCCTAAAATAAAAAACAGGCGATCGTCGGGATGCTCGCGGTGAAATCGCCGCACGGTATCGACGGTATAAAACACATGCGTAGCGGCCCCATCCGGAGGCGCTTCGGCCGTGGATGGATGGAATCCGGCATGATCAGTGCAGCCCAGCGCAACCATGGCATAACGATGCAGAAATGGCGTCAACGCCAGCTTGGTCTTATGCGGCGGCCGCGACGACGGGATGAAATAAATGGAGTCTAAGTGGAACCGCTTCTGGGCCGCCTGCGCTACAGCAATATGCCCAGAGTGAATGGGATCGAACGTCCCCCCAAAAAGCGCAACGGAGCGGCGATGCGGCGCTCCATGCGTCTTGTGAGTCGAGTGGGAAGTCAACGCTTGGCTCCAGGCGCCGAAGTTGAATCGTCATCAGGAGCGGCTGCACCAGCGCGAGCTTCTTCCTCATCACGCTCTCGAGACGGTGCAATCGGAGGCTCTGGTTCCACAGGCAGCGACGGTTTCGGAATTCTGTCCAATCCATCCGCCATGGCGCGCACGAGTTCCACAATCCCTTCGCCGCTCGCGGACGAAACCGCATGAAACTCAAGCCCACGTTTCTTTGCAAACGCGCGCAATTCGTCGAGATGCTCGCGATTGGTAGTGGCGTCCAGTTTCGTAGCCACCACAATCATTGGTTTATCCGCCAGCGCCGGGCTGAACGAAGCAAGTTCGTGCTCGATCACTTCAAAGTCGCGCACGGGATCGCGGTCGTTCGCGTCGCTGGTATCCACCAAATGCACGATCAATCGCGTGCGCTCAATGTGCTTTAAAAATCGCGTGCCTAATCCTGCGCCTTCGTGCGCGCCCTCGATCAATCCCGGCACATCGGCCACCACAAACGTGCGTCCCTGCCCCGGCGGGGCGTCCGGATCTGCCGAAACCACGCCAAGATGCGGCTCCAGCGTAGTGAAGGGGTACGCCGCAACTTTCGGACGTGCCGCCGAAATCCGGGAAATCAAGGTGGATTTCCCCGCGTTCGGAAATCCAACAAGCCCCACGTCGGCTAGTAATTTCAGTTCGAGCCGCAGATGCCGCTCTTCACCCGGCTGCCCGTCTTCGTGTTCACGAGGCGCTTGGTGCCACGGACGCACAAAATGTGGATTGCCATTTCCTCGGCCGCCGCGTCCACCTTTCGCGGCCTTCCATCGTTGACCAGCTTCCGTAAAATCAAAGAGCTGCTCACCGCTGTCTGCGTCGAAAACTACGGTGCCCACCGGCACTTTCAGCACGGTGTGATCGCCGGAAGCCCCGTGGCAATTCGAGCCTTCGCCGTGACCACCGCGCTGGGCTTGAAATTCGCGATTGTAACGATAACGCAGCAGCG
This sequence comes from Candidatus Acidiferrales bacterium, assembly GCA_050012395.1. Classification (GTDB taxonomy): domain Bacteria; phylum Acidobacteriota; class Terriglobia; order Acidiferrales; family UBA7541; genus Palsa-295. Next base: position 62,849 of record JBEKHG010000017.1, read on the forward strand.
TGTTGTCATGCGGATTCGCTTCGATATAAATATCACCGCCATGTCCGCCATCACCGCCGGAAGGGCCGCCGCGCGGGACATACTTCTCCCTACGAAACGCGACACAGCCATTGCCGCCGCCACCGGCCTTTATCGATATTTTCGCTTCATCTGCAAACACGAATCACCTGCTGCAAGAGATGCTCCGAGAGCTCACGCCGATGCTGAGTCCATAAACAAAAATACGCGTTCCGATGCCCTGGAACGCGTACGAAGAGTGTGGAGATTAATTGGCAGGCGCCGCAGCGGCTTTTTTCTCAGCCTGCCGCGCATCCGCTTCGTCCACGGTGAGAACGCTGATGTAGCGCCCGTGCCCGCCCTTATCTTCAAACAGGACGATGCCGTCAATCAGCGCAAACAAACTGTCATCTTTCGCCAAAGCAACATTTTTGCCCGGTTTGTAGTGCGTGCCGCGTTGGCGAATCAAAATGCTGCCGCCGGTTACGAGCTGGCCGCCAAATCTCTTAATCCCAAGCCTCTGTCCGTGCGAGTCGCGTCCATTAGTGGATGACCCGCCGCCTTTTTTGTGTGCCATGAATTTCCCCTACGGAATTTGGATGTCGCTAACCTGAACGGCAGTGTAGTTTTGCCGGTGGCCGCGCAGAATATTGTATTGCCCGCCCGTTTTGTACTTCAGCGTCTTCAGTTTCGGGCCGCGGCCTTGTTCCACGATCTTGCCCACTACTTTCACTTTCGAAATATCGTCGGCGGAGACAAATTTCTTCCCGCCCGTGTGCACGGACAAAACATCGTCAAATGTGATCTTTCCGCCCAGCTTTCCTTCGAGCGTCTCCACGCGGATGGTCTTGCCCGGCTCCACGCGGTACTGCTTTCCCCCACTGCGAATTACGGCGTACATGCTGCCTCCTGAAGCGAGTGACAAACCCCAATTATACGGGCTACTCGCCACCTCCGTCAACGAGCCAAAATGCGAATATTGGCGTAGTTTGGACGCGTTCTTGCCGTGAATTTCTGCAGCGCAGCGGGTAAGATGTCCCGATGCCAAACAAACCGAGCGCTTTTCTCTCTGTTACCCCAATGATTCCAACAGGCGGCAGCCTGGCCGACGCGCTGAGGTTCTACAAGGATGAGTTGGGCTTTTCCATCTTATGGCAAGCGGACAACGGGGCGGGAATCACCCGGGATTCTGTTTCTTTCAACCTGGTGGAGAACAATAATCGGGAGTGGATAGAAAATTCCAGTTACAGCATCGGCGTCTCGGACCTCGACGCGCTTTACGAGGAGTTCCGCAAAAGCAGCGCTCGCGTCGGCCCTCTCGAAGTAAAGGCGTGGGGCCGGCGGGAATTCCACATGATTGTGCCTTCAGGAGTTTGCTTCCAGTTCTATGCCCTCGGTCAATAGCGTCGTGGTTACATCCCGCTGAATCTCGTAGAAAACATTCACCGAGATTATCTGCTGGGTTTCACTCTGTGTTAGCTTTCTAAGCCGCAAAGAAAGGTCTCCGGGCAAAGATGAGTTTGGGGGCTTCATGATTACAAGATGCGTATCCCGTTGGCTGGCGTCGGCTGCCGTTGCATTAGCAATTCTGTCGATCGCTAAAAATCTGCCAGGACAAGAGACTTCTAATGCGCAGGCACAAGAATCTGTCACCGTTCCCAAGAAATATTCGTGGACACCGGAAGACGTCATATTTCAGGAGCTGGCATCGGAATTTCTGATTTCGCCCGACAATAAATGGGTGGTTTGGGTAAAAAGCACCGGAGACAAAGAAAAAGACGAACGCATCAGCAATTTATATCTTTCGAGCCTTACCGAAAAAAAAGAAGTCGAGCTAACGCGTGGTGCAAACACGATCTCGCAACCGCGCTGGTCGCCTTCGGGCGAAACTATCGCCTTTCTGAGCAGCCGTCCGCTTCCAAAACCCAAGCCAAACGCGGCGCCCATGCAGATCTGGCTCCTCAGCGTCGCTGGCGGCGAGCCATGGCCAGCCACAGACTTTGAGCGTCCCGTCCAACATTTCGAGTGGCTGAATGACGACACAATTCTATTCAGCGCCGAAGAACAGCCTTCGCTCTTCGAGCGTGAAACAAAAGAGCGCAAGGATGATTCGGAGGTGGTGGACGATGCCGCGCACAAAGCGCCAGTGCGGCTATTCAAGCTTTCCGTAAAAGACAAGAAAGTCACGCGCGTGACGGACAACAACGATTGGATTTTGGATTTTAAAGTGTCCCGCGATAAAGCAAAGGCCGTGGCCGTCGCTCGCCGCGAATTGAGCTTCGCCTGGGACCAGAAAACGCCTCCGGCAACTTATCTCGTCGATCTAACCAGCGGAAAAACGACCCAGATCTTCACCGACACACGAATTCAGCCGGACGATTTCGAGTGGACGCTCGACAGCTTGGGCTTTTACGCGGTCGCCCCGTATTCCACCGACAAACAATTTCTGACCGCCACAGTGAAGAAAATCTATTTCTACGATCTCGGGTCTGCGACCACCTCGGAAGTAAATCTGGACTGGGACCGTTCGCTGGATGGTTCGCTGCGCGCCACTAAAGACGGCTTTGTCGCGCTACTCGCTGACGGCGTTTATACCAAACCCGTGCGCTACACGCGCCACGGCGCAACCTGGTCGCGCAAATCGATTACGGGCGATACACCCAGAAATTATTTCGATTTCGAACTTGGAGACGACGGCCGCACGCTTGTTTATCAGTACTCCACTGCGAGTCTGCCGGCGCAGTGGTATCGAGCGCGGCTCGATGGGACGAAGATTTCTGCAACGGTGCAATTCACTGATCTAAATCCACAGTTCAAGTACAAAACCATCGCGAAAACGGAAATCGTGCATTGGAAAGGCGCGGATGACGACGAAGTGGAGGGCATTCTCTACTATCCCGACGATTACAAGCGCGGACAATCGTATCCACTAGTCGTCACGACGCACGGCGGTCCCAATCTCGCCGACCGCGACAATTGGAGCGAACGCATGACTTACGCGCCGAATCTATTCACCGAGCGCGGAGCCTTTGTGCTGAAAACAAATTACCACGGGAGCGCGGATTACGGTCTGAAATGGGGAGAATCCATCTGCTGCGGAAAATATTACGATCTGGAAGTTCCGGATATCGAGCACGGCGTGGACTATTTAATCGGAAGAGGCCTGGTCGATCCGGATAAGATCGGCGCGGCGGGCTGGTCCAACGGGTCGATTCTCTCGATTCAGCTCACCATCGCAAATCCCGATCGGTATAAAGCAGCGGTGGTCGGAGCTGGCGACGTGGAATGGATTAGCGACTGGGCGAATGTGGATTTCGGCGAGTCTTTCGACCACTATTATTTTGGTAAGACGCCGCTCGAAGATCCCGAGCTTTACATCCAGAAATCTCCGCTCTTCAAAATGGACCGGGTGAAGACCCCCACGCTTATTTTCTTCGGCACGATCGACCGGCAAGTCCCTACCGAGCAAGGTTGGACGCATTACCGCGCACTGTATTCCATCGGAAAAGCTCCCGTGAAGTTGGTCCTTTTCCCTGGTGAGGCGCATAGCCCGAACAAGCTCACTCATCAGCTTCGCAAATTGAACGAAGAGACTGCTTGGTTCGACAAATATTTGTTCAAGATCAATCCGCCGGAAAATGAAGCGCTGAAAAAAGGTTCACCGCTCGACGTCGCGCTGGAGCGCCGTTCCGTTCAGAAAGTCGGTGCTCTCTACGGCGTGGCATTTCGTCCGCCTTCCATTCCGGAAAATCCTGCTCCCGATGTTTTGCTTCCTGAAACTGTAAAGCGCGGCAACATTGAAGTTGGCCGGTTCGAGGTCACGCGCGCGCAATTCGCCGCATTCGATAAGGACTATAAATTCGAAGCCGGCACGGAAAATTATCCGGCAAACGGAATTACATTCGAACAGGCGCAGGCGTACTGCAAATGGCTGAGCGAGCTTACTGCGGAAACGTATCGCCTGCCGAAGGAAAATGACTCGAATGGTCTGTACCAGGATCGTCCGGGCGAGAATACGCTCGACTACTGGGCAGGATATTCGTTGAATCCCGAAGACGCGCAGAAACTAGAAGAAGATATTAAAAAATTGTCAGGAGACGCGCCGCTTCTTCGCGAAGTTGGCAGTTTTGCGCCTGGAGGCGAGCAGGGAGAAGAGCCCATTTTTGATCTCGGCGGCAATGTCGCGGAGTGGGTGATCGGCTCAAACGGCTCGGGAAAGACTCTTGGCGGCAGCGCCGACCGTCCGGCAGATTCAAAAGCTCAATATCAAGCGGCTGATCCGGCTTACACCGGATTTCGCGTGGTGCACATTCCGCCGAAATCAAATTAACCGCCGATCAGACGCCGGGCTTTCGCGGCTTCGCGCATAACAAACTAAATGCAATAGGAACAGGCGCGTCAGGTACAGGCAAAAATCACGCGCTGCGAGTTTGATCTTTGGGCGCACTCGGCGATTGCGAGGGCTGTTCCGCAGCGCCGCTTTCGCTCCATTCTTCGCGCAGGCGGTCGCGTTCGCTTTCCGTCAGCTGAAACCAGGATTCGGCCACGTCGCGAACGCGTTGCAGCGCGGTCTGAATTTCTTTTTGTTTTTGATGGACAGTGTCGCTGTCAGCGTCCAGCGGCACGCGAATCGGCGGCGCGACAAACATCACCGCGCGCGAAAAGGGATATGGAATCTGAAACAAGTCCCACGATTTTTTGAAAGTATGCGCTCTTTGCAACCCCACGTGGAAAGCGGACACGGGGCATCCCGTGCGTCGGGCCAGAATCACGGCTCCCGGTTTCGCTATGTAGCGAGGCCCGCGCGGGCCATCGATGGTCAGCGCCACATGCTTTCCTTCTTCCAGCCGGCTGGCCATGATAGTCAGCCCTTCGATTGCTCCGCGCGACGAACTTCCTTGCGCGGTCCCGAATCCCAGACGCTCGATCACGCGCCGGGTCCACTGGCCATCGAAATTCACTGTGTTTAGCACGACGATTCCGCGATTCCGCCAAATCCAGATCGCGGTAAAAATGCAGCGGTGCCAAAACGCACCGATGGCGACCTCGCCCTCATCGCGAATCTGCACGGCGTTCTGTATGCCGACAATTTCCACGCGCAATGTGGGGCCGATCAGCCGTACTACGCCGTAAACCAACCAGGCGATGACGGGAATTTGCATTCGCCGCCAGCGCGACAGCTCCGGCGGACGCGCATCAAACATTTGGTCACTACTTTGATCGACCGGCGGGAGGGCCGGATTCGCATCGTTTGCCACTGCGGTATATTATAGAACTTCAAGCCAATCCCGATGTATTCCCAAACAAAATCCGCGCGCAGGCAGAACGCCGCTTTTCCGACTGTATGGCCGCATATCTTTGGTCCGCAATTTATTTCTGTGCTCCCACGTGCGATTTTTATTTTTATTTTTGTTGTTTCGTGTGCGCACGCGCTTCGCGCGCAGCAAAATGGCGCTGCGATTGGTCGAGTGGAGGGCAACGACATTTCGGTAGAGGGCGCCGGCGCGCCGGGAAATGTTGGTACGCCGAGCGCGGGCGGACAGTTGGCCAGTTTCTTGGTTGGAAACGGCAATGTGGTAACCGTGCACGTGGGGCAGGCGCGCATGACGCTGGCAGCGGGCGGGCAAGTGGATATTTGCGGGCCCGCGAAATTTACCGTGCTCGAATCCGGTGGCGCGATTACTTTGGCGCTGAACTTTGGGCGTATGCACGTGCAGATTCCCGCAACCACTTCTCTGCGCGTTTACACGCCCACTATTATTGCGACGCCGCTCGACATTGGAGGGGCGGTTCGCGACATCAGCGTTGGGCTCGATTTGAATGATTCGTTGTGCGTGGTTTCCACTGGCGGTGCGGTGCGGCTGGAACAGCAGTTTAGCGGGGAAGGTTTGATCGTCCCGCAAGCAGGCGAATTTTTTCTGGAGGGTGGAAATCTCGTTCCCGTTGTAGGCGCACCGGGAAGCTGCGAATGCGTGGCGCAACTGGCGCAGGCTACTCCAGTTCCGCCCACCGCTCCGGCGCCGCCCCCGGCGCGATTCGAACCTTCGCGGCCGGAGATCGCGCAAAATATACCGCTCGTTGCCGCCGCGCCGCCAGTCGTGTCACAGGCGCAACCGCAAGTAGAGCCGATGAATGTTGCCGTGGCAGAACCTGTCGCGCCGCGGTACAGAGTGGAGATCGGCGAGCTCGGCCACGCCAACGAAATGCATCCGGTGGCGCCGGCAGCGAATTTCGCCGCACCGTCTGCTCCTCCGGAAGTGACCGTGCAGTACGCCTTGATTGTGCAGCCGCTGATGGTGTCGGTGACGCCGTCACCGTTGCGGCCTGCGGAGCCTGCAGCGGATACAGCGCTGCTGGTTCGCGTGGCTCGGGTGGAACCGGAATATGAATTCACGGGCCACGTTGCGGCGCCGGAGTTTGCGGCCGACATGCGCCGTGCGCTGGGGCAAACGCCCGTCGTCCCGCAGCCGCAACCGGTGCATGCGAACCAACCAGCCAAAAAGAAGCGCGGGTTCTGGGGCTCGATCAAAAGTCTCTTTGTCGGCAGCGACGAAACCCGCAAATAGTGCATTACATGCCTTCGTAGTTGGGGCCGCCGCCGCCTTCGGGGGGGACCCAGTCGATGATCTGGTAGGGGTCGGCGATGTCGCAGGTTTTGCAATGGACGCAATTTGCCGCGCTGATTTTCAATTTTGGCTCGCCTTTATCTAACACCATTTCGTAAACGGCGGCGGGGCAAAAGTATTGGCAGGGATTACCGTATTCGCGAACGCAGCGGTCGCCGCAAATATTCGGTTCGAGAACAATGAGGTGGCAAGGCTGGTCTTCTTCGTGGCGAGTGCCGGAATGATAGACGTCGGTGAGGCGGTCGAAGGTGAGCTTGCCGTCGCCTTTGAAGCGCGTGGATTGATCGACGAGAGTGCGGTCGCGATTTAGTTTTTCATATTCCTTGTAGCCGGGCTCGGTGCGCATCGGGTCGGTTAGGCCGCGTCCGCCGGTGATAAATTGAATTCCCGATTTTGCGAGACCGGTCCACAGGCCGCCGTGAAAGGCCTGGTGAAAATTGCGGACTTCCCACAATTCTTTTTTGATCCAGCTATGGTCGAGCTTTGTCTGGTATGCGGATAGAGATTTCGCGGAAGTGTCACCGGAGCACAGCGCATCGTAAATTGTTTCAGCAGCGAGCATGCCGCTTTTGATGGCAGTGTGAATTCCTTTCAGGCGCTGGGAATTCAGCAAGCTGGCGGAATCGCCGATGATGAGGCCACCGTCCATATAACTGCGGGGCATGGAATACCAGCCACCGTAAGGAACCGTCTTCGCGCCGTAACGAACGAGCTTGCCACCCTCCAGGATTTTTTTAATGTGCGGATGAGTCTTATATTGCTGAAAAGCTTCGTGCGGATCGAAGAGCGGGTTGTGATACTCCAGGCTGATGACCATGCCGACGGAGACGCGATTGTCGCGCAGGCCGTAAATCCAGCCGCCGCCGTACATGTCAGTGTGAAGCGGCCAGCCCAGAGTGTGCGCCACAAATCCTGTTTCGATGCGGCCGGGCTGCACGTCCCACAATTCTTTTATGCCGATGCCGTACACCTGCGGGTTCAGGCCATCGAGTTTTAAATTGTTGACGAGTTCTTTGGTGAGCGAACCGCGCGGGCCTTCTGCGAGGACGGTGACTTTCGCGCGCAACTCGTAGCCGGGCGTGTAGTTGTCTTTGGGCTTGCCGTTTTTATCCACACCTTTGTCTTCGGTGAGGACGCCGGCAATGCCGCTCTTGCCGCCTTCCTTCTCGTACAGAAGATTTCTGCCGGCAAATTGAGTGAAGAGATTTACGCCTTTTTTTTCGACCAGGCCGCCGAGCCATTTCACAATTTTGTTGAGCGAGACGACATAGTTGCCGTGGTTCTTAAAAGGCGGCGGAGTGATGGGGAGTTTCCAGGAGCTATTTTCGGAGAAGTAGTAAACCGCGTCACCGGTTACGGGCGTGTCGAGCGGGGC
>JBEKHG010000018.1:0-70153 GCA_050012395.1 Candidatus Acidiferrales bacterium
GGCCTTGTCGTCATATGATTATTATATCGTAACACGATGTTATTTGGAACGGCGATGGTGCAAGAGTAACGGAGCGAAGTGACCAGCCGGATTCGCGAGATTTCAACGTCGGTTCGCGCGGCATCCACGCCACACGGGTCCTAAAAATTGTGGAAGTAGCGAGCTAGCGTGAAAAACAGGTCGCTAAGCTGGTCAAGAAGTGGTGAAAGCGAAAATGCGCGAGTTCGAAGAGCCCGAACAACCTGCGCTGAGCCGTTTGCGCAAGAAGGTGCGACAAGGAGGTGCCGTGAAGTTTATGCGGGAGTTCAAGAGACGCGACTGGTACGTGGCAACCCATCGAAAGTGGCGAGTGCGATGACTTTTTCGCGGTGTTTGACTGTGCGGCGCGGCGCGGATATACTTCGCGTCTTTGTATGGCGGATTGCTGAGGTAGAATAGCGGAATGGGAGTTCTCGATAACCGGTTTGAGCGCAGTTACGTCCTCTCCACTGTAGATTACGTTTTCAATTGGGCGCGGAAGAGCGCGATATGGCCGCTGACGTTTGGGCTGGCTTGTTGCGCGATCGAAATGATCGCGTCAACAACATCGCGATTTGATATCGCGCGATTTGGAGCGGAAGTCTTTCGGCCCTCGCCCCGGCAAGCGGACTTGATGATCGTGGCCGGAACGGTGACGCTGAAAATGTCGCCAGTGCTGAAACGCGTGTGGGATCAGATGCCGGAACCGAAGTGGTGCATCTCGATGGGCGCGTGTTCGAGCGTGGGCGGCCCGTTCAATGTGTACTCGGTGTTGCAGGGCGTGGATCGGATCGTTCCAGTGGATGTTTACGTGATTGGGTGCCCGCCGCGGCCGGAGGCGCTCTTCTACGCGCTGCTGAAGCTGCAGGACAAGATTGACCTGATGTCGCTGGCGAAGCGGCCCACGGAAGTGCGGCTAAAGCCGGAGATGGTTGAGGAATTCAAGAGCGGCGTGATGGTGGCTCAGTCGCCGCAACCCCGGTAACCAAGAGGTTTTTCAATGGCATTCTTGCGTGTGACGAAGAAGGATGAAGTACCTCCGGGGACCATTCGCGAATTCCAAATTGACGGCAAGACCTTCGCGGTGTCGAATGTTGACGGTAAACTTTATGCCATCAATAACTTGTGTCTGCATCGCGGAGGGCCGCTGGGGCAGGGCGAGTTGAAAGGGAATGTGGTTACCTGTCCCTGGCACGGGTGGCAATATGATGTAACCACGGGCAAGCTAGTGACGAATTCGGCAGTGGGATGCGAGACTTACGCGGTGGAAATTCGAGGGGATGACATCTTCGTAGATGTAGGATAACGCTGGACTTAGCTGTGACGTTTCGGTACGGTTTCAGTTACGATTTTTCTAGTGTTGCCCTTCCCGCCAAAATTCCAGCAACAAAGTTGGTCATTTTGCAATCCTTTCCGTGTATAGTGCGCGCGACACTTTTTGACGGATGACGCAACCTCCCTCCAAACCAAAACGTTGGCTGCTGGCTGTGGATCCTCGCGTTTATCACTGGGATACCCTCTTCGTGAAGGGCAAGGAGATGTGGCGGCATGCGGGGAACCGTCCCGATGCGCTGCGGCAGCTGAAGCAGGTGCAACGAGGCGACCGCGCGCTTTGTTACCACGGCAAAGCGGAGCACGCGGTGTATGCGCTGGCGGAAGTGAGCCGCGACCCGTATCCCGACCCGCACGATCACGACTCCAAGAAAATGGTGATGGATTTGCGCGCGATCGAGCGGCTGCCTCGTCAAGTGACACTGGCTGAGCTGCGCGAAAACAAATTGCTGCGCAAAATAAAATTTCTGAAGAACACGCGGCTTACGATATGTCCGCTTACGGATGAGGAATATGCTGAAATTCTGCGCATGTCCGGGATCGTGGCATCGCCCGGCATTCCTTTGCCCTGATGTCCGCACTGCAATTCCCAAAATCTAAACGTAGAGTTTTTATTCGGCGAGGAGTTTGACTGGCCGTTTGCGTTTTTCGCGCGGCTTGCTCCAGCGTAGAATGGAAAAATGCCGGAACTTCCTGAAGTAGAGACGGTGGTGCGCGGGCTGCGTGCGGTTTTGCCCGGGAGGCGCATCCTGAATGTGCGGCTGGGCAAAACGGATTTCATCGACGATCCTGCGGAGCTGGAATTGCAGTTGCCTGGAAGCAAAGTTGTGGCTGTGCGGCGTCACGGCAAATTTATCGTGGTGGAGCTCGAAGCGGCCAACGGAAGCAAACACGAATCATCACTTCTGATTCATCTGGGCATGACGGGGCAAATTGTAACCTGTCCCCCGGAAGTTCCGGTTGTGCCGCATACGCATGTTTTTCTCGGGCTGGATGATGGGCGCGAACTTCGCTACACGGACACCCGACGATTTGGGCGAATGGGGATGCTCGCGAGTACAGCGCATGAAAGCGTGCTGGGCAAACTGGGGCTTGATCCGTTGGAAATGACGGAGGAGGAATTTCGGACGAGGATTCGTGCACGGCGCGCGCACATCAAAGCGTTACTGCTGGATCAGAGCGTGCTGCGAGGTATGGGCAATATTTATACGGACGAGAGTTTGTGGCGCGCGCGAATACATCCCAGGCGGCTCGGTGCAAATTTAAGCGATGACGAAGTACACAGGCTTTACGGCGTGGTGCGGCGTGTATTGAACGAAGCGATACGGCTGGGCGGATCGTCGATTTCGGATTATGTGGATGCCGAAGGGCAGCCTGGAGAATTTCAGATCCGGCATCGCGCTTACGGGCGCGAAGGGAAGAAGTGTTCACGCTGCGGCAAGAAGATTCGACGGATTATTGTGGCGGGACGGAGCAGTTACTTTTGCCCGTTCTGCCAGCGCGCACCTCGAACACATGTGGCGAAACCGAGAGCGAACAAGCATCGTCAACGGTCACGCGGCACAAAGAAATAGACCAACGCGGCCCCAGCCAGCGTGAAAATTCCCGCGTAGAGAAAACCCGCAGTTGGACTGACGCTCGACCATAGGACTCCCACAACGATGCTCGAGATCAGATCGCCAATACCATTCACAGTAGCAAGTACCCCGAACCCCGAACCGCGGACTTTTTGGGGAAGTAACTCGGCGGCCATCGACTTTTCCAGCGAAGCCTGCATCGCGCCGTGAATGCCAGCTAGCCCAAACAAAATGATGAGGACGGGGATGGTTGGTTTCACAAAAACGAAACCGGAGTAAGCAACCGCTCCGGTGAGATATCCGAGTGCCAGCAGATTGCGTTTTCCGATGCGGTCGCCGAGCGCGCCGGCGGGATAGGACGCAGCCGCGTTGACAATGTTATAGAAGGTGTAAAGAGCGACGGCCATGGTTGCGGCGTGTCCTGCGCCAAAACGCGGACTGAGAATCTGGCCGGCGCGGAGTATCAGGAGCGTGGGCGCGAAATCTCCGATGCCGTGCGCAAAAACTCCGGCGAGAAAACGCCAGTAAGGTTTTGGCATTTCTCCAAAGCTGGAAGCGAAACTGGGAGCGCGATGTGACTCCGTGCCTTTCGCTGCGGGCACGAGCAAGGTAAAAGCAACGGCGGCGGCCACGCCGGGAATTACAGTTAATTTCAAAACGCCACGCGCGCCAATCAAGCCGATCAGAGCGGTGGCGCAAAGAGGGCCGAGCACGGCGCCGAGCGTGTCCATGGCGCGCTCGAACCCGAATGCACGGCCTTGCTGCTCGGGAGCTACGGCGTCAGAAAGAAGTGTGTCGCGCGAAGGACCGCGACTGCCGCGGCCCATCCAACCAAGTGCACGCATTAATAAAATTGCCGGCCAAGATTGCGCGAAGGCGTAAGCGAAGGTTGAGAGCCCGGTAGCCAGATAACCGACGATACCGGTGGGCTTGCGCCATTTGGGACGGTCGGCGATCCAACCGCCAGAGAGTTTTGCAAAACTGGAAAGACCGTCGGAGACGCCTTCGATCACGCCGAGCGCAAACGCGGGCGCTCCCAGGCTTGCGAGAAACGCCGGAAGAATTGAGGTGGCGGCTTCGTGTCCCCAGTCGGAGAAAAGACTGGCGAGGCCAATGCCCAGGACGCCGCGCGTGAGCCAACGCTTTGACATCCGTTCCGAGGATTGCGTGGCGGAATCAGTCATCTTCTGACGGGCGTTGCGGAGTCGTCTCGCCAGTTGTCGCCTTCGAGTAGTTTTATCAGCTCCGCTACGGTTGGTTTGAGGCCCCTGGCTTCGAGCGCCATGATAATTTCAACCAGGTCGAGCGAGTCGCATCCAATGGTTTCCTCAATTTTGTTCGACACTTGTTCGAGACTATCTTCTTTATTTAATTCTCCAGACATAACTGCAAGGCGCAACTTGCTGGAGGCATCAAAAGAATCGGGAACCATGCGTTAGCTTCCGAAGGTCTTTGTGAGCGGCTTCTCGGCCTGGGTCGTGCCTGACGCAAGTGTCATGAAAGGAAGTGCGGCGCTCACTATTTTATGCGCCCAGTTAGCACGGTCTTCTGAGTCGAGCCAGATTATCGATGTGGGTAAATTGTTGAAAGGTGGCGAGGCGAGAAGTTCGATCAATAAATTGTGGATGCGCAATTGAAACGCGCGATCTTCGGAGCGAAAGCCGTCGCGCGGGATTTCTTCCTGGATGGTGGGAACGCCGACAAGAAGAGAGTAGTTGGTCATCCACCAGGCCAGCCAGGATTCGAGATGGGGCTGACGGCCAAATTTGTTGACGAGGTAGCAATAGTTGTCGAGCACGGAGCGATCGGTGATCACAACGGGCGCGCGAAGCGATGCTTCCAGCTCGGCTGCGATTTGTTGGTGCAGAATCCAAAGCTGGCCGGCAAGAGTAGTTTCCGCATTCACGGGAAAGGGAGATTGGCGCGCGACTTCGGTGACAAGCTCGACGTTATGGTGCGCTTTCTTCAGTAGCGAACACACCTCGTACACGAGAGTTGTCTTGCCTACTCCGTGTGTGCCGATTAGTGCGACTTTCAAATCGCGCCCTCCATTGGGCCATTTTGTTCTAGCATATTTACAAAGTTATGAAAACCGGGCTCGCAATGTTCTGCGGCGAAGGCGCGTCCACTAAGCTGCGAACTGAGTGGAGATTGTATTGAACTGGTTCAGCGCTTAGAATTCATTTTTGTCGGCCGTGGTTAGAGACAATTTATGCGAGCTGTGCTGCAAAGAGTGACACACGCGCGCGTGGTGGTCGACGGAAGCGTGTCCGGCGAGATCGGGGCTGGGCTAGTCGTGCTCCTCGCTGTCGGGCGCGATGACGCGGCGGTGACGGCTGCGTGGATGGCTGAGAAAATAGTGATGCTAAGAATTTTTAGCGACGAGCAAGGAAAAATGAATCGGTCAGTGCTTGATACGGGAGGCGCCATTCTAGCTGTGTCGCAATTCACGCTGTACGGCGATGCTCGTGGGCAGCGCAGACCGAGTTTCATTCAAGCCGCCGCTCCGGAATCGGGCAAGGCGCTCTACGAGGAATTCGTCGCGGCATTGCGCGGGCACGGCGTCCGCGTCGAGACCGGCGTTTTTCAGGCGCACATGTCACTTGAACTCACCAACGACGGTCCGGTGACGATTCTTCTGGATTCCGACAAAACTTTCTGATTTCTAGTTTTCTCTCACAAGATGGGTTCGCTTTTTTCATCTGCTCCACTTGCGCAGACGATTGCCATGACTTACGCTTTTCAACGGAGATAGATATGAGTGAGATCAACCGAATACTGGACCAAATGGATCGTGCCTATTCGGGCGAGGCCTGGCACGGTCCTGATCTAAAACAACTGCTTGACGGCGTCTCTGCTGAAGATGCATCAAAGCATCCCGTACCCGGCGCGCATTCCATATGGGAGTTGGCGAACCATATCGCGGCGTGGAACATCATCGTGCATCAAAAATCGAAGGGTGAACCTCCGGAGGTAACCACGGAAATCGATTGGCCGCCAGTTTGGGAGGCGAGCGACGTTGCCTGGAAGCGCGCGCTGGAAAATCTTGCGGAGAGCAGAACTCGTCTGCGAAATTATGTGAAGAGTTTAGCTGACGATCAATTGGACGAACCGATTGTGCGTGAAAATTATTGTCGTTACGTGCTACTGCATGGTTTGGTTCAACACGATCTCTATCATGCCGGACAAATTGCCGTTTTGAAGAAGGCGCTTAAGTGAATAGCTCGCGTGAAACTTTGGGTCAGATGGCGGGTGATGCTTCTGCAGGATTCACAGGTGAAATTCGCGAGGCTCGGCGGCACGATTCCGCGCGTATAGCTGAACTTACAGGCCAACTCGGCTATCCATCTTCAGCAAAAGAAATTACCGCCCGGCTCGAGGACATGAGGCTTTCCAACGATCATGCCGTATTTGTGGCTGATCTCGACGGTGAAGTCACGGGATGGATTGGAGTTTATGTTTGCCGCATGGTGGAAGCGGAGGCGCGAGCAGAAATTAGCGGCTTGGTGGTTGACGAGCGCTTTCGTTCGCGACGAATTGGTTGGCATCTTCTGGACCGCGCGGAGCGCTGGGCGCGCGAGAAAAGCTGTGTAGTGATTGGGCTGCGGTCCAATGTAATCCGTGATCGCGCGCATGCATTCTACGAACGGCACGGCTATAAGCACGTGAAGACGCAGAAGGCCTTTCGCAAAGACCTGTGACTGTTCGAAATGCAGAAATGAGCCATGTCATTTAATCATGATGTTGTAGCCGAAGTCGTAACCGTATTGATCGCCGCGTGCTGGATTGTGTTCGGCGGCATATTCGTGCTCGGAAGAAACCGCGCTGCCTCCACGGAAACGAAGCGAGCAGGCAGGTTCAGTACAGGACTTTTGCTTCAGTGTCTTGCCTATGCGGGCTGTTTTGCGCTGTATCGAACTTACTTTTCTCCGCTTTTCTCAATGTCCAAGCAGGCCGAGGCGATTTTTGCTTCGGGTACCATTCTCATCGCAATAGGTTCAATTTGGTTTTGCCTTGCAGCGGTCCAAACGTTGGGAAAGCAGTGGGGTTTGGTTGCACGTGTTGTGGATGGACACGAGTTGATCACGCAGGGGCCCTACGGGATCGTGCGAAATCCAATTTATTTTGGGATGTTCGGATTGCTTCTTGCGACGGGCTTGGCCATTAGCCGATGGCAGGCGCTTGTGGCGGGCGTGGTCGTATTCCTCATTGGCACCGAGCTGCGTATCCGCAGCGAAGAAAAACTTTTGCGTCCCGCGTTTGGCGAGAAATTTGACGAATATGCGCGGCGCGTTCCATCTTTCTTTCCGCGAGTGTTTTAGGTCGCCAACGGCTCTGGCCCGTTTTCGGAAAAGGTTGAAGCTCGCTGAACCCGCCGCCAAAGCACGAACCCGTTAGCTGGCGAATGAAATCCGGGCGGAATACACCGCCCGGATCGGTTGTGCGCATACAAACTAAATTTGGCCGATGCCTCCGCCTACGCTGAGTTCGATGCCGGTTACGAAGGACGAATCCTGGGAAGCGAGAAAGGCTACAACGCCGGCAACTTCTTCGGGTCTTCCGAGACGCTTCAAGGGCACCATCGACATAAACCCCTGTTTGGTTTGATCCACCTGTTCCTTGGGCGCGCCATGGCGATCGAAGATGGGTGTTTCGATTGGGCCGGGCGCGACGGCGTTCACGCGAATATTCCGGGCGGCAAGATCCGCAGCTAACCCTCGAACAAACGAACGCATGGCGGCTTTTGTGGCTCCATACGCGACGCCTGCCGGGAAACCAATGTGGCTGGCAACGCTGGTGTTGAGAATGACGGAGGCGCCATCCCTTAAGTGCGGAAGCGCTTTTTGAACGGTGAAGAAAGCGCCCTTGGCATTGATATCAAAGAGTTCATCGTACTGGGCTTCGGTGAACTCGGCAAAGGGGGCAAAGGTGGCCACGCCGGCGTTGACGAAGAGTACGTCAATTTTCCCGAATTTCGCAGCGACCGCAGAGAAGAGTTTATCAATTTCGGATAGCTTGGAGACATCGGCCTGGACGACGAGGGCGTCTTTGCCGAGAATTTTCGATGCTTCATCCAGGGTTTTTTGGCTCCGGCCGGAAATGGCGATACGGGCGCCTTCCTTCTGGAGACGTTGCGCTGAGGCTAATCCGATACCACTGTTTCCGCCGGTGACCACGGCGACCTTTCCATTGAGTCGACTCACGAGTTCCTCCTGTAAATTGCCATAGACGGCCCGGGCATTTGCGCGGGGCTATTTTGCTACTGCACTAATTAGATGACTATCTAAATGCCGGGATGCGAAAATGATCGTTGTAGTGGCTGACATATCGCCTCGGGAGCAGGCTGATCATGCCGGGAGCTAAACCGTGAAACGACAACAAATTGAAAAAATATCCAAGGCGCTGGCGGATGAGACGCGACTGCGGATTTTCGAGACGATATCGTCGCAGCCAAAAATGATCTGCGGGGACATCGTGTCATTGCGCGGTGTAACTCCGGCAACCGTTTCGCACCACCTGAAAATTCTGCAGGATGCGGGATTGATCGAATGCCGAAAAAACGGGCAGTTCGTTCATAGCCAAGCGGTCCCAGAGACGATCGCGAAGTATGCAGAGGCGCTTTCAAAGATGGTTACGCCAACAATGCCCGAGAAAAGAAGTAGAAAACTTCAGAGGTGAAGAAACCCAAAGATTGGCTGATTCTAGAAACCGCCGCCACCTCCACCGCCGAAACCGCCGCCGGCTCCGCCTCCACCACCGAAACCCGAACCGCCCGAGCTGCGCGGAGAAGAGGCCATGGTAGTTCCTGCCTGCATCGACATCATATTCAAATCGTTGACAAGCAGATAGGGCATGAAGCCGCTACCGTAAGAGCCCTGATACCAACTGGGCGGTTGCAGCACGATGCCGGAGAACACCTGCACCCATTTTTTCTCAACGTGCAGCGCCATGGCATAGGGCAGAAATTTCTCAAAGAGTTCGGGAGTCGTTTGCAATCGATCGATTTGATCTTTTTGCGTGCGTCCAAGAAAATCTTCGAAGCCGAGAACTTTTTCAAGAGCGCGCTGGCCGGTGACCGTTCTCGCGGACATGAAATAGCCAAAAATGCAGATGATCAGGCCGGAAGCAATTCCGGCAATAATCCAGGTGGGCGAGGCGATACCAGTGGCGCGGGCCAAAAAGCCGTTCCCGGCCACCATTAAAAACCCGATAGCTATCCCGGCGCCGAAGTATCCCTGACGAACCGTGTCCGGCCGATGCAGATAATAGTTATCCGTCATCAGGGCTGAGAAAATGCTGTCGCGGATCGCCGGCAGTTGTGTGTAGAAATGATTTTGCAAATCTGAAAGCTTCACATCCATGCTTGCTCCACCGTCGAAGAGCGCGGCAAGCATTCGAGCTTCATGAGGACGTGCGTTGGCCCACTCCGCCGAGGGTCTTTTCAAATGAAAAACATATTCCTTAGTATGGCTCAGGCCGAGCAGATGGCTTTCGTCTTTCTGCTCGATGGTCAGGTAGCCTTTTACGGCTAGATCGACGAGAGTTGCAGTGATGTCGCGCATAGCCGCTTCGTTATCGACGAGAGTGCCGCACTCGCCGGGCGTCAGTTTGTCGGGCGGCTCATACTGGACGGCTATGGCCTGGCGTTCGGGACCGCGTCCGCGCGTCCACCACAGCCAAAACATGAAAAAGAAAACGCCGATGGGAATTAGAAGCGGAGTATTGCTACGAAGAAATTGGATAAACCTGGTAGCGCCGCTCGGTGGATGAACGAATCCCTTATCGAATCCGACCACGGCGGTAAGGCCTTCGTGAAATGACAGTGGACCGGTAGTGTGAACATCGACCGCGTTATCGTGGACCTCCACAGCGGCGTCTTGCGCTCGCGAATTCAGAGCACCGGTGTAAGCAATAGCGTGAAGACCCGTGACGCCTGCGGGCAGCGCGATGTGCGCGCTGGCGGATTCGATGGGAACTTCCCAATCGTTTCCGGTTACATTCCAGTACAGCTCGTCGTGATCTTCGAAAAAGCGGATCGCGTCGATCACGCGGTAATGAAGGACGACGGTGTGAGTTGAATCGTCCGCATCGGGAATATAAATCTTGAATTTCGTGTAGCGGCCTTCACGGCTCTGTTCGTATTTCAACGAATGCCCGTCACTGTCAGCTACGGTAATGCGATCAATCAACAGCGAGTAATTCAGTCCTTCGGGATTTGTGTATTCGGTGGGAATCATGCGGTAGAGGCCATGCCAATTCTCCCCGCTGAAACGCGCCTGGATCGTTTCAGTAACGTCGATGGTTCCGTCTTCAGTTACGATTACTTCGTCATCGAAATGCTGAATGACAAGCTGACGCAGGGCACAGAAG
Organism: Candidatus Acidiferrales bacterium; assembly: GCA_050012395.1. Classification (GTDB taxonomy): domain Bacteria; phylum Acidobacteriota; class Terriglobia; order Acidiferrales; family UBA7541; genus Palsa-295. The sequence goes on from JBEKHG010000018.1 coordinate 10,299, forward strand.
GCGGGTCGCGCAAAGGCGAATATCGCCAGGCAAATTGCGAGTAGTCCAATCGATTTGCGCGCGTATTTCATTTTGGCGACAATCACGACACGCGCGCTAGGTGGTCGCGTTACCAAAGCTGACTTTCGGCACTTCGCGTTCGGCTGGCGTGCTGATCTCGAAAAATTCGCGCGGCTTGAAATTGAACATGCCCGCGATGATGTTGGAAGGAAATTGCGCGATTTTAGTGTTGAAGTCGCGCACCACCGCGTTGTAATAACGGCGCGCGTTTTGAACGCTGTCTTCAATCTGATTCAGCGTGTTTTGAAGCTGGGTGAACGATTCCACGGCGCGCAATTGAGGATAGGCTTCGGCTAACGCGAACACCTGACGCAGTGCGGAGGTGAGCGCGCCTTCGGCTTCCGCTTTCGCCGCGGGGCCTTGCGTGCTCATGGCGCGATTGCGCGCTTCCACCACACCTTGCAGCGTGCCTTGCTCGTGCGCGGCGTAGCCCTTCACGGTTTCCACCAGGTTCGGGATTAAATCGTAGCGGCGTTTGAGTTGCACGTCGATATCGGACCATGCGTTGTCGCACTGAACTTTGAGACTGACGAGGCCGTTGTACATGCTGATGACGAAAATCACGGCCAGTACGACGACCGCCAACAGTATCCAGATCACATGCCCTCCCAAGATGGCTAGATAAGCCTTCCCTGCCAGAAGCATACGGTGGACAGCACTGCGTGTAAAGAGAGAGCGTCGGGGTGAGGCGGGTTTGAAAGCGCGAGCTTTGCGCTTAGTACACAGAAATTAAGGCGCGCTGTCAGGCGCAGGGAGAAGCAAAGAGCCGGCAACATGCCGGCGCTACGAAGGGCCTGCATTGCGACTAAAGTTATGAGAATTATTTCGGTGGAAGGAGCGTAGGGTCAATGCGCTTGGCTTCCTGGAATTCTTTGTCGGCGGCTTTTTGGTCGTTGAGGCGAAGAAGAGCCATGCCCAGGTTGTAATGAGCGTGGGCCAGGTTTGCGTTCAAGCGGATGGCTTCACGGTAGCTCTCCGCAGCGGGGCCATATTGTCCTTTGTTGAAGAAAACGTTTCCCAGGTTGAAGCGCGCGTCGGCATTATCGGGCTGCATTTCTTTCAACTTTACGAACGACAACTCCGCATCATTCAGATCGCCCGCCTGCATCTGAGCGATCCCGAGACCTTGCAGCGCGATAGTGAAATCAGGCCGAAGCTCGAGCACCTTACGAAACAATGGCTCTGCTTTCGCCGGTTCCTTCAAAGTTAGATAGGTATTGCCCAAATTATATAGGCCGTGCGGATCATCCGGCTTAATTTCCAAGCCTTTCTGGTAAGTTTCGACGGCAGCAGAGAGATTGCCCACGTCCTGATAGGCGCGTGCGAGATTGAACGCGGTTTCGGCTTGATCGGGCCGCAAGACCAAACTTTTTTCCAGCGCCGCAATCGCTTCCGGCAGCTTTCCTTGGGCGTATAGCAAATGACCAAGTTGAAAGAAGGCGTGCGCGTCATTGGGACGTGCCGCTACGACTTCGCGATACTCGTCGATGGCTTCGTCCGTGCGCCCGGCGCCCTGCAGTGCGGTGGCGAGGTTCATGCGGATGTCGGTTGCCTTGGGCTCGATCTTCAGCGCTTGCTGGTAAATCTGAATCGCTTCGTCGTATTTCTTTTCCGAATCGAGCGCGCTGGCGAGGTTATTCATCGCGTCAACATAGCGCGGTTGTAGCTTAAGCGCAGTGCGATAGGCGGTGATGGCTTCATCGGTTTTGCCTGCAGCGACGAGCGCGGCACCCATGCCGTTGTAAGCCTGGGGAAAATTGGCGTGAAATGAAATAGCTTGCTGATATGCCGCAACCGAATCCGCATATTTTCCTTCGTGATAGAGCGCAAGACCGCGATTATTTTCCGTGGTGGCGTCTTTAGGTTTGAGTGCCAGCGCTTTATCGAGATCGGCGAGGGCTTCCACGTCATTTCCTTTCGCGTCGAGCGCCAAGCCGAGATTGCTCAGTGCTTCCGCAAAATCCGGCCGTAACACCAGCGCCTGCCGATATTGTTCGATGGCCTCGTCAATCTTTCCTTGCTTGAACAACTGAAGGCCGCGATTGTTCAGTGCGACGGCTTGAGCCGAGTTGCTACCGGGCGCCTGGGCGCGCGTTGACACACTCAAAACGAAAATAGAGATGAGCGCGAGCAAAATGGCGTTCCACTTTGGGAATTTTTTCATTACGGCTTTCGTGATTTCCGAGAATAGCACAATCGCCAATGTCAGCCGACGTTTCTGCGTAGTATCGCTAGCGTCACGTACTCTTTTGAGTTACGCTGCACAGCGCAAAGGGACTCCCCTCTCTGGTCCCCCTGCCTTTCGAATGCTCTTCAAAACTTTTAGCGCCGCAGTGTTTGGCATTGATGCTTATCTCGTGGAAGTCGAGGTGGACATTGGGCCGAGCTACCAAGGAAATTTTAATGTGGTCGGCCTGCCGGACATTGCGGTGAAAGAAAGCCGCGAGCGAATTAAATCCGCGCTGAGGAATTGTGGATTCGATTTTCCGTCGAATCAAGCTGTCACGGTGAATTTGGCGCCGGCGGACATTCGCAAAGAAGGTTCGGCGTTTGATCTGCCCATGGCGCTTGGCTTGGTCGGTTGCCAAGGCACTTTTTTCGGAAAGATGCTCGACACGCATGTCTTTCTGGGAGAACTTTCGCTCGATGGCAGCGTTCGCTCGGTGCGCGGCGCTTTGTCCGCCGCTCTAGCAGCGCGCGAGCGCGGCATCAAAAACGTGGTGGTGCCGGAGGCAAACGCGCGCGAAGCTGCGGTGGTCGAGAACATTAAAGTTTTTGCGGTGAAATCTCTGCCGCAAGCCGTGGATATGGTGAACGCGCCGGAATCCTTTCAGCCCATCGCCGTGGACACTTCGCAAATGTTGGCAGAAGCCAGCCAATATTCCGTGGACTTGAAGGACGTGCGCGGGCAACTGTCAGCGAAGCGCGCACTGGAAGTTTCCTGTGCAGGCAGCCACAACATTCTGCTAATCGGTCCTCCCGGCGCGGGCAAAACCATGTTGGCAAAACGCATCCCCACTATTATGCCGCCAATGTCTTTGGAGGAAGCAATCGAGACCACGCGGATTCACAGCGTGGCAGGGGTGCTGGACGCCTCGCGCGGCTTGGTCGGCACACGGCCTTTCCGGTCGCCGCACCATACGATTAGTGACGCAGGTCTGATAGGGGGCGGAGCGGTTCCGCGGCCGGGAGAAGTATCGCTCGGGCATAACGGAATCGTTTTTCTCGATGAGTTGCCGGAATTTCAGCGCAATGTTTTGGAAGTGATGCGCCAGCCGCTGGAGGAAGGCAGCGTGACGATAGCGCGGGCGGCTCTTTCAGTCACTTTCCCCTCGCGTTTTATGCTGGCGGCGGCCATGAATCCGTGCCCGTGTGGATTTTTCGGCGACACCACGCGCGAGTGCCACTGTTCTCCCACTCAAATCCAGCGCTACGTCTCGAAGATTTCAGGGCCGCTGCTGGACCGTATCGATATCCAGATCGAGGTTCCCGCGGTGAAATATAAGGAGCTGCGCGGCAATGGAGAAATCGAAAGTTCGGCCTGCGTTAGCGGGCGCGTTCTGCGCGCGCGAGAAATCCAGCTGGAACGCTATCGAAGCGAGAAAAAGCTGTATGCCAACGCGCAAATTCCGCCGAGACTCATCCGCAAACATTGCGCCATTTCGAGCGAAGGCGAAAAGCTGCTGGAAACCGCTATCCAACGGCTGGGACTTTCTGCGCGCGCCCACGACCGCATCCTGAAAGTTTCGCGCACGATTGCCGATTTAGAAGGCGCGCCCGGCATCCAGCCCAAGCACCTAAGCGAAGCCATCCAATACCGCACCTTAGACCGCACCTACTGGGCCTGATTCCGGCGCGTGCGAAACTGGCGTAAATCAACGCGGTGTTTACCGACTGGCATCAATAGAAGAGTCTTCGCCGGCAGTGGCGTATTCTGAAGTTGGAAAGTGTCACACCGGATGAGACCAGCGTGAAATTCCCGATAGCGAATGGAAAATATCGCAAGCCTGGCGGGGTCCTAGTGGGAATACTCGGCTCACTGGCGCTCGCGATTTGGCTGTTTCATTTTTGCCTCTGGTACCAATACGCGGCCACTCGCCCCCGTCAGTTCGATGCATCCTCGGGCAGGCTTTATCCACTAAACACGCACGGAAGCGTTGTCTATCTGAACAAAGATGAAGATACAAGACTGACTGGGCTGACCGTATTCGCGTTCAGTCTGTTCGCGATTGCATTCATTACGCACGGTGTACTCGTTGACGGATTTTTTAAAAGGACAATGCCCTGGGGGAAAAAGCAGTGGTGAGTTGGTTCCAGGGTTTGGTTAGCCGATCGTCAGAAACTAGCCGGTACCGGGACTACATTGACTTGTGCTCCAGCGCTGTGATACCCATACAGCCGTCTTTTCAACAAGGGACTTCCCTCGAATCTAGGAATGGCGGCCAAAACCCATCGGATCGAGGTCACGCTGGAGACGCTACTGGAAAGCGTGGACCTCGCAGAAAGTATCTGCATGCGTATTGCGGAAGCCGCCGGTTTCAGCGAGGAAGAACTGCATAAAATCGGCATGGCCGTTCGCGAAGGCGTGATCAACGCGTACAACTATGGCAATCAGCAGGATCGCCGCAAGAAAATCCTGATGACGGTGGAACTCGATCCGGAAAATATGACCGTGCGGGTGCTGGACCAGGGCAAAGGTTTTGAGCTGCACGAAATACCGGATCCGCTCGAAGAGGAGAACTTGCTGCGGACCTCCGGGCGCGGCCTTTTCCTGATGAAAGCTTTCATGGATCAGTTCGACGTGCATACCGCGCCGGGCGGCGGCGCCGAACTCGTAATGGTTAAAAAACTTCCGCATAAAGTTTCCGACAACGGTACGCACCAACCGGAGTAGAATCAGCAAGAGGCAATTCCGTGGCTATTCAGGCGACCTGCAGACAAATAAACGACGTTGCGATCGTGGACTTCAGCGGCAAGATTACCTTGGGCGACGGTAGCGCGCTATTGCGGAAGACCATCCGCGAGCTGGTCGAGAACGGCCAGAAAAAAATCATTATCAGCCTGTACGATGTGGATTACATCGATAGCTCTGGAATCGGTGAGCTCGTGAGCGCCTTCACTACGGTACGAAATGCAAAAGGCGAGCTGAAGCTGCTTCACCTCACCAAGCGCGTGCACGACATTTTGCAAATCACACGGCTCTTTACCGTGTTCGACGTGCAGTCCGACGAAGAAGTCGCGATCCGCGCTTTCCGCTAAATCAGCCCACTTCTTGATAAGTCAGTCACGCCCGGGGGACCACGCAAATCAATCGTTTTCCCAGCGGTCCACAAGGTGTTCTAGCTGGGAGGATCTTTTTGGCGCGTGTTCTTAACGCCTGTCACAATTCCCATGCCCAGCAGGATGATAGCGCCGACCGCGATCCAGTGCGCCGGAATGTGCATCAAGTAAGCGGCATAGATCAGACCCGCGATCACGATGGCGAAGCCAGCGGCGTAGAGTCCGAATGACATCGCAAGTCTCCTTGTTCCAGCGGATTATTCAATTTGTTAGCGACGCAGGTTTTCGACATTACCCTTGCAAGCGGGATGCCCGCAAAGGCACTCGAGATCGGGGGTTTTCTCCATCGCTTCGCATTCCGTGCTGCAATAGCTTCCTTTCGTAACGATGCACGAACAGATCGGATGTGCACACTTCTTGCCGTCAGCCATAAGCTTTTCTCCTTGGCTCGCGCTTAGCGCGAGCCTGCCAATCTTAGCCTCTACAGCGACACCTGGCCACGCAATTAAGATTAACAAAGGAGCCCACGAGACGCACCCCCGTGTGTTTTAATTCGGCGCAGACCTTGTGATACGATAGCTGTTTACCCACCAGGAGAAGCAATTGGCACAACGGCTTACCCGTAAAGAACTGAAAACGGACGAAGTGCGCGACACGCTGGCACATGGTGCGGACTTCGTTTTCGGACATCAGGCCATTACATTTTTAATCGTGATAATAGGCGTAGTCATCGCTCTCGGTATATTCGGTTGGAAGACCTATGCCGAACGCCAAACTGTGAAAGCTGCCGCCGCGTATGACGACGCGATGAAAGTATTTGATGCGCGCATCCGTTCGCCACTCGAGCCGCAGCAGCCAGGTGAACTGACCTACACGGACGATAAGAATAAATATACAGAATCCGTCCGGAAATTTGAGGATGTCGCCAAGAAGTACTCGCGTACACGTCCTGGGCAGCTCGCCGGCTATTACGAGGCGATCAGCCAGGAACGCTTAGGCAACAATGACGCGGCTAAGAAATTGTTGCAAAACCTTGCTGATTCGGGCGATGAAGATTTCGCCGCGATGGCGCGATTTGAACTTGCGCAGTTGGACGATCGGCTGGGCCAAGGCGACGAAGCAGTGAATCTCTACAAAAAGCTGATTGCCAAGCCTGCCGTGCTGGTGCCAAAACCGGTGGTGATGCTCGCACTCGCACAGCATTACACCGCAAGCAATCCGGCGGAAGCTTCGAAATTGTACGCGCAAATTAAATCTGAATATCCCGACACGCCCATGGCCGAGCAAGCTGACCAGGAACTTTCCCTCCTGCCCGGCAAAATCTAAGGATCCAGTATGACGCCGGCTCCGCTGGCAGCTTATGCAATGGACGTGCGGCATTCGCGCGGTCGTCGGCACTCCGAGCCACAACATCCCTACCGCAGTGATTATGCCCGCGACCGCGATCGCGTAATCCACTCACGCGCGTTTCGCCGCCTGGAAGCCAAGACGCAAGTTTTCACCACGCGCTATTCCGACCACTTTCGGAATCGCCTGACCCACACAATCGAAGTGGCGCAGGTTGCGCGTACCGTCTCCGGTGCCTTGGGACTGAACACCGCCCTTACCGAAGCGCTTGCCTTGGTACACGACATCGGGCATCCACCATTTGGGCACGCTGGCGAAAAGCAACTGGACTTGCGTATGCGCGAGCACGGCGATCACTTTGACCACAATCTCCACGCGCTTCGTATCGTGGAACAGTTCGAGCAGCGCTACTTGGATTTTCCCGGACTGAACCTTACATTCGAGGTTCGCGAAGGGATCGTGAAGCATTCGCGGAATTATTCTGCCGGTGAATTCCCATCGCTTGCTGAATATCGGCTGGACGAGCGTCCGACTTTGGAAGCGCAGCTCATCGATTTGGTGGACGAAATTGCTTATAACACCGCGGATCTGGACGACGGCTTCGAGTCGCGCCTGTTCGATTTCGATTTGCTGCGCGCGGAGGTTCCCATCTTCGACGAAGCCTATGCTGAAATCGACCGCCGTTATCCGCAAGGCCGCCGCAAACTAAAATTCAACGAGGCGCTGAAGCAGATCCTCAACCGTCTGGTCACGGATTTGATCGACGACACCGCCGCTAAAGTTCGGGAAAGCGGCGCAAAGAATTCCGAAGATATCCGCCACCTGGTCGAGCGCGTCGCGGCCTTTTCGCCTGAAATAGCCGAGAAAAATGCTGCGTTGAAGCGCTTCTTGTACAGCCATCTTTACTCGCATCCGGCAATTGCTGAAGATCGCGACCGATCGGTGGCCGCGCTGGGAGCTCTCTTTCTCTTCTTCCTGGATCACCCTGATCAGCTGCCCAAGCAATACGCGGATTTGACCAAAAACGAGCCGCGGCATCGTGTGATATGCGACTACATTGCGGGCATGACCGACCATTTCCTCCTTCGTCAATGCAACGACTTGCTCGGCTTTCCGGCACCCCATTCCATCTAGCAGCCTGCCGGGGCCATTCCGCATCTAAACCAGTCTAAGTAAGACATTGTCCATTTGGTGTCAATCCCGTTTGTTCTCAAAGTGGCTTCCTTGACATCGCTGGTACTGGTCATATAATTAACTTTACTAACGCGGAGAACCCAATGTTTCTGGACGTAAAAGAACTTGCCGTCCGAAAAATCCGCATACGAAAGAGCTATATTCCCGGGACGCTCGACTTTCACTCCGGCGAGTTTCGACAGGTGGAACCGCTGGAGGTACGCGCGACAGCCGAGCTAACGGAAGGGCAAATCCGTGTGTACGGCAACCTGCATACGCGCGTGGAAATGGTGTGCGCGCGCTGCCTCGATACCGTGGTGGAAGAAATCAGCCGTGATTTCGACCTGTTTTACCGGCCTATGACCTCCATTGCCAATAATGACGAATTTCATCTCAACCTAGACGATACCGAGATAGCATTCTTCGAAGGCGATGGCCTGTTTCTGGCTGACGTCCTGGCCGAACAGGTTAATCTGGCGCTTCCGATGAAGGTGATATGCCGCAGCGACTGCCGGGGATTGTGCTCGCACTGCGGCGCGAATCTAAATAACGAAGAGTGCCGCTGCGAAAAGAACTCAGCCGACCCACGTCTGGCTCCGCTCGCCCGTTTGAAGCAGGACTGGTTCAAAAAGCAATAAAACGCTACACTATCCCTTTCCATTTCAGCTATACCAAGCCGCATACGGCTAATTTAGAGGAGCAGGAATGCCTAATCCAAAACGACGTCACTCCCATGCGCGCAAGAACAAGCGACGCGCCCACGACCATCTTCAAACGCTCTCGCTATCGGAGTGTCCGAATTGCCACGAGAAGAAGCTGCCTCATCAGGCATGTCCTCATTGCGGGCAATACAAAGGCCGTGAAGTGATTGACACTTCAGCCAAGACAGCCTAGGTTTTCCTTCGTTTCTCGTTTCTTTCCGATTTCGCGCGATTGGAGCAAGTTGGCGTTCAGATGACCACCATTGCAATAGATGCTATGGGAGGCGACCATGCGCCTCGTGCGGAAGTGGAAGGCGCAATCCTGGCTGCGCGCGAGTTTGGTGTCCGCACAATACTGGTGGGCATTGAAGCCACGCTTAAGCAGGAACTGAGCCGTCACCGCGCGCGCAATCTTCCCATCGAAATTGTGGGCGCCACCGATGTGATCACCATGAGCGACTCGCCTTCGCAGGCTTTCCGCCGCAAGAAGGAAAGCTCCATGCACGTGGCCGCTCGCCTCGTTCGGGACGGCAAAGCCGAAGCCATGGTGAGCGCTGGAAACACCGGCGCGGCCATGACGGTCGCTCGCTTTGTCATTGGTACGCTTCCTTCCGTGGACCGCCCGGCGCTCGCCGCTGCCTTCCCCAACATGAAGGACAAAATTACGGTGATCCTCGACGTCGGCGCGAACGTCGATTCCAAGCCCGAGCAGCTTCGTCAATTCGCGGTGATGGGCGAAATCTATTTCCGGGCGATCTGGGGCGTGAAACATCCTCGCGTGGCTTTGCTCTCCATCGGCGAAGAAGAAATGAAAGGTAACGAGCTGACTCGCGAAGCATCCAACCTGCTGAAGCAATCATCGCTAAATTTTGTGGGCAACGTGGAAGGCCGCGACGTGTTCCGTGGAAATGTGGATGTGATCGTTTGCGACGGCTTCATCGGTAATGTCGCGCTTAAAATCAGTGAGGGACTCGTGGAGCACGTTCAAGGCATGCTGAAGAAAGCCATCAAGAGCTCGCTGAAATCGCAGATCGGTTACGCTCTTTCCAAACAAGCTTTCGACGACTTCCGCAAGCGCACCGACTCTTCGGAAACCGGCGGCGCTCCGCTTCTGGGCGTCCGCGGAATTACCATCATCGCGCACGGCCGCTCCAATCCGAACGCCATCAAGAACGCCATACGCGTGGCCAGCGAACTTTGCCGCGCGCGCATCAACGAAAAGATCGACCAGGAGCTTTCCGCCGCCGCCGTCGCTGCTCGCGGCTGACCTCGGCGGAATTTCACTCGCATATGGGCAAACTTGCATTTCTGTTTCCGGGGCAGGGCTCGCAATATTGCGGCATGGGCCGCGATCTAGCGGAAAACTTTGCGGAATCCGCGCAAGTGTTCGAGGAAGCCAATGCTGCGCTCGGATTTTCCATGTCCGACATGTGTTACACCGCCTCGCTCGAAGAGCTCAAGCAAACAGAAAATACCCAGCCCGCCATGCTCACGGTTTCTGTCGCAGCCTATCGCGCGCTTGAAAAACGAGGCATGAAACCGGACTTTGTCGCGGGACATAGCTTGGGAGAATATTCCGCGCTGGTTGCTGCCGGCGGCTTGGATTTTTCGTCGGCGGTGAAATTGGTGCGCGCACGCGGCCGCTATATGCAGGAAGCAGTTCCGTCAGGTGAAGGCGCGATGGCTGCGATTCTGGGTCTCGCACCGGCGGAAGTAACGGAAATCTGCAAAAAAGCTGCTGACGGCGAAGTGGTTTCGCCTGCGAATTTGAATTCCCCGGAGCAGACCGTAATTTCCGGCAACGCGACAGCGGTGAAGCGCGCCGTGGAAATCGCGTCGCAAAGTGGCGCCAAGCGCGCCGTGATTCTTCCCGTCTCCGCACCCTTCCATTGCGCGCTGATGGCACCGGCACAAAAGCGCCTGGAACACGATCTGCGCGCCGCAAATTTCGGTCCGTTGAAAATTCCTTTAATCACGAATGTGGACGCCGAAGCTGTCACTAGCGGTGACGAAGAGCGCGAAGCGCTGATCCGCCAAGTAACCGCGCCCGTGCGCTGGCTGGATTCTGTCCACGAAATGATCGAGAGCGGCGTGACAATTTTCGTAGAGGTAGGCCCCGGAAAAGTTCTCTGCGGGCTGCTGCGCCAGATTGACCGCTCCGTTCGCTGCGTAAATGTGGAAGATGCCCCCAGCCTGCAGGCCGCCATCGACAAGATCGCGCAGTTACGCGCCGAATCCCCGGAAGCCTAGAACGATGACCAGTTCAACCGATCAGGAGTCTTCTCGTCCTCCGCGTAAATACATCGCGGTTGCAGTAGTCGCCGCTCTGTTACCTTGGATGGGCATCGTCGCCAGACTCTTGACCGCAACCTATTGCGCATTACTTTTATTGGCCTAATCCTCTAATATGCAGGTTGTGCGTCTGTTTGGTATCTGCATCTTCCTCCGGAAGTTGCGAGAAAAAGAAGTTTCGGCGTCTCATTGCTACTCTGGACTCTTGTCTTTGTTCCTGTGTTTGCCAGCACTGCCTTTGCTACAGGGGTGATTATCGGCCACTCTTAGGGCCTCGACTCGTCGCTGATAGCGTCCGCCAGAAGTAGAGCGGCTCCACTCAAGATCAAGGTATCAAAGAAATAGTTGAGGCCGTTGGCGATGCTGAGTGGTTCGGCAATAAGAATTGGAAGATAAACAAACAGCATCAGAAGCAGAATCATGATTCCCATATAGGTGGCGGCCAAGCGCGCCTTCACGTTCACGAGAATGCTTGCCCCGGTCGCCACAAGAACCGCGCCCGAAAGATAGGCCCAGAAGATGTGTCCGGGAATCCATGCCGGCGTGATTCTAGCGAGCGGAATGCCGGGCACGATTGTGGGATACAAAATGTCCTCCACGCCAAAGACAATTGCTGGTATCCCCACGAAAAAGCGCCCGACAGTTACCAGCCATGGCGTACCGTCTGAAGGTGCCCTCTTCGACAGGCTTCCGGCCAACGCAAAAGCCCCGCCGCTGAAAGCGGTATCCCTCAGAGCGATCATCCAAAATAAACGAGCGCCGTGTTGTCCCACAATGTTAGGTATATGTATCAAAGCCACAAAGATCAGAAGCATGCACCCCAAAAGTGTGGCCGCCAACCGCGCATGTCTGTTAAGGACGATGCTCAGCGCCGCCGCAATCAGGGCAACGCCCACCAGATAAGTCCAAAATAAATGCGCCGGCATCCACGATGGAACCACTTGCGCGATGTCCGACGCGTCAACCAGATGCTCCGTCCCGAACACACCCATCGGTATTGCAAAAAATAAACGCCCGAACGGCAAGATCTTCTCGATCCCGCGTTTTTGCGGCAGCTCGTCCTTGATGATTCCTGTTAAGCCGATGGCGAAAATCACGATCGCAGCGAAGTACAGCCAGAACACATCTGCCGGGATTCCAAGAGCTACGAGTGTTACAGCAAAATCAGCGTGGAGAAAAAATTGCAAACTGCCGCTCAACATTTGCATTCTAGGAGCACCCTTACGGGACTCTGAACCACAAAGCTCCCAAAGAGTTGCCCCTGATCACCGACATGAACGAGCAGTTGCGCAGCACGTTTGATATGCGATAGGGTCACATCCTATGTTTTCACTCAAAGATAAAGTTGCTCTTGTTACTGGCGCGTCTCAGGGCATTGGGCGGGCCACGGCGTTGGCGCTCGTCGAAGCTGGAGCAAAAGTGGCTATTGCCGCCCGCAACACTGAAAAGCTTATGTCACTGGCAGAAGAAATTTTATCTGCCGGCGGCGAGGCCCTCCCGCTCCCAATGGATGTGGCGGACGCGGCGCAGGTGAAAACCGGGTTCCAACAATTGCTCGCGAAACTCGGCAAGCTCGACATCCTCGTCAACAACGCGGCCATCACTCGTGACACGCTGGCTCTGCGCATGAAACTCGAAGACTGGGACGCCGTCCTACGTACCAATCTTACCGGCGCGTATTTGTGTATTCAGCAAGCTCTGGGAGCAATGCTCAAGCAGCGCGCGGGGCGCATCATCAATATTTCTTCGGTAGTGGCGGAAACGGGCAATGCCGGGCAGGCGAATTATGTCGCCTCAAAGGCAGGCCTGATTGGCCTTACGCGCGCCATTGCAGTCGAAGTCGCGTCACGCAACATCACAGTAAACGCCATTGCGCCGGGGTTCATCGCCACGCCCATGACCGATCCTCTTTCCACCGAACTGAAAGACAAAATGAAGGCGATGATCCCGCTCGGTCGCTTCGGCAGCGGCCGCGACGTCGCAACCACGATCGTTTTTCTCGCGAGCGACGAAGCCGGCTACATCACCGGGCAGGTGCTCGACGTCAACGGTGGCCTGCACATGGGCTAAATTTTCAATCCGGTGGTCTTCAGGACCAGCAAGAATCAGCCAATCGCAGGACCTTTTTTCGGCAAGATTAAATTTGGCAAAGGTTGACCCTGCATTCTGGCTTGCATAGAATGGGCAGGCTGTCTTGGGGCGCTCCCCTATCGCTGTACGCCTGGGGCGCGATTAGATCGCCGATATCGGAGGATACATTAGAATGGCCAGCGTCGAAGAACGCGTGAAGACAATTATTGTCGAGCAGCTCGGTGTGGATGAAGGCGAAGTCACTCCGACCGCTTCCTTTGTGGATGACCTGGGCGCCGACTCGCTCGACACCGTCGAGCTGGTGATGGCCTTCGAGGAAAATTTCGGCATCGAAATTCCGGACGAGGATGCTGAGAAAATTGCCACGGTCAAAGACGCCGTCGATTACATCGAGAAGCACTCCAAAGGAAGCAAGTAGTCCGCTGGCCGTCCCCATTCAGTATAGGAGAAGTTCCTTTTGAACCGCCGAGTTGTCGTTACAGGCGTTGGGCTGATCTGCGGATGTGGCATTGGGACCGAAGAGGTCTGGCGCAATCTGCTAGCCGGAAAGAGCGGTATTGGCCCTATCACCCATTTTGATCCCGCCGGATTTGATTGCCGCATCGCCGGAGAAGTGCGCAATTTCGATCCGCTGAATTGGATTGAAAAAAAAGAACTGAAGAAAACCGGCCGCTTCATTCAACTGGCGATGGCCGCTTCGGATTTTGCAATTAATATGTCCGGCCTGGAAGTCACTCCTGAGATCGCCGACTCCACCGGCGTTTACATCGGTTCCGGTATCGGCGGATTCGACGTTATCGAACGCGAGCATTCGAAATATCTGGCGGGCGGACCCGGTAAGATTTCTCCGTTCTTCATTCCCGCGTCGATCGTTAATCTCGCCTCAGGACACGTCTCCATCCGCTACGGCGCGAAAGGTCCAAACTCCGCGACCGCGACTGCCTGTTCCGCATCCGCCCACGCCATCGGCGATGCTTTCAAGATCATTCAGCGTTCCGATGCCGACGTAATGATTGCCGGAGGCACCGAAGCCGCCATCACGCCCATGGGCGTCGGAGGATTCGCCGCCATGCGCGCTCTTTCCACCCGCAACGACGAGCCACAACGCGCCAGCCGCCCTTTCGACGCCGAACGCGATGGCTTCGTAGTCGGTGAAGGCGCCGGCGTTTTGATACTTGAATCCCTCGACTTCGCGCAGAAACGCGGTGCAAAAATCATCGCCGAAATTGTGGGCTACGGCATGTCCGGCGATGCGTATCACATCACCCAGCCCGCCGAAGGCGGCGACGGCGGCTATCGCGTGGCCATGGCTGCGATCAAGGACGCGAAAATCAGTCCCGACGATGTGAGCTACGTCAACGCGCACGGCACCTCTACCCCCATCGGTGACGCCATCGAAACCGCCGCGCTCAAGCGTGTCTTCGGCGAGCGCGCGAAAAAAGTTCCCATCAGCTCCACAAAATCCATGACCGGACATTTGTTGGGCGGCGCAGGCGGATTGGAAGCCGGCATTAGCGTTCTGGCGCTACGCGATCAGATTCTTCCGCCCACGGCGAATTATGAGAATCCTGATCCTGCGTGCGATCTGGATTACGTTCCAAACCACTCCCGGAAGGCTGAGGTGCGTTACGCGCTTTCAAATTCCTTCGGCTTCGGTGGCACAAACGCGTCTTTGATTTTCAAACTCTGGGACGGGAAATAGCATCGCAGGAGGCATTTTGAAAATTGGAGTTTGCGTTAAACAGGTTGCCGCAAAGGATGCGCCGCTCGCCATTGTAGAAGGCGGCGCTTGGATTCGCGAGTCTGACATTGGATTTGAGACCAACGAGCCGGACGGTTTTGCCCTGGAAGAATCGCTGCGCCTGAAAGAAAAGCATGGCGGTGAAGTTGTCGCCATCTCGATGGGCCCAGACCGCGCGAAGCAAACCATTAAAGAAGCTTTGGCCAAAGGCGCCGATCGCGGAATCCATATCGCCGACGATCAATTTTTCAAACTCGATCCGCTATCGTCTGCGCGTTCCATCGCCGCCGCAATCAAAGACGAAAAATTCGATCTGTTGTTGACCGGCTTGCAAAGCGATGACCAAGGCTTCGGCCAAACCGGCGTGCTGCTCGCGGAACTGCTGGGTCTTCCGCACGCCACCATCATCATGCACATCGATATCGTGGAAGGTCACATGAAGCTGAAGCGCGAACTCGAAGCCGGCTGGTTCCAATGGGTTGAACTGCCGCTCCCCGCGGTACTCTCAATACAATCGGGCATCAACAAGCCCCGTTACGCCACGCTGAAAGGCATCATGGCTGCCAAGAAAAAAGAAATTGCCACAGTAAATCGCGCTACGCTCGGCGTCGCCGATGCACCCACGCAACGCATCGAGAAGATTTACATTCCGCAAAAATCCAAGAAGACCGAATTCATCACTGGCCAGCCGAAAGAAGTAGCCGCGAAGCTGATCGAAAAGCTAAAGCATGAAGCGCGGGTGCTCTAGCCATGAAAATTCTTCTCGTTACAGAGCAGCGCGAAGGCCAATGGAACAAAGTCAGCTTTGAAACTTTGGCTGCAGCACAGCAAATAGTGCAGCAGACAAAAGGCTCTCTCACCGCTGTTGTCATCGGCAAAGGAGTCGCGCCGCTCGCCGACGAAATCGCTGCCTATCAACTGGACGAAGTACTCCTCGTTGAACACGACCTGTTGGAAAAATACACGCCGGATGGATTCTCGCTGGCCCTGCGCCAAGTGATCGAATCCGCCAAGCCTGATCTGGTTTTGTTTCCCCACACCTACCAAGTCCGCGATTTCGCGCCCAAACTCGCTGCTTCGCTGGGAAAAGGAATGATCGGTGACTGCATCCACTATCGTTACGAAAACGGCAAATTAATTTTCGTTCGCCAAATGTTTCAGGGCCGCACCAACGCCGACGTCGTCTTCGCAGGCGACGCACCCTGGATCGCGACGTTCCAAGCCAGCGCTTTCCGCGCGGACCTGGCAACAAAACACTCCAGCGGCAAAGCTCCTATAAAATCTGTCGCGGTCGATTTGAAGCCTGAACTAATCCGCACCAAGCCGCTCGAGCTTTTCCGCGAAGCCAAGCAAGCGGTCGATCTGACGCAAGCCCCCATTCTGATTTCCATCGGCCGGGGGATTAAAGCTCCCGAAAATATTCCCATGGTGGAGAAACTCGCAAAACTTGTTGGTGGAGAAATCTGTGCCTCGCGACCGATTTGCGATGAGGGCTGGCTGCCTATGGATCGCCAGATCGGCAGTTCCGGGCAAACTGTTGCGCCGAAGCTGTATCTCGCGCTGGGGATCAGCGGAGCCATTCAACATGTCGTGGGAATGAAAGGCTCGCGCACGGTTGCCGCCATCAACAAAGATCAAAACGCTCCAATTTTCGAAGTGGCCGATTACGGAATTGTTGGCGATCTCTTTGAAGTGGTTCCCGCGCTTATTGAGGAATTAGAAAAAGGACATTAGCTAGTGTCCGCTTTCGCGACGTGCTCTTGCGTTAGCGGTCATACTGCCGCACCGAAATCTCAGACCCGCCCTCTACGTCTCTGAAAACATGCCATTTGTCTAGCGCCTCGGTGGAACGCCACCTGCTAATCCTTCACAGCTAGCTACGTTCATTGCTTAGCAAGCGATGAGCGCGCGGGGGCGGCCGATGCAAACCCTGCTACAAGACTTGCGCTACGGAATCCGCATGCTGGCCAAAACGCCGGGCGTGGTCGTACTTATCATTCTCACTTTATCGCTTGGCATCGGCGGCAGCACGCTGCTTTTCAACATGGTGCGGCAATGGATTCTGCATCCGGTTTCGTTCCCGCAAGCGGATCAGCTGACAGTCGCTTGGGAACTGGACACCAAAAAGGGCTGGATGGGTGAAGCTTCCGCGCCAGACTTCGCTGATTGGCGCGACCAGAACACCGTTTTCGAAAATTTATCCGCCTGGACCACTTCCAATTTCAATCTTACTGGAAAGGAACGCCCGGAGAGAATCTTGGGCGCCCGCGTAAGCTCGAATTTCTTTCAAACGCTCGGCGCACAGCCAACCATTGGCCGCGCCTTCAGACCTGACGAAGATAAGCCAGGACGCAACCGTCTCGCTATTTTGAGTTACGGTCTCTGGCACGACCGGTTCAATGCCGATCCAGACGAACCGGGAAAGACGATTACCTTGAATGGTGACTCTTACACCGTCGTCGGCGTGATGCCTGAGGACTTTCATTTCACGCTTATGGGCCGCGCCAATATTTGGGTTCCGCTCGCGTTCACTGAGCAAGAGCGAGCCGACCGAGTAGACGGATGGCTCAACGTAGTGGGCCGTCTGAAACCCGGTGTGACGCTCGCGCAAGCGCAACAAGCGATGGACCCCATCGCGAAAAGCCTTGAGAAACTTTATCCCGCCACGAATACAAACAGCGGAATTTTCTTGAACAGCTTGCGCCACGAGATCGGAAAACATGTGGGCGACCAGGGCATTTACATGAGCTTCTGTATCGGGATCTGCATTCTTCTGATCGCTTGCGCCAATGTAGCGGGAATACTTCTCGCGCGTTCTTTGTCTCGTCAGAAAGAAATGGCCCTAAGAATTTCACTCGGCGCGAACCGTTTCCGCATCGTGCGCCAACTCCTGACCGAGAATGTGTGGCTCTTCGTTGTCGCTGCCGGTCTCGGAGTTGTGCTCGCGAAGTGGGGAGGTGAATGGATTACCAATTTGATTCCGTTCCAAAATCGCGGCTATCTACCGAACTACGGCCGCCTCTATGTGGATTTTCCCACTCTCGCCTACTCGGTCGGGATTGCGCTTTTCTCTTCTCTTGCTTTTGGATTAACGCCCGCGCTGCATAGCTCCAAACCTGACCTCACGGGCATGTTGAAAGATGCGGGCGGTTCAGCCTCTATCAGTTTGCGCGGGAGGCGCATGAGAAAAGTCCTGGTGCTGCTGGAGGTTTCTCTCGCTTTGACCTCGCTAGTGCCTGCCGGCCTGATGATTGAATGGTTGAAAAACATCAACAATATCGATCTGGGATTCCACTCCGACCATGTGCTGACCGCACGAATCACTTTGCCCGACACGGCCTATTCCGATCCGCATCAGGTGGCGAGTTTTTACAATCGCCTGCTGGATCGCATCCAGGCATTACCGCAGGTCACTTCGACTGGAGCAAGCCAGTACATTCCGTTTGGCGACGAATACAATTCCGCAGAAATGCTTTTCGAAGGACGCCCCGCGCCGGATCTGGGAAATTACCCCGGAACGGCAATCACAGCCGCAACTCCCGGATACGCCTCGGTCCTCGGCCTGCAAACGATTCGCGGCCGCTTCATTTCCGATCAGGATGGTCCAGACTCGCCGTCCGTCATCGTTATCAATCAAACGCTCGCCGATCGCTATTTTCCGCATCAAGATCCAATCGGCCAGAGAATTCAGCTCGGGCGCGACAGCACCACGATGCGCACAGTGGTCGGCATCGTAAAAAATGTTCGGTTGGATACGGATTTCAACCGTCCGCCGGCGTCGGAAAGCTACGTTCCATTTTCACAGTCTCCCAGCAGATCGATGGTAATTCTGTTGCGAACTTCCGGCGATCCGATAACTCTCGCTGCAGGGCTTCGCCAGGCCGTCACTTCGCTGGACCAGAATCAGCCGGTTTCGCAGGTCGTTTCGCTGAACCAATTGATCAGCGATCAGGAAGCGCCCATCAGGATATTCACCGGGTTCACAAATTTCTTCGGAGTTCTCGCACTGTTCCTGGCTGCTATCGGAATTTACGGAACCATGGCTTATATCGTGGAAGGCCGCACAAAGGAGATGGGCATTCGTGTGGCCCTGGGCGCGAGTCCTCGAGACGTCATGCGATTGGTTTTGACCCACAGCGTTCGTATTACTTTTGTGGGCATTCTGCTGGGCTTGGCTGGAGCGTTGGCATTGGCTCGATTGATTGCGGGGATGCTCGTTGGCGTAAACGCGGCCGATCCGCGCGTTTATTTCAGCGCAGCAGTGGTCTTGGGCGCGGCGATCCTGCTGGCGAGCTATTTGCCTGCGCGACGCGCCATGCGTGTGGATCCCATGGTCGCGCTCCGTTATGAATGACGTAGGAACGGTTGCAGGAACAAGTTTTGTGAAAATAACGTAAAAAACCATCGGGGGCCGTATGGGAACACTGTTGCAAGACGTCTATCATGCGCTCCGCGCGCTCAGGAAATCGCCGGGCTTTACCGCCATCGCCGTGCTGACGCTTGCGCTCGGCATCGGCGCCAACACGGCGCTCTTCTCTGTGGTGAACGCAGTACTACTGCGCCCCCTGCAGTTCAAGAATCCTTCGCGACTAGTGTGGGGCTGGGGGAAGTGTCCCCTTTGCGAGGGCGGTGCCGTTTCGCCGTCCGATTTTGTGGACTATCGCGCACAGAGCCAATCTTTTGAACACTACGGGGCCAGAGCGGTGGGAGATTCTCTTTTCAATCTCACCGGAACCGACAAGCCCATTCAGATCACAGGCTCCATGATAACGGCGGGCTTCTTCGATGCTCTTGGCGTTCAACCCCGCTATGGTCGTGTGTTTACTCTTTCTGACGAAAAAACAAAAGATCCGGAAGTGGTAATCCTCAGTCACCACCTGTGGCAGGACCGTTTCGGCGGCGATCCGAACGTCATCGGCAAATCGATCGCTCTGGACGGCAAGACCCGCACAGTTGTCGGCGTTCTCGCAAGCGATATGCCGGTCCTCACTCAAGCTGATCTCTGGTTTCCTGCGCCTTTCGAGAATCCGGGGATGCAGAGCCGCCGCTCCCACTTTCTGCGCCCCATCGGCCTTTTGAAGCCTGGCGTTACTATTTCCCAAGCGCAAGCCGACCTGGACACCATCGCGTCTCGACTTGCCACACAATTTCCCGAGACGGACAAAGAATGGCGCCAACAACTGGAGCCTCTCCAGAGCGTTCTGGTCGGCAATGTAGGTCCTGCATTCCTGGTTTTGATCGGCGCTGTTGCTCTAGTTCTCTTGATTGCTTGCGCCAATATCGCCAGCCTGCTTCTCGCGCGCAATACCGTTCGCCAGCGAGAGATCGCCATACGCACCGCGCTGGGAGCGGGACGATCCCGTCTCGTCCGCCAATTGTTGACGGAAAGCCTCGTACTGGCGCTGATTGGCGGCGTCGCCGGAATTTTTGTTGCGATCGCGGGAGTGGAACTCTTAAAACAGCTCGGGCCGGATAGTCTTCCGCGCCTTGATGAAGTAAATGTAAACGGCGCCGTACTTGCGTTCACCTTCGCGATGGCGATTTTCACCGGAATCCTGTTTGGCCTGGGGCCTGCGCTGAAAGCAACTCGCCGCGATTTGACGCAAAGTCTCAAGGAAGGAGGCAGCTCCGGCGATTCGCGCTCAAAACATCGCGCGCACAATACGCTCGTTATCGCGGAAGTAGCCCTTTCGCTGGTAGTTTTGATCGCCTCCGGTCTGTTGCTGAACAGCTTCTGGCACTTGATGCGCGCTCCGCTCGGATTCGATCCTGCCAATGTTGTTACCACAGAGATGTCGCTCGTTTCGCCGAGGTATGACGATCCCCAAAAGCGCGACTCATTTTTCCGCGAACTCCAGCAACGTATTCAATCTGCCCCCGGCGTCGCTAGCGCTGGATTCATATCGGAGCTGCCGCTGAGCGGCGAAGGCAACGACACATTTTTCACTATAACGGAGCACCCCCCGGCTAATCCGATCGACAATAACGATGCAGACTTCCGAGTCGTCGACGGCGATTATTTTGGAGCCATGCGGATTCCACTTTTGGCGGGACGTACCTTCGACAGTCAAGATGCATCCGAAGACCGACAAGTTATCATCGTCAATGAGCCCTTCGCAAAGAAGTTTTTCCCCCGCGAGAGCGCCATCGGCAAACACGTGAAATTATTTGAAGGCAAACCTGAATTTGCGACACGCGAGATCGTAGGGATCGTGGGAGGGAACAAACATTTCGCGTTGCAGGAATCTCTTCGTTCGGAGATGTTCATCCCTGGCTCGCACATGAGGATGAGCGTAGTCGTGCGCGGCACCGGCGATCCTGGCGTGCTTATGACCGCGGTGCGACAGGCACTCCACCAGATCGATCCGGACGAGGCCACTTCGACGTTCCGCACTATGGCCGAGGTGGTATCCAGTTCAGCGGCGAGTGATCGCTTCAACACATTCCTGCTTGGGGCTTTTGGTGGCATCGCCTTACTTCTTACGGCTGCCGGAATTTTTGGTATTCTGTCCTACCTGGTCACTCAGCGCACGCGTGAAATTGGATTGCGAATGGCGCTCGGTGCGCAGCGAGCGGATGTTCTTCGCG
Source organism: Candidatus Acidiferrales bacterium (assembly GCA_050012395.1). Classification (GTDB taxonomy): domain Bacteria; phylum Acidobacteriota; class Terriglobia; order Acidiferrales; family UBA7541; genus Palsa-295. The sequence continues at coordinate 31,572 of JBEKHG010000018.1, forward strand.
TAATCGTTGGCCATGGATTGCGGCTTATGCTGATTGGTTTGGGTATCGGAGTGGCGGGAGCTCTGTTAGTGACGCGCTGGATGTCCAGCGTTCTATTTGGCGTAAAGCCGACCGATCCGCTGACGTTTACGGTTGTGGCCCTTGTCCTGGGGACCGTCGCCTTCCTGGCGTCTTACATTCCTGCGCGCCGCGCCATGCGCGTGGATCCCATGGTGGCGCTGCGATACGAATGAAAGCACGTAGCGCCCAAGCCGGTTCTTGCAGAAGCAGATTTCGATTAAAGTTCGTCCAGCATCCAGACCTCAGGTAAAATCAGCAGCACGCGCCTGTAGCTCAACTGGATAGAGCATCTGCCTTCGAAGCAGAGGGTTGGGGGTTCGAGCCCCTCCGGGCGCGCCATCTCTCCTAAGTTCTAAGCACGGGGCTGGCATTATTGAACGGTGGATTGTCACGTCGGCGTGGGGTGCGGGCAAGCCGGTATGGATGGAACTTTCTAGTTTTCCTGCAAGGCGCGATGCACCATGTGGACGGAGATGGCCCCTTCTCCAACCGCGGAAGCGACACGTTTTACATTTCCTGCTCGCACATCGCCGACGGCAAATACGCCCGGCAAGGTCGTTTCCAGCATTTGCGGAAAACGGGTCAAACGCCACGCCGAGCCTCCGGTGCCGGGATCCAAGTCGCGCCCGGTGAGAATAAACCCTTTTTCATCCATGGCGACGCAGCCGCGTAGCCACTCCGTTCGCGGAGATGCGCCGGCCAAAATAAAAACATGTCGAATGGGATGCACGGAAGTCTCGCCGCTCACCTTATCTTCCAGGTGACAGCATTGTTGGCAGGCCTAGTGCCGCAATGAGCTTCGCTACCTTCTTCGTTACTGAACCTCATAGCTGGCATGTGCCATCAAGATTGATTGAATCTTTTACTTGGTTAGGAGAAAATCCTCCCACAATTTCCTCGTTCTGGATCGGCGCAGGGGCAGCTTGATCTTGGACTGCAGGGCGTTGTCCCGCTCGGAGGCTGTAATGCGCCGCGCCCATATTATCTCGTCCGTCATCGCAATCCTGTTCGCGGTCTTCTTGTGCACCGCGCTCCTGGCTCAGCAGGCCCCTCAGGAGAAAGGCGGCCAGCGTTCTTCGAATTCAAACTCGGCATCCTTGAAGATTTCCCTCCGGCTAACCGATGATTCCGCGTTCAGCGGGTCAGCCAGCCTGCACGTCGCTAATGCAGAGGGAGCTGAGGTTGTCGGAAAGGCCACGGAGTCTGAGGGCGATACCCTCATCTCTGATCTCGCACCTGGAACCTATTCCATCGAAGCAACTGCGCCGGGCTTCGTTTCCGTGAAGCAGTCATTTGAAATTAAGCCGGGTCACGGTCTGGAAACTATTTTCCTGGTCATGAAACCGGAAGAATTCTCAGACGCCGGTTCGATGGCGTTTCCAACCGCAAATGAAAATGCGGCATGGCATATACCGCCCGGCGTTGATGAAGTTGTTCCCAAAGTTCTCCCGGGAGTTTCTTGCGACCTGCCCGCCGTACTGCATGGCGTAGGCGAGCGCATGACTCAATTCGTGAGCAACCTTGAAAAGTTTAGCGCTATGGAGCACATCGAGCATTTCAGGGTAGATAACTCTGGGGTTCTACGCGGCCGCGAAACTCGATCTTTTGAGTATGTCGTTCTGGTCTTGCAGAATCCTGTCCAGGGATTTCAACTGGACGAATATCGCAACGGTAGTACGGATCCTCATCAGTTTCCCGCGCAGATTGCCACCGAAGCGTTGCCGGTGATGGCCCTGATTTTTCATCCGCTGATGGTGTCCGATTTTAAGATTACCTGCGAGGGTTTGGGTGAATGGGCCGGAAGGCCAGCTTGGCAAGTTCGCTTCGAACAGCGTCAGGATCGGCCAAATCGAATTCGCTATTACAAAATAAATGAAAATTATTATCCCGTTGGCCTGAAAGGTCGCGCCTGGATCGACGCCGGAACTTATCAAGTATTGCGATTGGAGACGGATTTAATCCAGCCGGTCAAAGGGATCGAGCTGGCGCGCGAACGCCTCGCCATCGAATATACGCAGGTCCAATTCCATTCTCACGATCTTCAGCTTTGGCTGCCGAAAACCGCGGAGCTTTATTGGGAACGCCACGGACATCGGTATTTTCGCCGACACGAGTTCAGCGACTTTAAGATTTTCTCGGTCGATACGGATCAGAAATTTCAGCGCCCGAAAGAATCGTATAGCTTTACCAACACGTCCGATCGCGACGTTCCCGGTGTACTGATCGTGAATCCTGTTTCGGGATCGAAATTCAAGCCGGTGTCGATAGAGTTTACGGTGCCGGCTGGACAGAGTGTGCTGAAAACGATTGGAAACGGCAAGGACGTCGGGATTCCGGGCGAACTGGTGAGCTCCGCTCGCTTTGTGTATAAGGGGCCGGCGGGATCGGTTAAGGTTGACGCGTATCTCGCCACCGAGAGCACGCTCGAGGTGGTGCCGGACGCCTCACAGTTCCCAGGCTCAGCCCACTGACTAAGTGCGCGTCGGTTTGTAGCTCTTTGTTTAGGGTGAGAACTAGCTGAGGGCGCTCCTCAAGCGCTTGGTGGTCTTCTGCAACTGGCGCTTCAGTGACTCCACTTGCTTCGACAATTGCACCAGCTCTTGTTTCGCAACTAATCCCGCCTTAGCCACTTTGTGAGCCGTGCGGTCCGCTTTGCCCATCGCGGCACCAATCTTTTTTGCAGCCTGCTTCAACTGATTCTTCGCCATTATTGCCTCCTTAGAAGCCGATGCCATCGTATACGCGACGCATGCAAATCGTCAATGAGCGCGTGCATTACTCCCGAGAAAAGAGGAACAGAATCACGGGGCGTATCTACTTCGGAAGACGGAAAACCAGGCTAATGTCTTCTTGCGTCTCGATGGATTGCCCGTTTACCAGAGTAGGATTGTAACGCCACTCTCGCACAGCGGTAAGTGCGGCCGGAACCAGGGAACTTGGGCCGCTTAGAGTTTCAAGATCTTTAATCGCTCCGTCCGTTCCGATTGTGGCGTGAAGTTTCACCGTGCCCTCGATGTGATTCTTCTGCGCATCCGGCGGATAGACCGGTTCCACAAGATTCACTAATTGTCCAACGTGGAGATTCTTTCCGGGTTGCGAACCTCCCGGTGACGAATCCGTCGGCACGCTAAGCGAACGTTGGGAACTTATCGCCACGGTGTCGGAGGCTCCTAGAGAGGTTTCCGGCAAACTCACTAGAACGGGGGATTTTTTATCAGCTACGGGAGTACTGCTTATCGCAGTCTGCGCCGCGTGCGTCGCGTTTAAGGAATCTGCCTCGATATTTGGCGCGGACGAGCTTGCGGCATCCTGATTGACATGGACTGCAGGAGGCTTGGCGGCAATCGTCCATCGCCGATTACTGGAATCGACAATTTCGATACTCGAGATTTTCGCTGTCGCACCGGGAGACGTCGCATTCGGGACTGCGCGAGGTATCTCTCCCTTATTTTGAGATGCTTGATCTTGCGGGCTATGCGCAGATCCAACGAAATCTCTTTTCCTGATCGCCATCCCCGCAGCAAATGACATAGCCACCAAAAGTATTACAAATGCAGCCAGCATCCAGCCGGCCCCGATTTGAATTCGAAAATCCAACCAATTAACCGGCGATTTTTCACATACGGCTAACGGTTGAGCGCTCGGAGATTTTTTTGGTGGCTGGCGAAGTATCGATGACTTGGAGAAATAACTTTCAGTCGCGCGCGCCTCGCTTGTCTGAATTACCTCAGCGGCTTCCGTGGTTTCCTCTATCCTCTCCTTGGCGGGCATATTAGCCCTAGCGGTCTGCCGCGCGACAGCCATCATCGGCTTCTTGAAATTTACAGGAGACTCCTCTTCCGAAATCCACGTCTTGATTTCGCCGAGCGCTTCAGCCGGCAAATCCACAAACCGAATACCTGCTTCCTTCCGGGAATTGCCTGCCCAGACAATTTCGCCGCTCGCGATCAATGGTTTTGCGTAGGTGTGCGTTTGGAATCGCATCTGGGGAAGGGAATCTTCGGTGATGGCTTCCGCTGCTCGAACAGCGAATCCGCCTTCTCCGATATTTAGAACAATGCCGCCGTTATTTTCCCCCAGTTCCACATAGGCAAGCGATCTGATTCGATGCCGCGCGTGAATGCGCCGGTTCGCATCGCTTGAAAAGTTCGGTATGAGCTCAGACGATTCTGCCATCTAGTTGAATTTCGCTGCGAGGAGGGGTTCGCAGCATATCTCGACTTGCGGCGCGATTATACACCGTTCTTAATTAAGCGCAGCCGACGACGAAGGTGAAGTAGATCCTTGCCAATCGGCCGGAAAGTCAATTTTGTAACGCGCAGCTTGATCGAACAAGATGAATTCCTGCACGTTCGACACTTCATTGTTGACCAGCGACCTGAATCTGTCCTGCGTTATGGGGCCCACTTGCCCCAACACCATCTGCGACGGCCAGTTAAACGGATGGCTGGCTTTCAAAGCAAAATGTCCATGACTTTTTGCGGGAAGAAAAACTGAATCATCGATTCGTATCGCATCCGGCGCTCTCAAACTCCCATCCGACTTGAGCTGGGCCACCAACGCCGCGTTCGGCCCGCTGGCAAGACGATAGTCTGAATCCGTCGTATTCTCGAGATCGTAGGAAAAGATCACTTCCGCGTGTGCCGGGTCAATTTCTCGTACTTGAATCGCCGAGAAGCTGCTTCGGATGGCAACTGAGTTCCACTCTTTCGGTTGCGGCGGCGCTTCTTGTTTGCCTGGCGTGCGGAAAACGAAAAACACCACGCCCGCTGCCGCTGCCAAGAATGCCAAAGTAAGGAAAAGATATTTCATGATTACAAAACGAATTTACCACAAGCCACCAGAATTCGCAGGACGCCATCGAGTTCCGTTAAAAATTATTCGTCGAGGTATTTCACGAAAACCACTTCGTTCTGCGCTTCGTTGTAAAGAAGCTCATCCACGCTGGCTTTGGTCATCAGCAAGCCAAAACCGCCGGGGCGCAAACCCTTTTTCTGGCGAAACTCATCGTGTTCCGTGGGACTGTCGGGCGCATAGGAAATCGCAGCATGTTCCAGTTCCGAAAATTTGAATCCTGGCCCGGGATCCGCGATGCGATACATTAGCATTCGCTTCGCGCGAAGATAAGAGATCCTAACTTTGCGGCTAGCGTCGAGTTTGCCTCCCCACTCCACTGCGTTCAGCAGTAACTCGTGAAAGGCCTGTCCCACGGCTCGCTGTACTTCTTCCGATAATCCAGTTTTAAGATGGGCCATAAAATTCTCGATGCGCTCTGCATCCGCGAGCGAACAAGAGACCAATAACTCAACCCAAGTAGGGGTGGCCGAAACGACTTCGATCGGGGCCACGTCCGCCTTTTTCTCCAGCGTCTCCCGCACCAACGAGACAAGAGCTCTTGGCTCAACCGGTTTCGAAACATATTGGTAAGCTTCTTCGCGAATGGCGCTGAGCAGCGTCTCGGGTGCGTCGTCCGAGGTCATTACAATCACTTTTGGACGGTTCTTCGTGTTGCGAATTTTCTTCAGCACTTCCAAACCGTTCATCTTCGGCATCCATATGTCCAGCAGCACTAAATCGAACTTGCCGTCGTTCATTTTCTTCAGCGCTGCGGCACCGTCCGCCACGCATACGGTGGAGAATTTTTGGGCGCGAAGTGTTTCGGAAAGTAACAAGCGCGTGGTTCGGTCGTCGTCTGCAACGAGAATGCGGGTCATTTTTTCCTCCGCCGGGAATGCCCGGAGCGGCCCTTCTTTTTTATTTTCTTCGTCTCTTTTGCTACCGCTAAGAGTGCCGGTAGGAACTCCGCCATCCGCTCTTCCAGGCCATGGCACAGTTCCCGGGTGCCGTCGAGTTTACCCTGACGAGCCTGTTTTTCAATCTCTCGAGCCGTTTCGAAGGCAACGGAAGCGCCAAAATTCCCTACCGCGCCCTTAAACGCGTGGGCGGCGTCCGCCAGAGTGGCGGCATTTCTCGCTGTCGATGCTTTTCTAATTTCAGAAATCATCCGGGAGCAATCGCCTTGGAAAGCTTTCACTAACGTCCGCACCAGTTTTCGATCGCCGCTGAACCGAGCCAATAGCGCGTTAGCGTCCACGGCACCTTTGTTGATTGGAGCAGGCGTTTCCGATTCCGTGACGGATTCCGGCGAAGCCATACTTTCCACCGTTTGCTGGAATACTTTAGGGTCCAGCGGCTTGGAAAGGTATCCGTCCATGCCCGAGTTGAGGCAGCGTTCGCGATCACCCTGCATAGCGTGGGCCGTCATCGCAATAATCGGCACATGCTGGCCCGTCGCTTTCTCGCTTTCTCGAATCGCGCGTGTAGCCTCCAGCCCGCCCATCTCCGGCATTTGCACGTCCATGAGGATCAGGTCGAATTTGTGTTTGTCCATGGCGGAGAGCGCTTCCCTTCCATTTTCCGCTACCACTGCTGAATGGCCCCGGCGCTCCAAAAGGTGCAAGGCCAGTTGTTGATTTACGGGATTGTCTTCGGCTATAAGAATTCGCAACGTACGCTGCGCGCCGCGCGATCTGCCCAGTTCGGCGGTTCTCCTCTTTGCGTTGAGCGGAACATGCAGAGCGGTCACGATTGCGTCCCACAGCTCCGATTGCTTTACCGGCTTGGTTAACGCAGCAGCGGCGCCCAAAGCCTTCGCACGGGTCAAATCCTCGCGACGGCCTGCGGAAGTGAGCAGGATTACCGTTGCGTGTTTCAGCCGCGGATCCTTTTTCACTTTTGTGGCCACTTCGAATCCGTCCATCTCCGGCATATGGCCGTCCAACAAAACTACTTGAAACGGATTGCCCTCCGCCTGGGCGCGCTTCATCGCTTTCAAGGCGGCCGTCCCATTGGAGGCCGCGACCGGTTTCATTCGCCAATTCGAAATCATTTCCTCCAACATTCGGCGGTTCGTTGCATTGTCGTCCACGACGAGAACGGGAAGATCCTGCAGTTTGACGGGCAATATCGTCGCTGGCTTTTGCGCCGGCGCGTCCTGCAATCTAAATCGCGCGGTAAAGTGAAACGTGCTCCCGCATCCGACCTGGCTTTCCACCCAAACGCGGCCGCCCATTAATTCTGCCAATTGCGCACAGATCGCAAGCCCCAGGCCTGTGCCCCCATATTTTCGCGTGGTGGAAGTGTCAGCCTGTGCGAAAGCTTCAAAGATTCTCTGTTGTTTGTCAGCCGGAACACCGATACCCGTATCGGTCACCGAGAAATGCAACAGTGCGTTTTCTCCTTCAATCTGTTCGATTCCGGCGCGCAAAACCACTTCGCCATGCTCGGTAAACTTAATGGCATTGCCCACCAGATTCACGACGATCCGGCCCAGCCGGCTCGAGTCACCCACTAGATTGTCGGGAACATCGGGCGGAAAATGAGAGACTAATTCCAGTCCCTTCTCCTGTGCGCGAAGGGCTAGAACTTTCATCGTGTCCGCGAGGGTATCGCGCAATTTGAATTCAACTTGGTCTAATTCTTCTTTGCGCGCCTCCACCTTGGAGAAATCCAAAATATCGTTGATCAAGTCCAGCAAAGACGCGGCGGAAGTTTTTACCGTGGCCAGATATTCGCGTTGCTCCGGGGTTAATCTTGTTTCCAGCGCAAGTTCCGTCATGCCCACGATAGCGTTCATCGGAGTGCGTATTTCGTGGCTCATGTTCGCAAGGAACTCGCTCTTGGCGCGCGTGGCTTCTTCGGCTTTTTTCTTGGCTACTTCAAGCTCTTTCACCAGTTTGGCGAGCCGCTTCGCGTCTTTTTCCTGAACGTGTCGCGCCGCTTCCAGATAATCGGCGTAAAGCTTCAAATCCATTTCCGCCCGGCGGCGCTCGATAAACTGTCCGATCTGGCTACCGATGGAATCGAACATTTCCACCAACTCGCCTTCCAGCTTGCGGATTTCGCGGCTGAAGAATTCCACAACGCCGAGCACGCGGTCCCCGGTCCGGATCGGAAAACAGAAAGCTGCGTGCAAATTTTCTACTTTAGCTAAAGGCGCTCGCGGAAAATTCGAGTCGCTCGGCACGTCGGGTATCCATGCCGATTGCCCGGACTCCCAAACTCTGCCGGGCAAACCCACCCCCCGTTTAAACGTCATCTGTCGGGTAGCACTCACAAACTGAGGAAACTGCAGATGCGGCAAATGCCAAATGTCCAGACTGTGAAGCGCCTCGCCGTTATCGTCCACGCTCCAAACGGTGCCCAGTTCCCATCCCAAGCCTTCGCAAATGGCTTTCAGAATCTGCGGCGCCGCTAGCTCAAGCGATTCGGCATCCGCAAGCAAATTTGTCACCGCATAACCCGTAGCAAGCCGGCGCTCCGTTTGTTTGCGCTGCGTGATGTCGCGCGCTACCGCAAAAATCAGTTTCAAACTTTTGTTTGGCGTGGCATTCCACAGTAACCACAGATAGGTTCCATCCGCCGAGCGGTAACGATTTTCAAACGAAATTGTCAGCTCGCCCTGATCCATTTTCCTGGCTTCGTTTATGGTAGCTTCTCGGTCGTCGGGATGAACGAAGTCCACGTAGGGACGAGACAGCAGCTCCTCTTTCGGGATTCCTAGCGTTCCTTCCCAGGCGGGATTGATTCGTTTGAAATATCCGTCGAAGCCTGCGATGCAAAGCATGTCGAGCGAGAGCGTAAAAAGTTGGTCGAGCTCCTCTTCAGCTCGGCGGCGCTCGCGAATCGCCTGCGACTGATCGGATACGCTCCGGCGCAGTTCGATCTGCGCCACCACCAACCGGCTCAGTGCTTTCAGGGCTTGTTTCTGTTCGGATGTTAATTCGCGCGGGACGTGATCCAGGACGCACAAAGTTCCCAACGCATGGCCATCCTGCGTAATCAGCGGCGCACCGGCATAAAAACGGACGTTGGGACGATCGGTAACCAGTGGGTTACTGCGGAATCGCGCGTCCGCCAAAGCGTCGGACACCACCATTACATCTTTTTGCAGAATTGCATGGCCGCAAAACGCGACATCTCGAGGTGTTTCTGCGTCATCAATCCCCACTTTCGCTTTGAACCATTGCCGATCCGCATCCACCAGACTCACCAGTGCTATAGGTGTTCCGCAAATAAGCGCGGCAAGTCTGGAAAGGTCGTCAAATTCCTGTTCCGGAAATGTATCCAGAATGGCGTACCTCTGAAGAGCTTCCAGCCGGGCAATTTCATTCTCGGGTAAAGGCGCTTTCATGGCGGGCAAGGTTGGAATGGTACTGCGTTTCATCTCATTGTGGCTAGTAAGGACAAATCAACGCATGCGCGAAAGGACTTTTTCTGTCAAGACGACTTCAAGCTTGCACCAGAAAAACCCGATAATTATCGCGCGCCAGCGGCGACGCGATTTTCCCGCAGCCACTCGTCAACTCGCGCAAGCGCTTTTTGCAGGTGTTCTGTCTCGCCGCCGAATCCAAACCGTACGAAAGATTCCATGCCCAGTTGTTCTCCGGCTACAAGAAGAACGCTCTTCTTTTCGCGCAGCTGTTCAGCCATCTGCAGGGAGCTTTGGCCGCGTCGCAGCCCTGCCCATGCAATAGCGCCGGCCTTGGGCGGGACGTGCGAAAAGAAATCCGCATGATTATCGAGCCAGGCACGCAATGGAGGATAGTTGCGCAATAATGTTTCACGCGTTCGATTCAGAATCCACGCCCGGCGTTTCGGTTCCAGTGCGACCGACGCCAGGCGATCGGTGAGCATGCTAGGGCCAATGCTGGTGTAATCGTGATAGCCCCAAAGCTTCTCTATCATTTTCGCCGCGCCCACCACCCATCCCGTACGCAGGCCCGGCAAGCTGAATGCCTTCGAAAGTCCCGCCGTGCACAAAATGCGTTCGTAGCCGCCCCAAAAACTTGTAGTCGTTGAGCCGTCGAACTCGGCGCCACGATACACTTCATCCGCGATGATCCAAGCCCCGGCTTTTTCGGCCGCGGCAACGATGGCTTCGCGTTCCTCTTTCTTCAAAACCGCGCCGGTAGGATTGTTTGGATTGCAAATGGCCACCAGCCGCGTTTTGGGTCCAATCAGCCGGGGCAGTTCATCGATATCAATTCCCCACTGAAGCTCTTCGCGTAGCCACAGCGGTTTCACGATCGCGCCAAACGCGCCGGCAAGACCCGCAATCTGCATGTAATTCGGCATCATAAAGACGACTTCGTCTCCGGGCCCCAGCAGCGCCCAGGTCGCAACGAAATTCGCTTCAGAGCCGCCGCAGGTCACCAACACGTTCTCCGCCTTCGCGCCCGGATATAATTCTGCGATGCGCGACCGCAATTCTTCGCTGCCGTTTGTCTGCGGGTAATATTGCGGCACATCCAGAATTTTCTGCAGTGCAGTGGCGTCCGAAACTAGTTCGGAGGTGGACAGCGGATGCACGCCACTCTCGGAAATATTCAGTTCAACTTTGTTCTCCCATATGGACTGCCAGCGCTCGAGTTCGAAGGGCTGTATTTTCATGCGGCTCGCCTTTTGCGCAGTAACGTGCCCGCGTATGGATGCTTCCAATCCCAGGTCGTGAGGCAAAAGGAATGTAAGCGAGATGGTCCCATTTTTCCAAACGAATTCGCGATTCTGCGATTGCCTCGGGTGTCGTGCCCGCGAGAGAATGTTGCTCGTTGTGCGAGAGTTGCCCGGGAGGTTGAATGGAACGGTCTAAAGTGCCGGTTGTAGCTCTGGCGCTTGCGTCTCTTTTGGCGACGGGCGCGAAAACTCAATCTGAGAATCCGGTGCAATCCGCAAATTCCACAGGCGGCGCGTGGTACTTCGCGGTTTCCGGCGATTCGCGCAATTGCGGCGACGTGGTTATGCCGGCAATCGCGGCCGGCGTCATCCAATCTGGAGCGAGTTTTTATTGGCATCTCGGCGACTTCCGGGCGATTTACGAATTCGACGAAGACATGCAACATCAATCAGAACATCTCGCCAAACCTATGGATATTGCCGATTACGAGCAATCAGCGTGGGACGACTTCATTCGCAATCAGCTCACGCCCTTCGGTACGCTTCCCGTATTCCTCGGAATCGGCAACCATGAGACGATTCCGCCGAAAAACCGCGACCAATACATCATACAGTTCGGCGACTGGCTGAACTCGCCGGCGCTCCGCGCGCAACGCCTGAGCGATGATTCGTTCGCGCACAAACTAACCACCTATTACCACTGGATACAGAACGGAGTCGATTTCATCAATCTGGATAATTCCACGCCCGATCAATTCGATTCCGCTCAGATGAAATGGTTTGAGAAAACGCTTCAAGCAGCGGAATCGAATCCGCAAGTTCGCACCGTGGTGGTGGGAATGCATGAGGCGCTGCCCCAAAGCATCTCCGCAAACCACAGCATGGATCAATCTGCCAACGGCGTCGAAAGCGGCCGCCATGTTTACCGGAACCTGCTGAAAGCACAAGACGAGGCGCACAAGCATGTGTATGTTTTGGCCAGCCATTCCCATTATTTTATGGATGGTATTTTCAATACGGACTACTGGCGCGCTAACGGCGGTGTGCTGCCTGGTTGGATTATCGGCACGGCCGGAGCTGTGCGTTACGCTTTGCCCAAAGAATCGAGCGACGCGCACGCTGCAGAAACAAACGTGTATGGCTTTTTGCTGGCCCAAGCGAAACCTTCGGGCGAAATTGAATTTACGTTTAAGCGCCTTCAGGAATCGGACGTGCCCGCCACAGTGGTTGACCGGTATAGGCCAGAATTTGTTCACTGGTGCTTCGCTGAGAATTCCGCTGCTCATTAATTGAATGCAATGACCAGTCGCCCTCGAGGAGAACTGAATGTCTGCAACCACCCATGATTCCATGCCAACTCCGGAAAGAATTTTTGGCACGCTGAATGCCTATCAGCAAACCGCGGCCTTAAGAACCGCGATTGAATTGGATGTGTTCACCGCGATCGGCCAGGGAATGAACAGCACGGCAGCGCTGGCGCAACAATGCCAAGCCTCTGAACGCGGTATTCGGACCTTGTGCGATTTCCTGGTGATCTACGGATTCTTGGAGAAGAACCATCAAAGTTACGAACTAACACCAGACGCAGCAATCTTTCTAAACAAGAAATCGCCTGCGTATCTTGGGTCGGCCGTTAATTTTCTGACCCTACCGGAATTGATGGATGCTTTCAAAGATTTGACGGCCATCGTCCGCAATGGCGGCTCTTTGCAAGGCGACGCCACTACAACAGATCCGGACAGTCCGAAGTGGGTAGAGTTCGCGCGCTCGATGGCACCTTTGCAGACACTCGCCGCCGAGGGACTCGCGGAAATGCTAAACGCCGATGCCGGAGCAAAGTGGAAGGTACTCGACATCGCGGCAGGCCATGGAATGTACGGCGTCACCATCGCAAAACATAATCCTAATGCCCGGATTTTCGCCGTCGATTGGCCGCGCGTTTTGGACATCGCCAAGGAAAACGCAGAAGCGGCGGGAGTGGCAGCGCGCTATCACACCTTGCCCGGCAACGCTTTCGAAGTGGAATTCGGGGAGGGCTACGATTTAGCCCTGTTAACCGGTTTCCTGCACCATTTTGATCCCGCCACAATTGAAAAATTACTCCGGAAGATTTATCCGGCGCTTAAGCCCTCAGGAATGCTAGCTACTGTGGAATTTGTCCCAAACGAAGATCGCGTCTCGCCGCCAACCCAAGCTGCTTTCAGCATGGTGATGCTCGGTTCCACGCGGGCGGGTGACGCTTACCCGTTTTCCGAGTACGAACGGATGTTCCGCGCGACAGGATTTTCTTCCAACGAACTTCGCCGCGCCGCCGGTCCGCAGAGCGTGATTATCTCAAAGAAATAAATCGCCGGGGTTTATTCGCCGGTGGGCACGCCAAATGCCAGCGAGATCAGCGTGTGCTGCTCCATTTCATGCGCCTTGTGTGAACCCGTGGCCGGGCTCGCGCTGGCCGAACGCTTTACCGACAGTACCGCTCGTCCGCGCGCTAGCCGTTCGAGACGAGGCATCAAAAATGCCAACGCGCCCATGTTGGCCGGCTCTTCTTGCACCCATACGAACTCCCGCGCATTCGCATGACGGTCCATTGCGGCCGCCAAGTCGGCTTCCGGAAAAGGATAAAGCTGTTCCAAGGTTACTATGGCCGTTGAAGTATCCTTGCGTTTTTCCCGTTCCGCTTCCAGTTCATGCCTGATTTTGCCGCTGCAAAGTAAAACGCGCGTTGCAGAACCGTCGCCGCGATCCGGGATCACACGCTGGAACCGAGGTGCTGCCAGGTCCGCCAGCGACGAGGACGCCACTGGGTTACGCAGCATGCTCTTCGGCGTAAACACTACGAGGGGTTTCCGCCATGCGCGCTGCGCCTGCCGCCGCAACAAGTGGAAATATTGCGCCGCGGTGGATGGCTGGCAGATTTGGATGTTGTCGCGCGCTGCGAGCTGTAAGAAACGTTCCAGTCGCGCGCTGGAATGTTCCGGTCCCTGCCCTTCGTAACCGTGCGGCAGCAGCAGCACAACTCCGGAGAGCAAATTCCACTTGTCTTCGCCCGCGGCCACGAATTGATCGATGATGATCTGAGCGCCATTCGCAAAATCACCGAACTGCGCTTCCCACAACACTAGCGCTTCCGGAAAATCGCGGCTGAAACCGTATTCAAATCCCAGGACAGAAGCCTCGGAAAGCGGTGAATTATACACTTCGAACCAAGCTTGCTTCGGGGATACATGTTCGAGCGGGACATATTCTTTTTCCGTTTCAATATCCATTAAAGCCGCGTGCCGCTGGTTAAACGTTCCGCGCCGTGTGTCTTGTCCCGTCAAGCGCACCGGAGTTCCTTGTTTCACCAGCGAGCCAAAGGCAAGCGCTTCAGCCATCCCGTAATCAATCGGTCGTTTGCCGCGCGCCATCTCCAGCCGCTGCTCCAGAAGTTTTTTCACCTTGGGATGGATGTGAAATCCCTTCGGATAACTCGCGACCGCTTCTCCAATCGCAGTCAGTTCGCTTTCCGAAATGCCAGTGTCAACTTCCATTGCAGCGTTGTAGCGGCCGCCGCGATACGGGTTCCAATATTCCGGAAGCTTGCGCATCGGCGGATTCTTTTCCAACTCCAGCGCATTTTTCTGTGCCGCATCCAGTTCTTGCCGCACGCGCTCCACGATCGGCTTTGCATCAACGCCGATTTTCTCCGAATAAATCTGCCAGAGTTGCTCGTGCCCCTGAATCTTTCGGTAGCGCAATGGCTGCGTGATAGTGGGGTCGTCCACCTCGCTATGGCCATGGCGCCGGTAGCCGATTAAATCGATCACCACCGGAGAATTAAAAGCATAGCGATACTCCATGGCCATGCGTCCTACGCGCGCTACCGCATCCGGATCTTCGGCATTCACATGAAAAATGGGAATCGGCAAACGCTTCGCCAAGTCCGAAGAAAACCGTGAAGAATGCAAGTCGCGCGGAATCGTGGTGAAACCCAGCAAATTGTTCACGATGATGTTCACCGAGCCGCCCACCGTGAACCCCTCCACCCCGGCCATATTTAAAGTTTCCGCGGTGATTCCCTGGCCGGCAAATGCTGCGTCGCCGTGCATAATTACCGGTACGATTTCTTTTCTACCGGTGTCTCCCGATCGCGTTTGCTTCGCCCGCGCGCGTCCCATGGCCACTGGATCGACAGCCTCCAAATGGCTCGGGTTAGAGACCAAGTGGATTCCCAATTTTCGGCCGTCCGCGGCGGAAAAATCACCGGTCGCGCCCATGTGATATTTCACATCGCCGCCGCCCAGCACGCTACGCGGATCGACGTCCTCAAATCGCGCGAAAACTTCCGCGGCGCCGCGCCCAACGATATGTACCATCACATTCAGGCGCCCGCGATGGCTCATGGCCAACACGGCTTGTTGCGCGCCTTCTTCCGCCGCGGCGCTTAAGATTGCATCCAGCAACGGCAGGAGCGCCGCTTCACCTTCCAGCGAATAGCGCTTCGTTCCCAGGTAGCGCGTCTGCAAAACTTGTTCGAAGATCTCCGCGCGAACCAGCCATTCCAGAATTCGTTCGCGATCGACCTCAGGCGCTTCCTGCTCCATGCGCTCTTGAATCCACTGCCTCCTCTCCCGGTCGGGAATGTGCATGAATTCCGCGCCGATCGTTCCGCAGTAAAAACCTCGCGCGGCTTCGGCCTCCGCCCCGCTCACTTCTAGTTCCGGCATTGCTACCGGTTGCAGATCGCCCAACGGGTCCAAGTCCGCCTGCAAATAGCCCCAGCGCCGAAACGCATTCCACACGCGCTCTTGGTTTTCTTTCGATGCTGCGGATTCCACCACAGCGTGTTGCCGGCTCATGAATCTCCTCGCAAATTGATGCTTATATTATAAAGGTTGATCGACCGACCCAGAAACCTCGCGCCTATTCTTTCGGCCAGTCTCCCAGAAGCCGACGCACCAGCACAAATTGTCCCAAATGGTACGAATTGTGATCGACCAGTAAAAGCACTTCGCGCAAAATTGTTTGTCCGGATCCGTGAGGGAGCGGCGCAAAAAGGTCCTGCTTCGGATCCATCACTAGATCCCCCAGCGCTTTGTTGTCCTTTTCAAATTGCTCGACAGATTTGTCCCAGGCATCGTCATTCGGCGGCGCCGGACTCTTTGGCCAATAGCCTTCGGGCCATTTCGGCGAAGAATGTTTCGGATTGGTGCAAAAGTCGAGGATGTCCCACTGCGCGATTCGCATATGTTCCAGCAGCTCCCAAGCCGAATGAGGCGAGCTTGGAGGTCTGACACCGCGCTTGGCTTTCGAAACACCATCAATCGCCTTTTTCCATTCTGTATGTGCTTCACCCCAATTCACGACTTTTCGTAAATTCTCTCGGAGCTCTTTTTCCATAAAATTCCTCTTTAGAATTCTTGATTACGCTGGCAAAACTGTGGCCGATCTATCCCATCTATACACAATCGCGCTGCCAAAAATAAACCCTTCCCTTGTTTCGAGTGCCGTACCAAGCGTATCATCCGGGCGATTCCCAGGAGCGTGACTCGTGTCTGCATCCCTCTTTTCCCGGCGTGACTTCTCTCGCACCCTCGGCTCGCTGGCCGTCGCTTTCGCCGCCCCGCGCCTTCCACTTCGATTAGATGATCGGCACGTCAAGCCGGCTTCGCCGAATAGCATCCGGCTCAACTTCAATGAAAACCCTTATGGCCCTTCGCCCAAGGCTTTGGAAGCCCTCGGTTCGTGCGGCGAGGTAGCCTCACGTTATCCTCTTTCTTCCGAACGTGAGTTAATCGACGCGCTGGCGAAAAAGTATAACGTGTCTCACGAAAATATCGTCTTAGGTTGCGGCTCTACTGAAATATTGCGATGTGTGGACATGGCTTACCTGGGTCCCGGCAAAAACATTGTTGCCGCGCAACCCACTTTCGAATCCGTTCTGGAATATGCCCGCATCACGCGCGCCGAGCCCATTACTATCCCTCTCAATTCCGATCATAGACACGACCTTCCGAAGATGGCTGCAGCTTGCACTTCAAAGACTGGCGTAGTCTATGTGTGCAATCCGAATAACCCCACCGGCACAATTGTTTGGCGTGATGAGTTGGCATCTTTCATCCGCGCCGTCCCTGCTTCCACGCTGATTCTTGTCGACGAGGCTTATTTCGACTTTGCCAATGACCCGCGCTACAGCAGCGCCGTGGAATGGATAGCCACGAATTCAAACGTGGTCATCGCACGCACATTCTCTAAAATTTACGGCCTGGCTGGGATGCGCCTGGGCTATGCGGTGGGTGCCAAGGAAACGATCGCACAGATTCGCGAGCAGTCTTTACAGGACAATGCAAACGCCGCCGTGCTTGCGGCGGGTTTAGCAAGCCTCAGGGATCCGGCCAATATCGGCACTTGTCGCGAAAAACTTAATAGCACCCGCGCTTGGCTCTGCAGCGAGCTTTCAAAAGACGGACGATTTTTCATTCCTTCGCAAGCGAATTTCGTAATGATAGACATGCAAACCGACGTGCGGCCTATCATCGATCAATTTGCCGCGCGCAATATTCTTGTCGGCCGCCGCTTTCCATCAATGAGCAATTACCTTCGAATCACGATCGGCACGCAGCCGGAGATCGAAACGTTCCTCGCTACCTTGCGCGAAATTGCTCCAGCCAACGCCTACAAAGCTGCCTGAAATCCAGGCTTCGCGCATAGCAGATAAAATAAATGGGCTTTTCCGGCGCGTCTGGATTCCGCCGCAAAAGCCCAGGCATAATAGAATTCCGCTTCGTTTGAAGAGCCAACGGTCCATCCGCAATACCGGACGAACACCAAACCGCCGGTCCGACCGTGCAGTTCAGGGACTGCCCACGGCCCGGGAGCCTCTAATTCGCCGTCATACCAGGGGACCCCGCGCTCCGCCGCTGTTGAAAACATTCGCGACAAAACACCGGACGCCCTTGCGTGGGCTTGAAAGGAACTGTGGTTTCTTTACCGCACTGCGAGCAAACAGTTTTGGTTTCGACTCGTTGCATATTTCCCGAGCCGGAACCTGCGGTAATACTCTGGCCACGGTTCCCTTTGCACGCCTTGCACCGCTTGGGTTCGTTCTTAAATCCCTTATCGGCAAAAAACATCTGCTCGCCGGCCGTGAACACAAACTCCGCCGAGCAATCTGCGCACTTCAAAATCTTATCGCTGTATTCCATATGCCACTCCAGGCTGGGAAGGAGTAGGCAGCGGGGCAGTTCGTGTCAGACGATCGTACGGATTCGCTGGGGACCACTGCAGCTCCCCATTGCTGGCTGGCACGAAACTGCCGGGATGGACCCTGGTGACTCGGCCTAATCCTGCTCACGCCGTTGCTTCTTCCGGAGACGCTTACGCGAGAGGGCTTCCTTTGCGCGACGCTTTTCACCGGGCTTCATGTAGTAGCTGTGCTTCTTGATTTCTTTAATGATGTCTTCCGACTGCACTTTTCTCTTGAAGCGCCGGAGCGCATTTTCCAAAGATTCACCCTCTTGAATTACGACTTCTGCCACGCGTATTCACCCCCCATACCCTATAGGCTTTTAAGTTAGTCTGATGGAATCAAATCAGTTTACCGGTTCAGACCCCTCCCGGCAATTGTGAAGTTCTTCTAACGGAGGCTACCATCGAAGTCAAGACATATATTGTGTAAGGCTCATAATCTCCACGTCGATACCTTTCTGGTTACTGTCGTTGGCCCCTTCGGTTCTGGCGTCTGCAGGCCAACGCAAGCGTGTGTGCGCCCTCCTTTTGTGCTGTTAGAATGATTCCTCCAGATCGAGCATTCTTGGAGAGACTCCTGATGGCTCCGTTGATGCGCAACGCGCTCGGCGTGCTCCTGGCAGGCGGCCAGGGTGAGCGCCTGTGGCCTTTGACCCGCGATCGCGCGAAACCCGCCGTCCCTTTCGGCGGCGCCTACCGCATCATTGACGTCACCCTCTCCAATTGCCTGAACAGCGACTTGCGCCGCGTCTTCGTCCTCACGCAGTACAAAGCGCTCAGCCTCAACCGCCATGTTCGCCGCGGATGGTCCGTGCTGATGGGCCTGGGCGACTTCATCGAAGTCCTTCCGCCTCAGATGCGCGTTTCGCAGCACTGGTATCAAGGCACCGCCGACGCCGTATACCAAAATATTTATTCCATCGGCAGCGAACAATCCAGTTACGTTTTCATCCTTTCCGGCGACCATATCTACAAAATGAACTATCAGAAGATGCTCGAGCAACACGTCGAGGCCGCCGCCGACGTCACCGTGGCCACGCTCGAAGTCACGCCTTCAGAGGCCAGCAAACGCTTCGGCGTTCTGGAAACGGACAACAAATGGCGCATCGTAGGTTTCGAGGAAAAGCCCGAGCATCCCAAGCAATCGCGCATCAATCCTGGAAAAGTAAATGCGTCGATGGGCGTTTATCTCTTCAACACCCAACTGCTTCTGCCCATGCTGATCGCCGACGCCGAAAGTCCCAACTCCTCGCATGATTTTGGGAAGGACATCATTCCGCGCATCATCGAAAAATATCGCGTCTTCGCGTACAACTTCCTGGATGAAAATAAAAAGGACATGTCCTACTGGCGCGACGTCGGCACCATCGCCGCATATCACGAAGCCAACATGGATCTGGTTTCCGTTTCGCCCATCTTCAACCTGTACGATAAAACCTGGCCTCTTCACACCTGGCAGCAGCAATACCCTCCCGCGAAATTCGTTTTTGCGGATCCCGAACGTAAGGGTGTCGCGCTCGACTCCATCGTAGGCAGCGGCTCTATCGTCTCCGGTGGACGTGTTGAGAAATCCGTGTTGGGCTTGGATGTGCGCGTAAATAGTTATAGTGAAGTGGACGACTCGATTATTTTCAATCACGTGATTATTGGCCGGCACTCCCGCATTCGCCGCGCGATCATTGACCGCCACGTGAATCTTCCCGAAGGCACCGTGATCGGTTACGACTTGGAAGCCGATCGCGCGCGCTATTCCGTCACAGAAAACGGCATCGTGGTAGTGGTGCGTCCTGAGTCAATGCTGGAAGAACCCGAATGACGCTGCTTTTTACAAAAAGTGCGGCGCCCTCGCTCTTACTACGTTCTGAAACCGTCAAATTCTGCGAGGCTTTCGAACAACTTCGTCGGTATCAAGAGGTTGGAAGCCGCCCTAGCAGAATCACCATCGCGAATTCGAGATAGATAATCAAATCGGAAGACGAACCGTTAGCACTCGTCCGCTCCATTCCCCCCAAAAAAGCTGCACCTTCGAGGCTCTCCCTGACATCGCCCACGCCCGGCTCGTCTGGAATCCCGCCTGCCATCCAAACTTCTCGAACGCAGTTTAAGGGAAGAATAAAAGAATGGTCGGGGCGAGTGGATTTGAACCACCGACCTCCTGGTCCCGAACCAGGCGCGCTAGCCAGGCTGCGCTACGCCCCGAAATTTTGAAGACGACCGCGAACAGTTTATCGCGCATCTCCAGCGACCGCAACCAATCGTATCGCGCCTTGCTCCCACAACGGGAACGAGCCCTCGCTAGGACTATTCTCCGCGTTCACTTCCCGCTTTAGATAGCGTTGGAAAAGCGTCGCCAACTCATTTAAGCTCCTGCGCTGTGGCTTGGGGCGCTTTCACAAACGCGGTGAGCCATCGGAGGAATTATGTCGGTATCGAAGTTAGCCGCTGTTCTGGTTCTCTCTTTCAGCCTCGCGATTGCTTCTGCGAGCGCGCAGGACCAAACGCAATCGAAAGCGCAGCCGCAATCGCAAACGACCCAAGCCCCCGCAACTCCGGCCGCGCCGCCCGCCGCGAAACCAGCCGACGTCGCCACGCCTGACGCAATTATGGCCGCCACCTACGACGTGATCTCAGGCCCGGCCGGCAAACGCGACTGGGACCGCTTTCGCTCTCTGTTTCTTCCCGGCGCGCGCTTAGGTGCCGTCGTAAAGGGAAAGGACGGGAGTCTCTCCGCCAAAACCTTTACTCCGGAGGAATACATCACGTTCGGCGATGTTTATTTCATGAAGAACGGTTTCTTTGAAAGAGAAGCGTCGCGCCATGCGGACCGTTATGCCAACATCATGCAAATTTTCAGCACCTACGAATCGCGCCACGACATCAAGGACCCCGCGCCCTTCGCGCGCGGTATCAATAGTTTTCAATTATTCTTCGATGGCAAGCGCTGGTGGGTCGTTGACATCTTCTGGCAGGAAGAAACGCCCGACGCGCCAATACCGGAAGAGTTTCTGCCCAAAGCGCACTAGGATTTTTTCGACGGCAGCGGGGCGCACACAATGCCGGCGTCCCGCCCCGCGCATTTGAACTTTTCTCCGGTCGTTCGGTGAAATTTATTTCGTCGTTCATTTTGTAAGGATTGGAAGAGGCGAAACCGGGGCAGGGGCAGCCGCAGTCACAGCTCCGGGCTTTAGAGCTTCCTGTACTTCCGGCGGCAGCTTGTCCGCGCGCGCAAGCAATGCGCTCACCTGCCACATTTGCTGATCCGTTAGCGAGGCGCCGAATCCTGGCATTCCGGTCAGCCGTATGCCATTCTTCACTTTCCAATACGTTTCTCCAGCCGGATCATCGCTCACTGTTTCTTTCACTGTCAGAAGCTGCGGCGGCCGGGGAAACATCCCGATCGCAGCGGCTGAGGCGGGCTGTTGCAACAGCCCATGGCAGAATGCACAGTTTTTCTGATAAACATCGGCTCCGCTCAGTAGATCCGTCGTCGTGAATCCAGAAACGTCGCGCTGCGACATTTCTTTGACTATCCGAGCGTGCAATGCCATTTTTGCCAGAGTCTTTTCAAACGGCATCTGCGGATCGCCCGTAGCCACCGGCGCCATCCCAGTCTTGAAATAAAAGATTGCGCCCAGCACGATAACCAGTAGTGTTACGAGTACTCCGGCAAAAATACCTCTCATCAGGTTTCCTCACTTTTAGACGCGACAAATTTGCTCTCGCGACTTTAGGGGTCCGATCCACTCAAATCAATCAGCGGCATTATAGTGCAAAGTATTTTCTCGAAACCCTCATGATTGCAGTTATTGTTTTGAAGGCTTGGGGCGTGATTCGCGGACACCCACGCCGATCTGCATCGCTGTATTCTTAGGAAAAGCGACGTCGCGTCCGCGCGCTATGAAATTCGTGTAAATGGACCGCGCGCCTCCAAGAGCGCCCATGGCCATTCCCAAGGCTGTTGAATGAACAGAAAGCCCAAGAGCAATTCCGACCAGTTTAAATCCTGTAGCGCCGCCCGCTGCGCGAGGTCCAGTGTCTCCGAAGGTGTCCCCCAGGAACGACGCCGCGCCCAGTCCCACGGAAATAGTTGTCGTTAAAAATCTGGTCTTAGGGGGATTTGCCTTCGCCCCGCCTTCCGCATCGAGCGCCACGTTCTGCCCGCTCGCACTTTGCACTCCCTCGAGGCTCGCCTGGATCTTTGTCGCTACTCCGTCCTGCAGAACTACGTCGTGAAAGACGATTCGCAGTTGTCCGCTGCGGCTCATATAACCGGCCCGCCGCGCCTGCAGCACGGTGCCTTTCAAAAGTGTGCCTTGGGGATAGATTAAGCGCCCATCATCGAAGAGCGGCCGCGAAATGACGGCGCCTACTTCGTCGCCATTGTGAGAAGCCGACGAGCTCAGCGAATTTAACAATCGCGCGTGCACGAAACTCCCTGGTGGCGGAACGGAACCAATCGAGGCAGCAAGTTCCGGCGTAAGCAGTTCCGTACCAAAATTCAGCGGCTCTTGCAGTTCCGCGAAATAAACTGTCCCGGCATCGATGTATTGCGGACGCACGGGAAGCTGCGCCATCGCATACCGTTCAATTTTGTGAACTTTTCCAGGCTCTTTCACCTGCTGCATCGCGGCGTTCCACTCTTTCTTGGCCTCTTCTTTCGCTTCGTGAGCTTTTTGTGATGCCGCGTCTTTCACGCCCTTGGGATTTTCATCCGCAGCGGTCACAAAACGTATTGGCTCTCCCGAGCCGGCGGTCACAATTGTATTCACCGGGATATGTTCACCACTCGCCAGAATTAATTCCGTAAATCTCACGCTGAGCTTACGAGCAGGAGTGAAATCCGCATCCAGCGCGTCGAGCGTTCGTATTCCCGCTGAAACGCCTTCGATCTCCGTGATATTCCCATTTACTTCAGAACCCACCGGAACCACGAGCCGGTCAAATGCATACACCGGCTCCACGATCTGTCCGTGAATCGGCTGGCCCACTCGCTTTACTCGTACTTCCTTGTCCAGCGCAACCTGCAGAGCCGTGCCTTTTGGCACCGCGAGATCCAGGGTCTCAATTTTCGGAGCATTTGTTGCGGTCTCACTTGAGGGCCTTTGAACTGGCACACGGTCAGAATCACTTTTTGTTACGGAGGCCGGCACATCCTGCGCAGAAGCGCTCAGGCAGGTAAATCCGAGCAGGGCCGCGAAGACCCAGGGTCTCATTGGCAGCTCTCGCTTCCACGCACTTCATACCCCAAGGTTAAATCCCAGCGTACTGCGCTACAGTCAAGAGGCCTCCATTCTAATCCCGTTTGCCTGCTGGAAATTCGCTTGATCGCGCCGTAAATCGGTTCACATCCCCCCTGTAGACTTGGGCAAGCACTTAAATGAGCTTGCGATGCGCGCTATAGTGCGTCCAGAATACGCAGCGTTTTTGGGAGGTTGCTGGTGTTCCAAAAAAATCTGCTAAACGGCCGAACAATCCTGATTACCGGAGGCGGCACAGGCCTGGGCCGTTCAATGGCCCTGCGGTTCGCAGAGTTGGGTGCCAATTTATTTCTCGTCGCGCGCCGCGAAGAGCCTCTGAAAAAGGTCGTCGAAGAAATTCGCGCAGTCGGAGGACACGCCGCCTACTCCCAGGCCGACATTCGTAACTATGAAGCGGTCGAGAACGCGATCAAAGCTGCAGAAAATGCATTCGGGAGTGTGGATACGCTGGTAAACAATGCGGCCGGCAACTTCATCGCCCGTACCGAAAAGCTTTCGCCGAACGCCTTCAACGCGGTGGTGGCCATCGTCCTTCAGGGGACATTTTTCTGCACGCTTGCGTTGGGCAAGAAATGGATCGCGCGCGCGCAGCCCGGAACGATTTTGAATATTGTCGCCACCTACGCCTCCGCTAACTCAGGCTCGGGCTTCGTCGTCCCCTCGGCCTGCGCTAAAGCGGGCGTGCTGGCCCTTACGCGTTCGCTCGCTGTGGAGTGGGCTCGGCATCGCATCCGATTGAATGCAATTGCTCCTGGACCATTTCCCACCGAAGGCGCCTGGTCCCGCCTGCTCCCTTCCAAAGACCTCGAGGAGCGTGCCAGAAATTATCACCCAATGAAACGCTTCGGCCGCCATGAAGAACTGGCTAATCTTGCGGCCTATCTCCTCAGCGAACAAGCTGCCTACGTGAATGGCGAGTGCGTGGTGATCGACGGGGGCTTGTGGCTGCGGGGCGCCGGCGAGTTCAACGATTTCGTCGATCTGCCCGATGCCGCTTGGGACGTGCTTGAAAGTGCAAGAAAATCTAAAGGCTGAATCCGTGGCAGCGATGATTCACGATAATTTCGCTCTAACAAGCTTGCTATTTTCATTCAAAAGATCGATTGAAGCTTGCCGTCTTAACCTCCTCGAAGACAGTTCGGTTATTCCTCACTACTACCGCCTTTTGCCCTGCTTCCTTACCGCAAATAGGGCCTGAAGATTGGTACTTTCGGTCTATTGCCGCTGCCGCTCTGGAAAGCTACGTTGTGCCTGTAAGGATACAGAAAGGCTCTGGCTCTGCTAGGGAGGGAGGGGTGTGTACTGTTTGGACACACACCTCAAAAAAACTCCCTTGACGGCATAAGACCACCTATAGACTCGCCGCGGTAAGTTTCCCTCGGAGGGTCTATGAACAGGTGGTTGATGGTTGTTGTATTGGTTTTGCTGGTTTTAACCAGCGCTATGGGTCTCAGTGCTTTAACGACCCAAGGAACGCTGGCAAACACCGGCAGCCCGATGCCGCCGACGCCTTGGTTAGCAGCGAATACGGGAAGTCCGATGCCGCCCACACCGTGGACGAACACCGGCAGCCCGATGCCGCCGACGCCTTGGTTAGCAGCGAATACGGGAAGTCCGATGCCGCCCACACCGTGGACGAACACCGGCAGCCCGATGCCGCCGACGCCCTGGAGGTAGTCAGGGCAGGTTCCGCGTAAGCGGATTTAAGGGTTAGTCAGGGCCGGTCCTTAAGGACCAAATATGCAGCTTGGCCCGGCTGATTATTTAATTTGGATCGCAAGCTTCGGTCTAGAAGCATATGTAGTGGTGTGCCTGGCCTTCCATAAAGACACCTTCCGGTATTTCTCCTTAAATCTCTACATGTTAGCGGCCGCTTTGGTTACCCTTGGCCATTATTTTACCTTTCATACTTATGGCTTCTCCTCCATGCAGTACCGCTATTTTTACTACTACTCCGAAAGTCTCCTGATCGTCCTCATCTACTTCACCGTCATGGAGCTCTACCAGCACGTCTTCCGCGAGATGAATGTCAGTAGATATATTCGCGGCGCGGCGGCCCTCTTGCTCGTGGGCACGGCCTTCTTCTCCTATGCGGTTGTACGCCAGAATAAGGATCATCTCACCAGCCACTTCGTCGTGGAGCTCGGTCAGAATCTTTATTTTGTCGGTGTGGTGCTGACCTACCTGCTGTGGGGCGCAATCTTGAAGCTTCGAGAGACGCGCACACGCCTGATTCAGTTGGTTCTCGCGCTGGGCGTTTACTTCAGCGCCACTGCGGGAACTTATGCCCTCCGTAATCTGTTTCCTGGGTTGCAGGAAGTCGTTCTGCGTTGGGTGCCCCCGCTTATCGGCACTTGGTTGCCTTTGGCTTGGGCTTACACTTTTTCGAAGATTCCGGAAGACGCTCGGCTTGCGACAGCTCGTTTGATGGTGAGGGCTCGATGATAATGGCAGCAATCATCTGCGTATTTTCGATTGCAGCCTTCCTGCAGTTCTTTATCTGGCACTGCCGCTCGATCCTTGCGTCCAGCCGCAGAGTCGAACTGTCCGAGCGCGTCCGTGAAGTGGCCGGCGTCGAAAGCCGCAATTTCAACGCGGAAGATTTCCATCGACTGCTTCAGTTGGTGCGCCTATGCCCAGAACGAGGAGATGACCGTGGCGAAATCCGCGCCGTCGGCACTTACTATGGTTTGCTCAACGTCCTTAGCCGGATAGCGCGGCAGACGGTTCCTCCCATTGCAGAATGGGCCGAGCAGGAGCGTGAAAGCTGCTCGTACTTTGCGGCAGTCGCGCTCGACCGCCGAATTTCCTACAGCCGTGACCTCTTCACTCAACAAATTGCAGATCGTCTGTAAGCTATTTTCCCCGCCAAAATTGATCCCTGAATCTTCGGAGCTCGACCAGAAGAACCTCCGCTGCTACCATGTTAGGTACTGAAATGATCGACTAAGTTTGCAGCCTTTCGCCAGTAGCTTAGTTATGAGAACAGTCCTCGAACAATCGGTCCTTCATCACATTCGCGTTGTGCAAATGATTACGCCCGGCGACCGTATCGGCGTAGCTGTGTCGGGCGGCGCGGATTCCGTAGCTTTGCTGCGTATCCTCCAGAATCTTCGTGAAGAACTTGGTGTCACCCTGCTGGTCGTTCATTTCAATCACATGCTGCGCGGCGAAGACTCCCAAGCCGATGCTCAATTCGTGAAAGTTTTAGCTCGTGCGCTTGGCCTTGAAATCGTAACGGCAAGTGAAGATGTTTCTGCCGCAGCGGCTTTTCAGGGTTGGAATCTGGAAGACGCAGCGCGCCGCCTTCGCTACGCTTTCTTTGAGAATGTATGCGCCAGTGGACAAGCAACCCTCATCGCTGTGGCTCACACCGCGCAAGATCAGGCCGAAACAGTTCTCGCGCATTTGTTCCGCGGAACTGGCCCAACGGGTTTGGCGGGCATCTATCCGAAACTAGGCTCGGTAATCCGGCCGCTTCTCGGTATCCAGCGTCAGGATTTGCGCCACTATCTGAAATCTCTCGATCAACCTTGGCGTGAAGATGCCACGAACCGCGACACGAAACGCCAACGCGCGCGAATTCGCGAACAACTTATTCCGCTCCTGGAACACAATTTCCAGCCAACCATCGTCTCTCATCTGGGAGAACTCGCGCGCCTCTCCCGAGAAGAGGAATTGTTCTGGTCCACGATCGTGGAAGATCGCTTCGCGGCTCTTGTTCGCCGCGACCAAAATGCAACCGCTATCCGCGTCCGCGATCTGCTGTCACCTCTCGAACTAGATTCCCTTCGCACCCAAATTTCGCCTGAAGATAACGTCAGCAATACCACGGCGTTACGCCCGCTCACCGAACGCCTGATCCGCCGTCTTTATCAGAGTATCCGCGGGGATCGCAAAGACCTCACATCCGAGCATGTGGAACAAATCATTCGACTTGCTACCGAGCAAAGTAGCGGCCGCCGTTTAGAACTGCCGGGCGGCGTCATTGTCGAGCGAAGTTTCCACAATCTGATTTTTTCGCCCAAAGAGAAATCGACGCTGATCAGTTCCGAGGAAACTCTCGCGCATCCGCCTACGTATCAATATGTAGTAAATGTTCCGAGCAGTGGGGCGGCCGTTGTTTCCGTTCCGGAACTCGCGAGTTGCTTCTATTTGAAAGTGATTGACTGGACTTTGCAGCCGAGCGACACTAAATATGCTGGCCAAGCCCTTGATGCTGACCTCCTCCGCGCTCCCTTAGTTCTGCGGAATTGGCGTCCGGGTGACGCATACAGACCGCACGGTCGCCGGCACATTCACAAGTTGAAGCAAATGTTCCTGCAGCATCGTATTCCCGGCCACGAGCGGGGACTCTGGCCTGTTTTGGAATGCGAGGGGCAAGTTATTTGGACTCGTGGTATGCCGCCCGCAATCGAATTTTGCGCACGCAAACAAACGCTGGTAGGGGTCTCGATTGAGGAGCAGCCACTTGAATAGCCTGTTCATTCTTTGCGTGCATACACCCGCCTTCCTAGCGCATCTAAACAAGAGTGAGTTAGAATTAAACCAGCGATTTAGAACGGTCTTTTTGGGCAGGCCAGAAGGCGAGGTAAAACAGTGAACTCTACGGTACGAACAATTCTCTTTTGGCTTCTTATGATTTTGCTGGCGGTGGTCTTGTGGAAAATGGCTTCCACCGGAGGCCAGACCGCGCACGACGATGAACCGAATTACACGACTTTTCTCGCCAACGTCCAGGCTGGCAAAGTCAAGGATGTTGTCATCTATCTGGCTCCAAACAGCGCCGAGATTCAGGGTGATTATCGCGAGCCGGCTGGAAAGTTCAAGGGTGTAACTGTTGCAAACACAGCCATACCGGACATAACGAAGGTTCTCCAGGATCACGGCGTCCTTTACAGCTATAAAGAAGTAAAGAATGCCGATTGGATGACCTTCCTCGTAAATTTTGCTCCGCTCATTCTCCTCGTCCTCTTCTGGGTTTTCATGATGAAGCAGATGCAAGCCGGCGGGAACAAAGCCCTGAGCTTTGGAAAATCGCGCGCGCGTTTGCTTACCGCGCAGCAGAAGAAAGCGACCTTCAAGGATGTCGCTGGAATTGACGAGCCCAAGGAAGAGCTTTACGAAATCATCGATTTCCTGAAGGATCCGCAGAAGTTTCAGAAGCTCGGTGGACGCATCCCCAAAGGCGTGCTTCTCGTCGGGCCTCCAGGAACTGGTAAGACTTTGCTCGCGCGCGCCATCGCGGGCGAAGCTAACGTTCCATTCTTCTCCATCTCCGGCTCTGATTTCGTGGAAATGTTTGTCGGCGTGGGCGCCAGCCGCGTGCGCGATCTGTTCGAGCAGGGCAAGAAGAATGCGCCTTGCATCATATTCATCGACGAAATTGACGCGGTCGGGCGCCATCGTGGCGCGGGTCTCGGCGGTGGGCACGACGAGCGCGAACAAACGTTGAACGCTTTGCTCGTAGAAATGGACGGCTTCGAATCAAACGAAGGCGTCATCCTTATTGCAGCGACAAACCGTCCCGACGTACTCGACCCGGCCTTGCTCCGTCCCGGACGTTTCGACCGCCGCGTCGTTGTCCCGCGCCCCGACGTAAAAGGCCGCGAAGAGATCCTCCGTGTCCACACGCGCAAAGTTCCCTTGTCCGAAGACGTCGAACTTTCCGTTATCGCTCGCGGAACTCCCGGATTTTCGGGCGCTGATCTGGCAAACCTGGTCAACGAATCTGCCCTCTGGGCTGCTCGACAGAACCGCAAATTCGTGGCCATGTCCGACTTCGAAATGTCCAAAGACAAAGTCCTCATGGGCGTCGAACGCAAATCCATGATTTTGTCCGACGAAGAGAAACGCAACACTGCTTACCACGAAGCAGGACACGCTCTCGTAGCCGCCATGACTCCCGGCGCGGACCCGCTTCACAAAGTTACCATCATCCCTCGCGGAATGGCTTTGGGCGTAACCATGCAACTGCCCATCGATGACAAGCACACCTACACCAAGGAATTTCTCGAGTCGCAACTCAGCGTTCTAATGGGTGGCCGCGCCGCTGAAGAAATTTTCCTGCATCACATCACTACCGGTGCGGGAAACGATATCGAACGCGCCTCGGAAATCGCGCGCCAGATGGTGTGCGAATGGGGTATGAGCCCTCTCGGGCCGCTGACCTTCGGCAAAAAGGAAGAAGCCATTTTCCTGGGCCGCGAAATCACCCAGCATCGCGACTACTCCGAAGACACTGCGATCAAGATCGACGCGGAGGTTCGCAGCATCGTCACCAACGGCTACAGCCGCGCTCGCAATATTCTCGAAACGCAGCGCGACACTCTCGAACGCATTGCCCAAGCCCTACTCGAACGCGAAGTCCTCGACGCCACCGAGCTCAAGCTTTTGCTCGAAGGCAAGCCGCTGCCTGACAAGGTTCCACCTCCGCCTCCGGCTGCTCCGCCGTTGCCGACGAAAGAGCCGCAGCTCTCGCTACGCCCCGAGCCGCGCCCAATCCCCGGAATGGCTAAGGGCGAGAAACCGGCCCCGGCTTAATCGAAAGTCATAGCTAAGGTTCACAGCGGCGCCGACTAACCATCAGGCGCCGTTTCTATTTGCGGGAACTGATCCGTTAATTGGCGGGCATAAATTGCAAGGGTTGCGTAACCACACTGGGGAAAAACGGCTCCCAAATCTGCAGATCGGTTAGGCCAGCTTTTTCCGCCTCATACTCCACATCATACGTTTCTCCCACTGTGATGCCCATATCAGCTACAGAGTATTTTAACTGTCCTGTCCGCAGAGCTGCTCCGTCCTTGGCGATGACTTTCCACTGCACCGGCATGTCCTCGCGCGTCAAACGTACACGCAAGTCCGCAGCGTTGTCGGTAATATTGATGAATCGCATCCGGTAACGGTTTCCGGCATGTAAGCTGATGGGATCCGGTTCGGGGTGACCATTTATCAAAAGTAAGAAGCCGTACGGAGCATATTTCCCCATGCTGAAAACGAAAGTTCGGTCGTGCTCTGGATCATATTTCTCGCCAGGCTCCAATACGATCAGCGGCCCGTACACGCCATTCAACAATTGCCCTTCATCGTGCCAGTGCGTGTGATAAATGAATGTCCCCGCCCGTGGTGGCGTCATGCGCGCCACAAAAGACGTTCCGGGTGGAATCGGTGGGCTCGTCTGCTGGCCCGAGCCAGTCCATCCCGCTACACCATCGTAGTAACTTTCCAGCTCCATCCCGTGCCAGTGAATCGCCGTCGGATTGCTTGTTGAATTCTTCACTTCGATTTCCGCAGGCTCCCCGCGCGTGAGAATAATAGGAGGCCCCAGCAGGCTCTGCTTTTTTTTCTTATCAGTCCCAGCCGGTTCTCTTGGATCGTTTACTTCCAAGTTGTAAAGCGGGATCTTCTCAGGATTTTCCGAGATCACCAGTTGCAGTTTGTGCGTTGCGCCTGTCGGGGCCAGATGGAGTGCCGCTGTCGAATTCGGAAGCACGGTGATGCCGATCACCAGCCCCCCCATGCTCAT
Source organism: Candidatus Acidiferrales bacterium (assembly GCA_050012395.1). Taxonomy (GTDB): domain Bacteria; phylum Acidobacteriota; class Terriglobia; order Acidiferrales; family UBA7541; genus Palsa-295. The sequence goes on from JBEKHG010000018.1 coordinate 62,097, forward strand.
GCTCTGTTCGTGTTCCGGTGAATAGGCAGCAGGCTGCGGTTCTTTGGGATGCAGAGACTCTGAAGGCGTCATATGCGACGTCATATGGCAGTGGAATAGCCAGTTCCCCGCACGGTCCGGCGTCCATGTCATATCGAAGGTGTGTCCCACATCGATATGCTCGGTCACCGCCAAGCGGCGCTGCTCCACCGCATACTGCTCGAAGCGCTCACCGTCGCCCTCGCCGTCTACGCTGAAAAAGAAACCGTGAAGATGCATGCCGTGGTCCGATACCGTCGGATTGATCACGCGCCAGTGCGTGCTCTCGCCTTGATTCAAGGTGAGACGTTCTGTGTTAGGCCAGGTCTTGCCGTTGATCGAGGGAATTTCTTCCGGGTTCTCGAGGGATCCTTTCCACCAGAGCCCAAGAACAAAGATGCGGTCGTCCAGCTTCGTCCCCGGCGCATCCACAATGAATGCTCCGGACAGCAACGTTTCCTTGTCCATGCGCTCGCCGAGCGGCTTGGCCGACGTGCTGGCCCAGTAAAAATAAGTGCCAGGATCGCCGGCAGCGAATTGCAGTTGCCGCGTTTCGCCAGGTGACAGCGTCACTACGTCGTTTGCGTCTCCGGGATGGCTATGCAAGCCGTGAACCTTTGCCGTTAAAGGCAGCGTATTGCGAATGCTGGCGTGAATCTTTGTTCCTTGTGGCACGCGGATCAACGGACCAGAAATTTGCGGCGCACGGCCTTCCTCGCCGAACGCAAAGACATCTCGATGCCCGCCGTTCACATCCTCCGGATACCATCTCGCCTCCTTGAGCGTGAGCCGCAATTCCAGCACGCCATTGTCAAGCTGCCCTGCAGGCGTACGGTTGTCGTTCGCCACAACTGCCGGCAAAGCTGAATTCTCAACGCTTTGGGCAAACGCTGCATTACAAAACAAAAACACCAGTCCAATCCCCACAAGAGTCCAATGTCGCAAATTTCCTCCGCGCAGCAGCAAGTAGGGTGTAATAACGTGGTTTAGAAAGTACTCGCTCATTAAGGCTGCGGTCAATAGCGGTTGCACGTAAATGCCGCGTGGCTTTCGAGCGTATGATAGCCGACCGGAGTAACTTCTATGACCTTCACACAATTGTCTCAATTCACCGATGTTGCTCTTCTCCTCTTGCGCTTCATGGTTGGCCTCGTGTTCATCACCAGCGGCTATAGACACCTCAAGGACCCGTCAGCGCGGAGCAAGGACATTGGAATGAGCAAGAGCTTCACAATTTTTCTTGGTGCGGCTGAATTCGCGGGCGCCCTTGGAGTAATTTTGGGCGTTCTCGCGCAACTCGCCGCCATCGGTTTGATTTTGGTTATGCTCGGCGCCATCCAAAAGAAAATATTTACTTGGCACACAGGCTTCTGGGGCAAATCAGGGACGAACGGCTGGAGTTACGACACCATGATTGTCGTTATGAACCTGGTGATCGTCACCACCGGCGGCGGAAACCTGATTCTCATGCACCTATTCAAGTAAAAACATCTTCCTCTCAGGGTAACCAACGCAAGCGCGAGCGCGGCGTAGGGTCCATGACGATCAGCTCCGGCGTCCCTCTGAGCAATCCTGTTGCAGAAAGGGACTGCCAAGACCGCTCCGCCACCGCGGCAAATCTCGTTTCCAGCATTTGATTATCTTCAAGGATTCCTAGCCACACCAAATAGGGACCGTCCGTGCGCACAGGAAGTTGCGGATAATTATTTTTCACATCGAGCGTAACAAGAACGCCGGCTTCCCTCACGCCCGCAGCTCGATAGGCCGCAAATCCGGTTTCCGCTTCCTTCGCAAACGCTTCCGCGCTATCAGCCTTCACCGCGAATATTTGCGCTACCACCACACCTCGAGCGCCGTTTGCTTCGGTAACGGGATCGGTATCAGGCAGGATGGGAATGCCTCGTTCAGCCGTCAAAGGGCGAAGCAGCATAACGTTATCGGAGTCGGCAATCAGATCATTCGCCGTCTTCCTATGCTCCTTCCAAACTGGTCCGGCGTAGAAAGCTGCGTTCGCCGTAGCGCGCTCTTCAATAGTGTGAAAGCCTCGAATCCATGTGAAGCCGTCTTGGTTTTTGCGCTCGAGGAAAGAGCCGGCGATGATCGACCCCACTTGTTCAATGGCTCCCGGAAAATAAGTTTCAAAGTACTTGGTAAAGTTCTCGCGGCCTCCAGGTTTGATGGTGTAGCGACGGAACTCAATCACCTGAAAGTCTCTTAGATTGGCGGCCGGATCGATGGCATTGCTTCGGATTGTTTGTTTTGTTTGAGTCGCCATTAAATTGCAAACTGCCACAACGGACAGCAACACCGCGAGGAAGCGCATACCCACTATCTCCCGTCCTACTAGGGTGGACTCTTTAGCCAGAGATCCGACAGGTGACAGTAACAATTAACCGGTAAGCGATCTCACACAAGAGCCACTTCGACGCCTTTCGGTGTAACCACTTTAATGGGCATTGCTTGTAAGTCGCGCTGCTCTCGCTTGCTCCTACCCGCAGAAATGAGCGTAAAATGGCCGTATGTCCAACAAGCGAGCAGACACTTTCGAAGTAGAATGCCCGTGCTGCCGGGCGAAACTCAACATTGACCGCGAACTCGGCGCCGTCCTCTCCCATGTTCCGCCGCCAAGACCGCCGTCCTCCGTCGACTTGGACGACACCGCCAGCCTCTTGCGTGCACAGAAGGATGCCGTGGAAGCGAAGTTCCGCGCATCCGTGGAAGCCGAAAAATCAAAAGAGGATGTACTCGCCCGCAAGTTTGCCGAAGGATTGAAGAAAGCCAAAGACGGTCCCATCGAGAAACCGCTGCGCGATTTCGACCTCGATTGAGTTCAAGCGTCGATGCGCTCAGAGCCCCCCTCGAGAAAAATTAATTTCGTTCGTCTTCCTTCCGCGTATTACTTTTTTCCCCTCGGAATGCTGCTCTTTTGGGGGACGTCGGCCCACCTCCACTCGCAGACTTCGCAAAAGGCAAAACTTCCCCGCCCGCGCACCCTCGACTCCGGAATTTCCCTACAACGCGACGCAATCACCGGTGAGTTGCGCATCATCACATCGAGGAATGCTGGTTCCGAAGCAAAAGATGAATTCACCGCGAACGCTATCCGCGTCGTGACGCCGCTTGTCCCGGTCACCTGCAGCGTTACGGATGCCTCCGGCACCGCGCTCGCTGGCCTGTCTCGGGAGAACTTCCGCATTTTCGACGACGGCGTCGAACAACCGCTCACGTATTTCGATGCCTCCACCCAGCCCGCCACGATTGCGCTGGTCATCGACGCAAGCCCCAGCATCCTGCCGCAAAGCGACGAAATGAAAACAGCAGCTCGCGCGCTCGTGGACGGCCTTACCCCCACAGATCAAGTCGCCGTCATCGACTTTTCCGCTCACACCTACCTGTTGCTCCCTTTTTCAAATGATTGGGGCCTCATCCGCCAAGCTATCTCGCGCATTAACGTCCGCGAACTTTTTGACGACACCGGTGGCTCAAATATTTATCAATCGGTGTTTCTCGCCGCGCAGGAGCTTTTCCCCGGACGTACTGGCCGCAAAGCCATCGTGCTTCTTACCGACGGCCAGGACAGCGGCCTTGGCCTGACCTTGGATCCCGTCACGGCGTCTCCACGCCCCGGATTTCCAAATAATCGCCTGACTTTCGACGACGTTTCTCGTGCGCTCGCCGCCGACGACATTCAACTCTTCGCTGTCTCCACTCAGAGCAGACCCAGGTCAATGACTCCCGCTTGGCTCACCTCACATTCCGCGAATACCTTACTCACCGGCGACGCACGCGACCTGAAAATCCCCGCCTATACTTTGTACCTCGCCGAACTCACACGCCGCGTGGGCGGGCAACTCTATTTCCTGCGCGAGTCAGATTCGCTAACCGATACATTCCGCGAAATCGCCCGCAGAGTTCGCGCTGAGTACACGCTTGGTTTCGCACCGCCTCAGGCTTCCTCTAACCTCTCAACGTGGCATTCCCTGCGTGTCGAAGTCCTAGGACACACCGGCGTCAGCGTAGCAAGCCGCCCCGGCTACTACGCTTCTCCCGCCGCACATTGATTTGTAATTTTGCTGCGAGCGATCCCTGTTAAAGGCTTAGGCTGAGTACCAGGATCACCACTGACCGTTGATCTGCTTCACTTATTGCCCGCATTTCGGCCCCAGATTCCTGCTTCGTTGCCTCGATTGGTCCCGTCTTATGATTTAATCGGTGCGCATGCTCCGTCGTCGCACATTCAAGTTGCGCTTGCCCTCCGGAACTTTATCGCTCGGCCAACGCACTCTGATCATGGGCGTCCTCAACGTTACGCCCGATAGTTTCTCCGACGGCGGCCGCTACCTAGGCATAGACGCAGCCGTCAACCGCGCCCTGGAAATCGAACGGGCCGGCGCAGACCTCCTCGACATCGGCGCCGAATCCACCCGCCCCGGTTCCATTGGTGTTTCTGTAAACGAAGAGCTGCGCAGAATCCTCCCCGTGCTCGAAAAGCTACGCGGAAAAATAAAAATCCCAATCTCGATCGACACCAGCAAATCGGAAGTAGCGGAAGCCGCCGCAGCCCTCGGAGCGAAAATTCTCAACGACGTTACCGCCTTGCACAACGACCCCCGCATCGCCGAAGTAGCTCGCCGCCGCAAACTCCCGATAATCCTGATGCACATGCGCGGTGAACCCCGCACCATGCAGAAAGGTCCGTTCGCAAAAGACGTGGTCCGCGATGTCCTGGCCGGTTTGCGCCGCTCAATTGCGCTCGCCCGCACCGCTGGCGTGCCAAAATCTCAAATCATTATCGACCCCGGCGTCGGCTTCGGCAAAAACTACGCCCAAAATCTCGCCTTGCTGGCGCGTTTACCCGAACTCGCAAAACTCGGCTATCCGCTGTTGGTCGGCACATCCAGGAAAGGTTTTATTGGCCACATCCTGCGCACCCAATCACACCAAGGCTCAACAAACGACGACCGCCTCTGGGGCACCGCCGCCGCCGTCGCCGCCAGCATCATGCAAGGCGCTCACATCGTCCGCGTACATGACATCGCCGAGATGGTTCAAGTCGGGCGCGTCACCGATGCCATCCTTTCGCCCGGCTCTATCGCACCAAGACGAAATTCCGCGCGATGACTCCCGCTGCGGGCGAAGCAATTGTGCGACCGCTTCTCCTGATGTGGAAAGGGGCTTGCTCTAGGAACGGTTTGCCTGATGTCGAGATCCTGCGTGCTAAAAAGCAAGAAAGGCTCGCACTGAAACGTGGCTATTCTACGTCTGCGCCAGCTCCGAAGCTTGAAATGGCAAACGACGCAGTCGTTTCCCCGTCGCCGCAAAAACTGCATTCGCCACCGCCGGTGCAGCACAGGGAACTCCCGGCTCGCCAATCCCGCCCGGCGTTTCATGACTTGGCACGATGTACACTTCCACCTTTGGCATATCCGAAATCCGCAGCATCGGATAATTATCAAAATTGCTTTGCTGCACCTGCCCATTCTTAATCGTAATTTCGTCGTACAGCGCCGAGGTCAACCCAAACGCGACTCCGCCTTCCATCTGCGCCATCACCATGTCCGGATTAATCACCTGCCCACAATCGATCGCCACCACCACGCGGTCCACGCGCAGCGTTCCATCTTTTCCAACGCTTACTTCCGCGACATTTGCCACATAGCTCCCCCACGAATAAAGCGCCGCGATCCCACGTCCGCGCCGCACTGTAGATGACGCGCTCGCCGCCAGCGTTTTTCCCCATCCGGATTTTTCCGCCGCCAGATCGATCACGTGATGCAGTCGTTCAATGTTCACCGGTCTCTCATCGCTGTCGGCCGTGGCCGCCGCCGGAGTCCCCGCGATCAATTGTTTTCGCATCTCCACCGGATCTTTTCCCGACGCTGCCGCTATCTCATCGATAAAACTCTCCACTGCAAAATGATTCCAATTCGGATCCACTGCACGCCAGTACCCGCGCGGAACCGCCGTGTGCAGAAAACTCTGTTCCAGAAAATAATTTGTCACCGAGCCATTCGGCAGCCCGGTGCCCGCGATTTCCGTTCCGCCAATATCCGGAATATCGCCGCCCAGATACGTCCCGTCCGTGGAAGGGGCTGCAATGTGGTGCAGCCACGCAACCGCCTGGTTCTGCGTATCCAGCCCCGCCCGCATGCGGTGACGCGTCATCGGCCGGTAAAAATCGTGGCTGATATCGTCCTCGCGCGTCCAAGTCACCTTCACCGGGGCTCCCGCCGCGCGCGAAATCAGCGCCGCTTCCACTCCATACTCGATATTCAGCCGCCTCCCAAATCCCCCGCCCAGCAGCGTCACATGAATCGTAATCGCCGACGCCGGCAATCCAAGACAACTCTGCAGCGCCGTCGCCATCCCGCCCGGATTTTGCGTGGGAGCCCACACTTCGCATTTCCCGTCGCGCACAAACGCAGTGCAGTTTGGCGGCTCCATCGCCATGTGCGCCAGAAAAGGCGTTTCGTACTCCGCTTCCACTTTTTTTGCAGCGTTCGCCAACGCCGTTTCCGGGTCTCCAATTTTCCGCAATTCCTTCCCTGGATTTTTCAAAAGTCCCGCCAGCTCCGCGCGCTGCCCCTCCGTCGATTCCGATGCGCCCGGCCCATCGTCCCATTCCACCGTCAGCGCGCGTCTCGCCGCCACGGCGCGCCACGTCGAATCCGCCACCACTGCCACTCCACCCCACAAATAGTGTTGGTGCCCCGAATTCGGCGCGCGCTCTTCTCCAAATAACGGAGGCAATTCCATCCGCGGCACTTCCACCACTTTGCGCACCCCCGGCGCGGCCTGCGCCTTGCTCGCATCAAACGTCTTCACCCGCCCGCCAAATACTGCCGGCCTCGTCACTGACGCATACAGCATCCCCGGAACTTTCGTGTCGATCCCGTAGTGCGCTTCGCCGATCACAATATGCTTGTCGTCCACGCGATTTCTTTTCGTGCCGACAATCCTGTAGTCTTGGAAATTTTTCAGCAGCACATCTTTCGGAACGGGGAATCCAGACGCCTTCTCCACCAGCAATCCATATTCAACTTTTCTTCCAGTCTTCGTATGCTCGATCACGCTTCCGCCAATGGCCCTGCATTCTTCCTTCGGGACGCTCATCATTTGCGCCGCGGCAGACAGCAACATGTCCCGCGCCGTCGCCCCCGCCTTGCGCAACGGATCCCACGAACTCCGCACGCTAGCGCTGCCCCCCGTAGTCATGTCGCCATATTTCGTATCAAAGTCCGCCTGCTTCACCGTCACGCGCGCCCAATCCGCGTCCAGCTCCTCCGCCAAAATCATGGCCAGCGCCGTCCGTACCCCCTGCCCCATCTCCGACCGCGCCACCGTCAAAAAAATATCGCCGGTAGGCTTAATCTCAATGAACGCATTCGGTGCGAAGTCTCCGCGCGCGGAATCTTTGCCGTTTGCACTCGCCGCTTGCTGCGCTATCCGCGCCGGCAAATGAAATCCAATAATCAGACTCGCCCCCGCAAGAGTCCCTGTCTTCAGAAATTCCCGCCGCGTACTTTCCGCAGAAAACGGTTTAGCCGCACTCATCGAGTCCCCCCAGCAATGATCCTCATATCGATCGCACTAGCATCCATGGCATCGATCCCCAGGTCTTTCGTTCTCCCGGCAAACTCTCGCGTGAACTTTACGTTCAGACCGAGCGAATTGCAATTCGTCTTTGTCATTTCGCCGGTCGTACCGCTGGCCTGGCCGAGCAGCCCAAAGAGCGCCGTACTGACTCTGCGCACGTTCGTTTTTCGTAACGCTCGCATCTTGCCGGCTCTTTTGCACTCGCTGTAATCCAGTTCGCCTTGTGTAGCGCCGGCATCTTGCCGGCTCTTTTACAATCGCTGTGCTCCCTCTGCCGCTTTGCGGTTTGAGTGCCGCGCGTCCTTCGCCCCGCCTTAACGTTGTCATCCCGAACCCAGCCGCGCTTCTTGCGGATGGCGGTGAGGGACCTGCTTTTATCCCGACGTGCCTTTGCATGAACGTTCGATGTGGACGCTCGCTTTGGTAGCGCCGCCTTCAGGTGG